>JAEZVA010000019.1 GCA_023443315.1 Bacillota bacterium | reverse complement strand
GACACGCAAACCCTGCTTACGCAGGATTGACATAGGAGCGCGGGTTTCCTTTTGCAGTAAAAAGGGTGCCCGTGCATATGCTTTTGGCGCGGACTTTTTGAAAGGAATGACCAACAAACAATGAAGTACGATAGCTTTAAAGAAGTCGAGGCGAAGTGGCAGCATATTTGGGATGAGAAGAATGTGTTCGCCGCTAAGGCCGATTACACCCTGCCCAAATACTATGCGCTGGTGGAGTTTCCATACCCGTCGGGCGCGGGGCTGCACGTGGGGCATCCTCGCTCCTACACCGCCCTTGATATTGTTTCGCGCAAAAAGCGCCTACAGGGCTTTAACGTGCTCTACCCCATGGGGTGGGACGCGTTTGGTCTACCAACCGAAAACTATGCGATAAAAAACCACATCCACCCCGAGGTGGTTACAAGGGATAATATCGCCCGCTTCAAGTCGCAGCTTAAGGCGCTCGGCCTTTCGTTTGACTGGAAGCGTGAAGTAAACACCACCGACCCCGAATACTTCCGCTGGACACAGTGGATCTTCTTACAGCTCTTTAACCGCGGTCTTGCCTACAAAAAGGAGATGGCGGTAAACTGGTGTACCGACTGCAAGGTCGTGCTCGCCAACGAAGAGGTGGTAAACGGCACCTGCGAGCGCTGCCACGGCGAGGTGGTTCGCCGCGTAAAGAGCCAGTGGATGCTCAAGATTACCGAGTATGCACAGCGACTGCTTGACGACTTGGATTCCGTCGATTACGTTGAGCGCGTAAAGGTCTCGCAGCGCAACTGGATTGGACGCTCTACCGGTGCGGAGGTGGATTTCACCACCACGACCGGCGACGTCATGCGCGTATTCACCACCCGACCCGATACACTGTTCGGCGCAACCTATATGGTCATGTCGCCCGAGCATGAGCTCATAGAAAAATGGGCACCGCTCATTACCAATATGGACGAGGTTACCGCCTACCAGCAGGAGGCGGCGAAAAAATCCGACTTTGACCGCACCGAGGTGGTAAAGGAGAAAACCGGCGTTCGCCTTGCGGGCGTTACGGCGATTAACCCCGTTAACGACGCAAAAATCCCCATCTATATTGCCGACTACGTGCTTACAAGCTACGGCACTGGCGCCATTATGGCGGTGCCTGCCCACGACACCCGCGACTGGGAGTTTGCCAAAAAGTTTAACCTGCCCATCATCGAGGTGGTCAAGGGCGGCGATGTGCAAAACGAGGCGTTTACCGACTGCGACAGCGGTGTGATGGTGAATTCCGGCATGCTCGACGGGTTGAGTGTAGAGGACGCAAAGAACAAGATTATAGAATGGCTTGACCAAAACAAGAAGGGCACACCAAAGATAAACTTTAAGCTGCGCGACTGGGTGTTCTCCCGCCAGCGGTATTGGGGCGAGCCGATTCCGATCGTCGTGTGCCCGAATTGCGGCTATGTTCCGCTGCCCGAAAGCGAGCTGCCGCTTTGCCTGCCACAGATAGAGTCCTACGAACAGACCGAAACGGGCGAATCGCCCTTAGCCAAGATAGACGAGTGGGTAAACACCACCTGCCCGCACTGCGGCGGTGCAGCCAAGCGCGAAACCGACACCATGCCCCAGTGGGCTGGCTCGTCCTGGTACTTCTTGCGCTACTGCGACCCGCACTTCGGCGCGGGGGTAGCCTCTAAGGAGGCGCTGGAGTATTGGATGCCGGTAGATTGGTATAACGGCGGCATGGAGCACACCACCCTGCACCTGTTGTACTCGCGCTTTTGGCACAAGTTCTTGTACGATATCGGCGTGGTATCCACCGCCGAGCCGTATTCAAAGCGTACCAGCCATGGTATGATTCTGGGCGAAAACGGCGAGAAGATGAGTAAGTCCCGCGGCAACGTCGTCAACCCCGACGACATCATCGCGGAGTTTGGTGCCGATACCATGCGCCTGTATGAGATGTTCATTGGTGACTTTGAAAAAAGCGCACCGTGGAACACCGCATCCATTCGCGGGTGCCGCCGCTTCCTGGATCGCGTTTGGGATTTGAAGGATTGCGTTACCCCCGCAAAAGAATACCGCGCAGAGCTTGAAACGGTCTTTCACCAGACCATCAAAAAGGTCGGGGAGGATATTGAGGCGCTCAAGTTTAATACGGCAATTGCGGCGATGATGTCGCTGCTCAACGATATAGCAAAGACAGGGTCGGTTAACCGCGCGGAGTTTAAAACCTTCCTTGTGCTGCTCAACCCCTTTGCGCCGCACATCACCGAGGAGCTGTGGAGTATCTGTGGCTTTGACGGTATGGTGGCTCATGCAAAGTGGCCGCAGTATCTGCCCGAAAAGTGCAAGGAAGACACCGTAGAGGTCGCGGTTCAGATTAACGGCAAGGTGCGCGAGCGCATGGTAATTGACAGTGAGGCTACCCAGGCAGATGTGCTAGCACAGGCTAAACTGCTGCCACGCATCGCCGAAAGCTTAGAGGGCAAGCAGCTTGTTAAGGAGCTGTATGTTCCCGGCAAGCTCGTAAACCTGGTGATAAAATAATAACTCATAGGGCAAACCGGCGGGTCAGCCTGTCGGTTTGCCCAAAATAGACCACCCACCAATAGAGTGTATGCACCAGAGGGTGGGCAAATGGCTGATTGCATTGGCGGTCTTATTGTGTGTGCGCACAACGATGTACCAACTGGGGTACAATATCTTGTTTTGCAGTGGATATCAATTTGGCATGCGGTAAAACGCGAAAGCCAAATTGAGGAAAATCACACAAAAACCGCGCATCAATCGGGCTGTAGCTATTGACAGAACAGCAAACCGCATTGTATAATTACACTTGTTACTAAAGATGTAGGGTCGATTTTAGGTTCGGGCTTACGGTTTAGATTACCCTGCCGCGTGGCGGAGGGAGGGAATTTGAAATGGCTGAAATCCGTATTAAAGATAACGAAACTCTCGACAGCGCTCTTAGACGCTTTAAAAGGCAGTGCGCCAGAGCTGGCGTTTTGCAGGAGGTTCGCAAAAGAGAACATTACGAGAAACCATCCGTAAAGCGCAAGAAGAAGTCAGAGGCTGCGCGTAAACGCAAGTTTAAATAAGCTTGTGGCTGGTTGTTACCACCTGAAAAGACAAGCGGGCGCATAGCCCGCTTTTTTCTTTTGTTTTTTATTTGATTCAAACCAATTACGGTTAACGTCTTCGTTTTTTTGCAAATACTATTGTGTTTAAAAACTACAACTTAGGTTTTATCGATATAACCTTATTGCGGTTAACCGAGCGAATTTTGGGTATTGCTAACCACAAGGAAAGGCGCTGTATGAAGAAAAACACAATCCCAGACCTAATCATTGATAGAATATGGCAGATAGACACGCAGGTGCTTCGTGATTTGGGTGTAAAGGCGCTGATTGTGGATGTGGACAATACCCTGTCCTCTCACGGTTCGCCGCTGCCCGAGAAAGAGGTTGTGCCGTGGCTTGCGCACATGAGCGAGCTTAAGGTGCCGGTGGTTATCCTATCCAACAACACTAAGGCTCGTGTAGAGCCGTTTGCGAACAAGCTTGGGCTACCGTTTGTGCATTTTGCGGCAAAGCCGATGCGCGGCGGCTTTTTGCGCGCTCAGTCACAGCTGTCTCACCCTGCGGGCGAGATTGCCGTGGTGGGCGACCAGATATTTACCGACATTGTGGGCGGAAACAAGATGGGCATGAAGACCGTGCTGGTACTACCCATAAAACAGGACACCAACCTGTGGGTTCGCTTTAAGCGCGGGTTTGAAAAACGGTATATCGACCGTTATTACCGAGACAAAGCAAAACGGACGTAAGCGCGGCTAGACTTCGCTTTGACGTATTTTATGGCGTGCGCCGCCTTGGCGCAGCCACAATAAAGGGTGACGAATATGGGCGTATACTTTGGTCCTGCCGGCAACTCAGATAGCTTTGCCGCCATGGGGTATAAAAAGAATACCGACATTCCCGGCTATGTGGTCAAGATGGGGCTGAATGCCTACGAATACCAGTGCGGGCGCGGGGTAAAGATATCGGAGGATTCCGCAAAGGCGCTGGGTAAACAGGCGGCGGAGCATGGGGTTCAGCTTTCTCTGCACTCGCCGTACTACATCTCGCTTTCCAGCGTCGAGGAGGAAAAGCGCCTGGGCTCCATACGCTACATCCTGCAAAGCGCACACGCGGTGGACGCAATGGGTGGGGTGCGTGTGGTCGTGCATTCGGGCTCGGCATCCAAGATTTCGCGGGAACAGGCGCTTGAGTACGCAAAAGAAACCTTACAAAGGGCAGCGCTGGCACTCGACGAACAGGGGCTTTCGCACATCCGGCTTTGCCCCGAGACGATGGGCAAGATCAATCAGCTTGGCACGCTCGAGGAGGTTATCGAGCTGTGCAAGGTAGACGAGCGTTTTATCCCCTGTATCGACTTCGGGCACCTCAACGCCCGCACCCTCGGCGGTTTGCGCACCTTCTCGGACTACGAGGACATATTTGCTAAGATAGAAAACGGGTTGGGGCTTTCGCGGCTTAGGGAATTCCACGCCCACTTTTCCAAGATTGAATACACCCAAAACGGCGGGGAGAAGCGCCACCTGACGTTTGAAGACACCGTATACGGTCCGGATTTTGAGCCGGTGGCGGAGCTGATGGCGAAAAAGAATTGCTCGCCTACCATCATCTGCGAGTCGGATGGTACGCAGGCGGAGGATGCAAGGGCGATGAGGGATATCTACGAGGCGGTTATCGAGCGGTAAATCAAACGACAGTCGGTCTGCGTAGAATGAAAGGACGAAATGTATGAACACAAAGGTACTGGTACTCAACGGTCCGAATCTCAACCTGACCGGCACCCGCAAGCCGGAGATCTACGGCAGCACAACCCTTGCAGAGATTAACGAGCAGATAGCGGCGTATGCGGCTAAAAAGGGGCTTGCGTGCGATTTTTTCCAGAGCAACCATGAGGGCGCTATCATCGACCGCCTACATGAGGCGCGGGGAGCATATCTCGGCGTGATACTCAACGCTGGTGCATACACCCATTACAGCTACGCCATCCGCGACGCCATCGAGGCGATAGAGTTGCCAGTGGTGGAGGTGCATATCTCCAACATCTTTGCACGCGACGGGTTCCGTGCCCATTCGGTGCTCAGCGAGGTGTGCATCGGTCAGATCAGCGGCTTTGGCGCGCCTGCGTCCTACCTGTTGGCGGTGGACGCACTGTCGAGGCTTAATGGATAGGCAACTTACTGCAAAGGAGCATACGCAACGTGTTAACCGAAAACAATAAGCTGAACACGCTTAAAAGCAGTCTACCAACTGGCATAGACGCCGCCGTCATCGTATCGGGCCCCAACCGCAGGTATTATCTTGGGTTTGATTCGCACGACGCGGGGCTTTTGTTTGTCACGCGTAATAAGGCGTATTTTATCATCGACTTTCGTTACATCGAAACGGCGCGCGTAAAGGTAAAGGGTGCCGAGGTTTTGCTGCAGGATGATATCTACGCGCAGGTACACGAGCTCTGCGCCCACCACAACGTAAAAACCGCCGCGACCGAGACGAGCTATGTTACCCTACGCGAGGCGGCGCGCATCGAGCGCATGCTGTCGGGTGCGCAGCTGATGCAAACAAGCGAGCTCGACGATGCGATTCGCGCCCAGCGCGCTGTAAAGGACGCGCGCGAGATTGCAAGCCTAAAAGAGGCGCAGCGGCTGACCGACGAGACGTTTTCGTACATCCTGCCCCGCATAGCCGCCGGAAAAACCGAGCGGGAGATAGCCCTTGATATGGAGCTTTACATCCGCAGGCAGGGCGCGGAGGCGGCGTCGTTTGACTTTATTGTGGTCGCGGGCAAGAATAGCTCGCTGCCGCACGGGGTACCCGGTAATACGCTTGTGCAGCACGGCGATTTTGTTACCATGGACTTTGGCGCAGTGGTGGACGGCTACCATTCCGACATGACCCGCACGGTCGCACTCGGGCAGGTAGACGACGAGCAGCGCCGCGTTTACGAAACGGTGCTTGCCGCGCAAAAAGCGGTGCTTTCGCAGATTAAGGCGGGCGTAAACTGCGCCGCAATGGACAAAATAGCAAGAGACATCATCTACAATGCAGGCTACGAAGGGTGCTTTGGGCACGGGCTTGGGCACAGCGTCGGCGTCGAGATACACGAAAACCCGCGTTTTTCGCCGGCGTGTGACGAAAATGCCCCCGCAGGCACGGTCATGACCGTGGAGCCGGGCATCTATCTGGCGGGGCGGTTTGGTGTGCGAATCGAGGATTTTGGCGTAGTTACCGAGAATGGCTTTGACAACTTTACGAAAAGCCCGAAAGAGTTGTTGCTATTGTAAAGAAAATACGCACAAAACAGCGAAAATAAAAAATAACACTTGAAAAGTTTAGTGTTATCATATAAACTTAGAATGTTATAGACTAACGACCAATTACCCAGTGCTTGCAATGCGTTTTGTGACACTGAAATTGATGGAGGGTTACATTATATGGTTTCAGCAGGTGAGTTTAGAAACGGCGTTACATTTGACATGGATGGCAACGTTGTACAGATTATCGAGTTTCAGCATGTGAAGCCCGGTAAAGGCGCCGCTTTTGTTCGCACAAAGATCAGAAACGTCATTACGGGCTCCGTGGTAGAAAAAACCTTTAGCCCCAACGAAAAATTCCCCACCGCGCACATCGAAAGGCGCAGCATGCAGTACCTGTATAACGAGGGCGACCTGTATTACTTTATGGATAACGAGTCCTACGAGCAGATTCCCATCGGTGCAGGCACACTTGGCGATAACTTTAAGTTTGTTAAAGAGAACACCGATGTTATGGTGCTTTCCTATAAGGGCAGCGTTTTCGGCGTAGAGCCCCCCTTCTTTGCAGAACTTAAAATTACGCATACCGAGCCAGGGATAAAGGGCGACACCGCCACCAATACGATGAAACTTGCGGTGCTTGAGACGGGCGCAGAGATCCGCGTACCGCTGTTTATCAACGAAGGCGAAGTCATTCGTGTAGATACCCGCGTCGGCGAGTATATGGAAAGAGCGTAGTGTCAATACTGTAATAGATTTCTATGGATAAACAAAAAAGGAGGCTGACGAAAATGACTGCTTTAGAACGTGTGGCATATATCAAAGGTTTGATGGAAGGTTTGGGCATGGACGGCTCTACCAACGAGGGCAAGGTGCTTAAGGCGATGCTTGAGGTGCTTGACGATCTTGCGACCGACCTTGCAGATACACAGGACGAGCTCAGCGAGCTGTATGATCATGTGGATGCCATTGACGAAGACCTTGGTCTGCTCGAGGAAGATTTCTACGAGATGGAAGACGAGGACTACGATGATGACGACTGCGGTTGCGGATGCGACTGTGATGGCGACGAAGACAGCCTGTACGAGGTTGTTTGCCCAAGCTGCGGAGATACCATCTGCATCAACGAAGCGATGCTGGAGGAAGGCGTAATCGACTGCCCCGGCTGCGGCGAAAAGCTGGAGTTCGATTTTGACGATGAGTGCTGCGAGGATGAAAACTGCGACTGCAATCACAAGGACTAAGCATTCGCTGCATCCCTGACGTACGGCAGGTACGATAATTTATGGTATGAACAGACCAAACGGCGTACCGTTTGGTCTGTTTTGTTTAGCCGACAAGTGGCAGGTTTATCGGTTTAGGATAGGGGGAGCGCACGAATGGCAAAGCGGGTAATGATCGGCATGAGCGGCGGGGTAGATAGCTCGGTAGCGGCACTTGTGCTTAAGCAGCAGGGGTTCGAGGTGGTGGGCGCCACCTTTCGCCTTTTTAATGAAAGCGACCTTGGCGTGTGCGGTCAGTCGAGCTGCTGCTCGGCAGACGATGTAAACGACGCGCGCATGGTATGCGACAAAATAGGCATCCCGCACTATGTGCTTAACTACAAGGAGCTGTTTCGCGAAAAAATTGTGGGCGCGTTTGTGCAGAGCTACCTTGCGGGGGCAACCCCAAACCCCTGTATTCTATGTAACCGTTACATCAAGTTTGAGGCGTTTTTAAACAAGGCGCAGTCAATGGGCTTTGACTATATTGCAACGGGTCACTACGCACGCATTGAGCACGATCAGCAAACCGACCGTTATGTGCTACGCCGCGCCGAGGCGAAGGGCAAGGATCAAAGCTATGTATTGTATCATCTGACCCAGCACACCCTTGCACATATGCTGATGCCGCTGGGGGGATACGATAAGCCAACGGTCAGACAGATGGCGCAGGAACACAACCTGCTTGTTGCCGACAAGCCCGACAGCCAAGACATCTGCTTCGTGCCGGACGGCGACTACGCTGCGTTTATCGCTTCCTATACCGGCACACCCCCGAAGCAGGGGGATTTTGTAGACACAAAGGGCAACGTGCTCGGGCGGCACAACGGGGTCGCAGGCTTTACCATCGGGCAGCGCAAGGGACTGGGCATCAGCCTTGGGCGCCCTGCCTTTGTGGTGGATATCGACGCTCAGACGGGCAGGGTGGTGCTCGGTGAAGAGCACGAGGTGTTTTCTCGCACCCTTACAGCAGACGACGTGAACATGATCGACGGACAGCCCGTAACCGAATCGTTTGCATGTGCCGCAAAGATTCGATACTCCCATAAGGAAGCGCGTGCGACGGTAACCCCGCAGGAAAACGGCAGGCTAAAGGTGGAGTTTGACGATGCTCAGCGTGCCATTACGCGGGGGCAGGCGGTGGTGTTCTACGACGGCGATTGCATCCTTGGTGGGGGAACGATTGTATAAATTACGTGAAAGAGTCAATTATCATCGGATGAGCCGATGATAATTGACTCTTTTCGTTTTGCCGAGTTCCTGCCTAGTTTACAATACAACCCGCGGGGAATTAGTATGGCACGGTGGGGCATGATAAAGCGAATAAAGAAATAATGAATGCTCCTGCGTGTTTAAAATACGGGATGAAACGCTGTGCAAAAAAAGTTTGCAAAAAGCTATTGACAAAACGCGTCATACTGCGTATGATAATAACATATTAAACATATATGAAATATAACTTAAACATATGGAGGGAACCGACCGTGTCAAAAATCTATAAAAGCCTAACCGAGCTAATCGGCAAAACCCCGCTGCTGGAGCTAACCAACTACGAAAAGAAGCATGCGCTTTCTGCTACCGTCGTGGCAAAGCTTGAGTACTTTAATCCGGCGGGCAGTGTAAAGGACCGCATTGCCAAGGCGATGATCGACGACGCGGAGGCGCGTGGTCTGCTTACCCCAGAATCGGTTATTATCGAGCCAACCAGCGGCAACACCGGCATCGGGCTTGCATCTGTGGCGGCCGCTAGGGGCTACCGCATCATCCTGACCATGCCCGAGACGATGAGCGTTGAGCGTCGCAACCTGCTTAAGGCGTATGGCGCCGAGCTTGTTTTGACCGAGGGTGCAAAGGGCATGAAGGGTGCCATTGCAAAGGCAGAGGAGCTTGCAGCCGAAACCCCGAATGCGTTTATCCCCGGGCAGTTTGTTAACCCAGCAAACCCCGCCGTGCACAAAGCGACGACGGGTCCCGAGATATGGGAAGACACCGACGGAACGGTGGATATCCTTGTAGCGGGCATTGGAACAGGTGGCACGATTACTGGTGCGGGCGAGTTCCTAAAAAGCAAGAACCCCAATATCAAGGTTGTTGCGGTAGAGCCGTTTGATTACCCCGTATTGTCTGAGGGCAAGGCGGGTCCCCATAAGATTCAGGGAATCGGTGCGGGCTTTGTGCCCGACGTTCTGAATACAGGCGTTTTTGATGAAATTGTCAAGGTCAAAAACGAGGACGCGTTCCAGACCGGACGCGAGATCTCCAAGGCGGAGGGTCTGCTGGTGGGCATCTCTTCGGGCGCGGCGTTGTGGGCTGCTACCGAGATTGCTAAGCGTCCCGAAAACGCGGGCAAGACCATTGTGGTCGTTTTGCCCGACACCGGCGAGCGTTACCTTTCCACCGCGTTGTTTGCGGACCTGTAATCGTCATATCAAAGCTGCGCCAGTTTTTCTCAATAAAAACAGGCTGACGGGTTATCATCCGTCAGCCTGTCTTGCTTTTAGTCCAAAACCAGATTCAAGTACGGGTGCGCCGCTTCAATGGGTGTCTTTGCGTACAGCATGCCAAACGGCTTTGGCTCAAGGGGCAGATCAAGCCACTCGGGCAGCCTAGCCTGAACACGATTACACCCAAGCTGTGCGGCAAGGCTGGCTAGAACAGGCAGGATGTTGTGCTCGGGCAGCGTGGTCTCCTTTACAAACAGCGTATCGCCCGTTGTATGGTACAAGACAAGATAATCGTCCCCGCCATGTGTAAGCATCGCACACCGCCCGCCCGCAAACGCGTTTTCTCTAAGGCGGTAGTCGATGGCGTGCTCGTCCCAGCTGACATACCCGTGTCTGCCAAAGCAGGCGACGCGCATGGTCTCGTACTGGCGCGCGTCGGGCTCATATAGCGGTAGGCTTTGGCGCGGGTACTTGTCTATCTGCTCTTTTTCAATGATAAGCTGTTTATAGTAAAACGCGGTGTGGTAGCCGTTCTTTTGATAAAATTCAAACAGTCCCGAGTCGGACGGCACCAAAACCATCGCCTCGTCTCGTTGGTCGGCAAGGTCGTTTGCGTAGCGAATTAGCGCGCTGCTTAACCCTTGCCCGCGGTGTGTGCGTCTTGTTGCCACCCCGTAAACATACCGTGCCGCGCAAAGCCCTGCCGCGGTATGAATCGTCGCGGGCAGCAGCGTCATCATCGCCACGGGGTGATTGTCCTCCACCCAAACAAGGGTGTTATCCGGCGTAAAAAGATTCGCATAAACAAAGTCGGTATACGCCCGACTGTCGCCAAACGCCTCTTGCCAGATCTCCTTGAGGGTGGTAATCATACTGCTGTCAGCAAACCGTATCATGGTCTACTCCTTTACGAGCTTTGCGGTGTATTTTTCGAGCAAAATCTCGGGGCGGTAGGATAGCTTGACCTTCCGTAGACCCTCGTCGCCCATATCCTCCTCGCGGTTGACATAGGTAAACGACTGGCAGTTGTGTATTAAAAACTGCCTATTTATCATCTGATATGCGCCCTGAATGTCCGAAAAGGCCTTTTCGATGTGAACGTTATAGGTATCTGACGAGAGCGGCTCGCCGATAGTAAATGCAACAACCTCACCGTTTAGGCGCAAAAGCCCGCCCGAAAACCGCAATTCAAAAAATTGCTTCAGTGCCGTCCGAACCGCGCACATCTCCTTTTTAAGCCCTGGGTCGTCGCCGCAGCCGTGCAGCTGGCACCATTTGTCGCCCATTACTAAGCAATCGTCAATGTTCTGCTGGGTGATGTGCTCATACGCCCAGTCGGGGTTATCTAAGAATCGTGAGATGTGGTTGCGCTTGGCGGCGTATTTCTTGCCGGTCAGGTTAACCAAGTCCTCAACCTTATAGATGTAGTCAAATTGGTCACGGTTCTCGGTTATCTCAAAGCGGTCGGGGAACAACCGATTTAGCTCCGCAACGTCGTCAACGAGCAGCCCGCGCAGACGAAAGGGAACGCCCGCTTGTTTTGCGTCAGCAATCAGCGCCTCAATAACCGCGCTGCGGTCTCCCGTACCCACGGGGTTCGTGTAAACGGCACCCGCCTTCCAGGTGCTTTTTAAACAGTAAAAGCCGTCGACGATAGCAAACTGAATGTTGTTGGGTTTGGTCCATATAAAGTTGTTTGCAAACGAGTAGTCACAGCTTTTGCAATCGACTGACTGCAGAATCGGCTCAACGACACTGCGGTCGCTTAACTGAAGTGGTTTGAATGTTAGCATATACTGTCCTTCCTCATAAGTTTCTGCTTGCGCGTTGTAGCTATCCAACCGAAAGCCGCATCATGCTGTATCGTTCGCACTGAGCGGAGAAAGGATAAAGGGTTGTTAAGCATAGTATCCTCCCGCAATCTGTCCGGTATTCAGTACAAATCCGCATCGCAATAGCATGCCAAGGCGATTTCCATCGGATTAAACGCCGATGGTCTGGATTTGCGGTGGTAAGCCGCCTTATGGTTATGAGAACGTTATTCGTATCCAAATCGGATAGAACCCCTGTTTCGTTCACAAATCAAATACGCTGCAAGACGGATGGGTTTCATAGCAATTTACTTATACCACTATGCGATAAAAAAGCGTGTAAGAATTAAATCGAAAGCTATAACACATGGGTTTGGACGCAGGTTATAATCCACATTCTTATCGCAGAATAGTATTTAATAAGGCGGCGGAAAACCCGCCGCCTTTTATTATACCATTTTTGTAGGGAGCTCTTCAAGCTTACATCGTTAAGCGTTTTTGCTTGTAAAGTCGGAAGCAAGATATAGCGAGCGAAATTCTGTCGGGGTGCAGCCCTTTTGTAGCTTAAACATCCGAATAAAGGCGGACAGGCTGCCAAAGCCGGAGCGGATGGAAACCTCGGTCACCGAGATATCCGGCTCAATCAGCAGCTGCTCCGCACACATAATGCGCCTGCGGTTGAGGTACTTGTAAAATGACACGCCGGTAAACTGTTTAAACAGCCTCGTGAAATAAAACTTACTAAAACCTGCAAGCGCCGCAGCGTCCTCAAGCGTCATGTTCTCATCAAAATGCTGGTTGATGTAATCGCACACAGAGAGGAATTTATCGATATAATCCTGGTTCTTAATCGTTTTTTCCGCATGCTCACGGGTGGGTTGGGTGTACTGCCTGCCCACCAGCACAATCAGTTGTATTAGGTACGAGTAGATGAGCGCTTCTTTGAGCACTCCCTTGCTGCGGTACTCCTCAAGGGTGCGGTATAAGATGCGCTCCGCCTCGGCGTGGATATCCGACGCGCCTTGTGCAGAGATGCAGATGCCGGGCGCCATAAACGCCATTACGGAGCCAAACTCCTTTAGCTGGCTTAGAAAAGAGAAATCCACCTGTATAATTAGCCTGCGACCGGTTTTTGGGGCATAAAGGCTATGTAGCGTTCCCGGCGCAATTAGCATAATATCGCCGGCATTTAAATCAAACGAGTCCCCGCCGCACACTACGCGATACGCGCCGGTTATGGGCATAATAATCTCAAGCGGCGAATGCCAATGGTTTGGGTAATCCTCATATTGCTCGTTTTCGTAGATGACGATTGAGGAGCCCTCCGCAAAATCCACCGTTTCTCGTATGCCGTGCAGCGTTTTAATCATATCGCCTTCACCTCCGTTGCGGTACCGTGCACATATAACACAAAAGGGCATGCGCACCGCATTGTCTTAATAATAACACATTTTTGCGAAAAAGAAAACCGAAAATATAAAAAATAAACTATAATTAAAATAAAAGCACGAAAATAAATAGATAATATATCTAAACATACGAAGTAATTCCTGCAGAATTCCAAAGATAGTGCGATGCAAAGATAGCAATAATTGATAGTTACAAAGCAACTATTCGCAAGAAAGTGCTCGTGCACACTGTTATAATTGCAAGTATAAGCTGGTAAAGTAATCCGATTTTTGCAGACGCGAATTGGTCATTGCTTTGGGGCAATGGACATATGAAAATATACGATTAAGGATGTGGCGTTATGGGCAGAGTGCAAAACCCCATACTAAAGGGCTTTTACCCCGACCCGTCGGTTTGCCGTGTGGGGGAGGACTACTATATCGTCACCTCTACCTTTGCATATTACCCCGGCATCCCCGTTTTTCATACCCGGGATTTTAGCCACATCAGGCAGATCGGCAATGTGTTAACCACCGACAGTCAGCTGCCCCTATCGGGCGTAGGGCACTCGCATGGCCTGTTTGCGCCGACCATCCGTTACCATGACGGCACCTTTTATGTGGTATGCACTAACATCTCAAAGGGCGGCAATTTTGTCGTAACGGCGACTGACCCCGCAGGACCATGGTCGGAGCCGCATTGGCTTACGGGAGCAGAGGGGATTGACCCCAGCCTGTTCTTTGACGACGACGGCAGCTGCTACTATGTGGGCACCCGTGCCGATTCGCAGCAGGAGCGTTATTACGGCGACAATGAGATCTACATCGCGCCGCTTGACCTTGACAAGTTTTGTCTGGCGGGCGAACCAAAACCGTTATGGAAGGGTGCGCTGCGCGACAGCGTATGGCCCGAAGCGCCGCATCTGTATAAAATAGACGGCATGTACTACCTGATGATTGCAGAAGCGGGCACCGCCGACGATCACTCGGTAACCATCGCCCGCAGCGAGGCGCTGCTTGGTCCGTATACAGGGTACAAGAAAAACCCGGTTTTAACCCACCGCCATCTGGGCAGAGATTACCCGGTTAAAAACGTGGGGCACGCAGATCTTGTGCAGGCGGCAGACGGCAGCTGGTATATGGTCATGCTCGGCTCAAGACCCTACGAGGGAAGCTCAAACCTTGGGCGCGAAACCTTCTTTGCCCGCGTGGAGTGGGAGGACGGCTGGCCTGTTGTAAACCCCGGCGAGGGAAGACTAACATCCGAGACGAAAACGACCCTTCTGGATTACCCGTTAGAACCCCTTTCGGGGCACTATGCGTTTGGGCATATGTCGTGGAACAACCTGGACCCGAGAATCCTGTTTTTACGCAACCCCCGCAGGGATGATTATACGTTTGGCAGCGAGGGCTTGCGGCTTAAGCTGTCGCCCGTTACCCTTTGCGATTTAGATAGCCCTTCGTTTTTATGTGTGCGGCAGACGTCATTTTGGTTTTTGACCGAGACGAGGGTGACGTTTTCGCCTGACCGCCCCGGCGAGTTTGCGGGGCTTGCGCTGGTGCAAAACGACCGCTACCATATCCGGCTGGAGTACGGGCTAACCGACACGGGACACAGACTGCGCGTCGTACTCTGTGAGGACGGGCAGGAAACGGTGGTGCAGCAAGCTAAAGTGCAGACCGAGGCGTTATGGCTAAAGCTTGCCCAGCATGGGCAGAGCCTCTCGTTTTATTATAAAACCGAGCAGGACGCAGCCCAATACAAAAGGCTTGACTATACCGTAAGCGCGCGGCGGATGTGTACCGAGCACGCGGGCGGGTTTGTGGGGTGCAGCGTAGGGGCTTATGCATCCTCAAATGGAATAAGCACCGAGAACAGTGCATTGTTTGAGTATTTGGAGTATCAGGATTTATATTAAGAGATGAAAAGAAAGTGAGTAGCGTAAGATGAGACAAGATTTTGCAAAACGCGCCCAAGCGCTCGTGGATCAGATGACACTCGAAGAAGCGGCCTCGCAGCTGCGTTATGACGCGCCCGCCATCCCTCGCCTTGATATTCCCGCATACAACTGGTGGAGCGAGGCGCTGCATGGTGTTGCCCGTGCGGGTACCGCCACGGTATTCCCCCAGGCCATCGCACTCGCATCGATGTTTGACCCCGAATTCTTAAAAGAGATTGCAGATGTGGTTGCTACCGAGGCTCGTGCAAAGTTTAATATGCAGTCCGCCTTAGGTGACCGTGACATCTACAAGGGGCTTACGATCTGGTCGCCCAACATCAACCTGTTCCGCGACCCGCATTGGGGCAGAGGGCAGGAGACCTTGGGCGAAGACCCTTATTTGACCAAGACCCTTGGCGTTGCGTATATCAAGGGCTTGCAGGGCGACGATAAGTATTTAAAGACGGCGGCGTGCGCGAAGCACTATGCGGTTCACTCTGGTCCCGAGGCACTTCGTCACGGCTTTGACGCAGTGGCGGGTCCTAAGGATTTGGAAGAGACCTATCTGCCTGCCTTTGAGGCGGCGGTTAAGGAAGCCGACGTAGAGTCGGTGATGGGCGCGTACAACCGTGTCAACGGCGAGCCGTGCTGCGGCAGCAAAACACTTCTGGTCGACATTCTTCGCGAGAAGTGGGGCTTCGAGGGGCATGTCGTGTCCGACTGCTGGGCGATAAAGGACTTTCACGAAAGCCACGGGGTTACCGCAACCGCGGTAGAATCGGCGGCGCTTGCCATCAACAACGGCTGCGACCTGAACTGCGGCAATATGTACCTGAACATGCTTCTTGCCTATCAGGAGGGGCGCGTCAGTGAAGAGACCATCCGCAAGTCCTGCGTGCGTCTGTTTACAACCCGAATGATGCTTGGTCTGTTTGATAAGGACTGTAAATATGATAGCATTGGATTTGAAGAAAATGACACGGAAGCAAACCGCATGCTCGCGGCAGAAGCTGCAAGGCTTTCGGCAGTTTTGCTTAAAAATGACGGCATCCTTCCGCTGGAGCGCGCAACCTGCCGTCGTATCGCGGTAATTGGACCTACGGCTAACTCACGCACGGTGCTTGAGGGCAACTACTGTGGCACCGCGTCGGAATATATTACGAATTTAGAGGGTATTCGCGAGGCAGCGGGTGAGGACATCCGTATCTTCCACTCGGTGGGTAGCCATCTGTTTAAGGACAGGGTAGAGCCGCTTGCGATGCCAAACGACCGCATCAGCGAGGCAAAGGGCTGTGCAGCTGCAAGTGATGTCGTTGTTCTGTGCCTTGGTCTGGACGCCACCTTAGAGGGCGAACAGGGCGACACCGGCAACAGCTACGCGTCGGGCGACAAACCCGACCTTTACCTACCCGAGCCGCAGCGCATCCTGCTTGACGAGGTGCTGTCAGTGGGCAAGCCCGTGGTGCTCGTGTTAAACACCGGCAGTGCAATGGATATTGGCGATGCGGCAGACCGCTGCGCGGCGGTTATGCAGTGCTGGTACAGCGGTGCACAGGGTGGCAAGGCGCTTGGCGATATCCTGTTCGGCGACTGCAGCCCCTCTGGCAAGCTGCCCGTTACGTTCCACCGCAACGGCACCACACCCGATTTTACCGACTACAGCATGCGCGGCAGAACCTACCGTTATATCGAGACCGAGGCGCTTTACCCATTTGGGTACGGTCTTTCTTATACCACCTTTGGCTACCGCAACCTGCGGCTGGATGCTGCAGTAAAGGGCCAGCCCCTGCGCGGCGAGGTTACCGTCACCAACGAAGGGGACCGCGACGGCGCCGAGATTGTGGAGTTCTATATCAAAAACCACGCACAGCAAAACGCACAGGATGCGCGCAACGCGTCGGTGCGTGACCGCATCGGCGAACAGCCGCACCATTCCTTGTGTGGGATGCAGCGGGTATTCCTCAGAGCGGGAGAAAGCAAGACCGTCCGCTTTGAGATTCCGGCAAGCAGCTTTGAAACGGTGCTGACCGACGGGCAGCGTGTTACCATGTACGGCAGCTACTCCCTGTTTGCGGGGGGCAGCCAGCCCGACGCACGCAGCGTGGAGCTGACTGGTACGCAGCCCCTGTGTGCAGCGGTATCGATTGACTAAATTCGCTTTTTTAATAGAAGGAGTGGTGCGATATGGGTTGGCAGGCATGCTACCCCGACGGCAAGAAGACGGCGCTTACCTTTAGCTACGATGACGGACAGGTACACGACCGCCGCTTGGTCGCATTACTCAGCCAATATGGTCTTAAGGCTACCTTCCACCTAAATTCGGGCATACTTGGTCGGGATGGTTTTGTGACGGACAAGGAGCTTGCTACGATATATGAAGGGCACGAGATTGCGTGCCACGGCGTACAGCACCTGTACCTGACACATCTGACAGCCGAGCAGATGATTCACGAATTATGGGAGGATCGCCGTAGCCTAGAGCGAATTACAGGCACACCGATTACGGGGCTTTCCTACGCGTTTGGGGCATATTCCGACGCGGTAGTGAATGCAGTGGGAACACTGGGCTTTGAATACGCCCGCACCGTAAACAGCAGCGGTTCATTTCTTGTAGAGGACGATTTTTTGCGGTGGAGACCCACCTGCCACCACCATGACGCGGCAGGCTTAGCAGAGCGGTTTTGCGCCCCGCAGGAATACGAGCGCATGCAGCTGTTCTATATCTGGGGTCACAGCTTCGAGTTTGAGCGCGAAAACAACTGGGACGCAATGGAGCAGCTGTGTAAGCAGCTGTACAACCGAAGCGACGTGTGGTATGCCACGAATATAGAGATTAAACGATACCTTTGCGCGGTCCGCTCTGTTATATCTGACGCGGACAACACCACTGTTTACAACCCTTCGGCACAGACGGTGTGGATAAATGCGGGCAACGCGGTAATAAAGCTTCTGCCCGGGGAAACGATACCACTGTAGCCACACTTGGTCCCAATTGTCAGGCCTTGTTGCTTTGCAATAGAAAATATAATATAAAAAGGAGCGATTTTAACATGAGTGAAATTTTTAAAGGCATGCCTGTCGTTAAGTACGAAGGTCCTAAGAGCGCGAATCCCCTTTCGTTTAAGTACTATGATCCAAACCGCATTGTATTGGGTAAGCCAATGAAGGAGCACCTGCCCTTTGCAATGGCATGGTGGCACAACCTTTGTGCAACTGGTTCCGACATGTTCGGTGCAGGCACCGCGGATAAGATGTTCGGCGCTGATGAAGCCCGCACCATGGCGCATGCCAAGGCAAAGGTAGACGCCGGATTTGAGTTTATGGAGAAGCTGGGCATCGAGTACTTCTGCTTCCACGATACCGACCTTGTTCCCGAGGCGGACACCATTGAAGAGACCAACAAGCGCCTTGATGAGATTGCCGATTATCTGGAAGAAAAGATGAAGAAGACCGGCAAAAAGCTGCTGTGGGGCACCGCGAACATGTTCTCGAACCCCCGCTTTATGAACGGCGCAGGCAGCACAAACTCTGCCGACGTGTTCTGCTTTGCTGCGGCACAGGTAAAGAAGGCGCTGGATATCACCGTGCGTTTGGGCGGTACGGGCTACGTGTTCTGGGGTGGCAGAGAAGGCTACGAGACCCTGCTTAACACCGACATGAAGTTTGAGATTGAGAATATCGCCAAGCTCATGCGTATGGCGGTTGATTACGGCCGCAAGATTGGCTTTAAGGGCGATTTCTTCATAGAGCCTAAGCCAAAGGAGCCTATGAAGCACCAGTACGATTTCGACGCGGCAACCGCAATCGGTTTCCTTCGTCAGTACGGTCTTGATAAAGACTTTAAGATGAACATTGAAGCAAACCATGCAACCCTTGCTGGTCACACCTTCCAGCACGACCTGCGCGTGAGTGCCATCAACGGCATGCTGGGCAGCGTGGATGCAAACCAAGGCGACCTGCTGCTGGGTTGGGACACCGATCAGTTCCCCTCCAACATCTACGACACCACCATGTGCATGTACGAAATTCTCAAGGCAGGCGGCTTGACCAATGGCGGACTGAACTTCGACTCGAAGAACCGTCGTCCCAGCTACACCCAAGAGGATATGTTCCTCGGCTTCATCCTGGGTATGGATTCGTTTGCCCTGGGTCTGTTGTGCGCAGCTGCATTGATTGAAGACGGCAGGCTGGATGCGTTTGTAAAAGAGCGTTATGCAAGCTTTGAGAGCGGCGTTGGCAAGAAGATCCGTGACGGCGAAACTAGCCTTGAAGAGCTTGCAGCAATTGCCGAGAAGATGGGTGCCCCCGCTCTGCCCGGCTCTGGTAAGCAGGAGTATCTTGAGAGCGTTTTAAACAGCGTACTGTTTGGTATAGCATAATATAAGGAAGTGATCGCCGATATGAAGTACCTACTTGGTATTGATCTGGGGACCTCCGGCACCAAAACGGTGCTGTTTTCCGTCGACGGCGAGGCCAAAGCGTCCGCTATGGTAGAGTACCCGCTTTACCAGCCCCAAAACGGCTGGGCAGAGCAGGCGCCCGAGGATTGGTGGAACGCCGCAGTGCAGACCACCCGCAGCGTCCTTTCCCAAAGCGGTATCGATGCCAGCGACATCGCAGGCATCGGCATCTCGGGGCAGATGCACGGGCTTGTTATGCTTGATGATAAGGGCGAGGTGCTTCGCAGAAGCATCATCTGGTGCGACGGACGCACCGGGGAAGAATGCCGTGAGATTACGCAGGCAGTGGGCGAAAAACGCCTGATTGAGATTACCGCAAACCCTGCGCTTACCGGCTTTACCGCCTCTAAGATTCTGTGGGTGAAAAAGCACGAGCCCGAGCTGTACGCACGGTGTGCGCACATCCTTTTGCCCAAGGACTATATCCGTTACATGCTCACCGGCGAATTTGCGACCGAGGTCAGCGATGCCTCGGGCATGCAGCTGCTTGATGTACCAAAACGCGCTTGGTCAGACGAGGTGCTCGGTGCACTGGGGATTGACAAGGCGCTGCTCGGCAAGATGTATGAAAGCTGCGAGGTTACAGGCGCTGTGACCGAGCAAGCGGCATCCCTTACGGGGCTTAGCGCGGGCACGCCCGTTGTGGGCGGCGCGGGCGACAACGCCGCGGCTGCCATCGGCACCGGCGTAGTGCGCACCGGCAAGGCGTTTACCACCATCGGTACAAGCGGTGTTATCTTTGCCCACGCGGACGAGGTCACCATCGACCCGGCTGGCAGAGTGCATACCTTCTGCTCCGCGGTACCGGGCGCATGGACAGTGATGAGCTGTACGCTAGCCGCCGGTCTTTCGTTGCAGTGGTTTAGAAACAATTTCTGCGCCGACGAGATGTCGGTTGCCTCCCGAATGGAGGTAGACCCGTATTATCTGATGGATTTAGAGACCGAAAAGGCGCCGATTGGCGCAAATAGGCTAATTTACCTGCCTTATCTGATGGGCGAGCGCAGCCCGCTGCTCGACGAAAACGCGCGCGGCGCGTTTGTGGGGCTAAGTGCAATGCACACCAAGCGCGACATGCTGCGCGCCATCATGGAGGGCGTTATGTACTCTCAGCGGCAGTGTCTTGATGTACTGCGCGGCATGGGCGTATTGTCAAGCGAGATGCTCGCCTGCGGCGGCGGCGGCACCAGCAAGGTGTGGCGTCAGATGATGGCGGATATCTACGCGCTGCCGGTTGCCACCGTGCAAAACCGCGAGGGTCCCGCTCTTGGCGCAGCCATATTGGCAGGCGTGGGGGCAGGGGTATACAAAAGCGTGCCCGAGGCGTGCGATCAAATCATCCGCACCAGCCCATCCCAGCAGCCCATCGCGCAAAACAGCGACAGATACGAGCAGTTCTATGCGCTTTACTGCTCGCTGTACCCCGCGCTTAAGGACGGTTACGCAAAGCTCGCAAAGCTGTAATAAAACCGTAGCCGCCCCCAAAAGAAGCGATAGCATTCGGCTATTCCGACTGCTCGATTTGGCTTATATCTTTTTTCATAATACAAACACGCCGCACCTGCTAGTAACGGGTGCGGCGTGTTTGTATTAAAGCTTATTACTGTACAATAATAACCGATACTGGGCAGCTTTCTTGCGCCTCTACGGCCTGTTCCTCCGCTTCGGTGGGCACGTCCTCTCTGTAAACCTCTGCAATGCCGTCATCCGCCATCCGAAACACGTCGGGGCAGATGGAGGGGCAAAGCCCGCAGGAGATGCAGCCGTCTCTATCCAGCGATGCCTTCAATTTGGTTCACCTTCTTTCCCAATATAATCGCCATTGGTTGCGGCTAGTCGCTTACCAGCCGCTTTTCTCCGGTTAGCTCTTGAATGGGTTTAATATTCTGCGTCACTTCCAGCACACCCAGATACTCCCCCGCCTCATTGCGAACTGCGAAATACCGAATAAGCACAAACTGCTTCCCCATGTTAATCCAAAAGTCTTCATGGTCTTTTTTGCCCGCCTTAAAGTCATCAACAATCTGCGCGACGATATGCACGCTGGCGGGCGGGTGGCAATTTGACACATTGCGCCCAATAACCGACCTTGTGCGCGCAAAGATGCGCTCCTTGCCTTCGGTGAAGAACTTCACGATGTCGTTTTTGTCCACAAAGGTGACGTCAAACGGCAGGGTATTGAGCATAGCGATTAGCTCGTCGGTGCGTATTGCACCAGAGGGCATTGAAATAACCCCGGGTATCTCAGGTTCGGGCGGCTGCACCGCAACCTTTTGCTGCGGCGGGGGCATCCAGACCGGCACGCGGTCTAGCAGGTAGCCTATCTCGATGCTCTCGTCGGCGATTCTCTTCCATTCATCCTGGGTCAAGGTCTCAAGTAGCATGGGCAGAAGGATGTTCTCCTCCTTGAAGATCATCTCCCGTACGCGGTCAGTTAGCGCCTGTACCGCCTCGCCTAGCTGTGGGGAGGGCTTATTGAGCAAGCCAGCGACCTCTTTTATCTGTGCGCGAATCTCATCATCTACACCCCACATCACCTTAGGCGGTGCGGTAATGCCGTACTTCTCCATGTAGGGGAACAAAAGGTTTTCCTTTTTGGAGTAGTGCACACCCACCTTTGTAAGCTGCTGTATGCCTTCTTTTATCTTCTGTATGGCGTCTGCATCAGGCAGGGCGGCGATGTAAGGGGCAATGAGCGTATCAATCCACTGCTCAATCTGCCGGTTTTCTCGTTTTAAGATGTTGGCGGGGTGTCCGGGTATCTCGCTTTCGTCTACGGGGCGGTGAATCTCTTCTATCGAGCCCTTGAATACGGCGGCATGCACGTCGCACAGCCGCTGCACCTCCGCGACAGGCAGCCCCTCGGTAATCAGGGCTTGCTCCGCCTCCGATATCTCGGCAGCGGAAACCCCGTCAAATGCGTTCGCAAACAGCGCCTTTACATCGTCGACGCTCTTACCCTTATGCAGCTCAGAGAGGACCTGTTTGATAATCTCCTTGCGATATGCACGGTTGTTAATCTGTTCGCTCATCTTGCTTGCCTCCTTATTATTGTCAGTGGAACACATTTTATTGGTATCAATCAGTTATAGTGTTATCCGATAACCTCTGTTTATAAACGCTGTTTTTATTGTTTCGATATCAATTCGCTTTGCCGCTGCGCCCTTTTGTATCGTCATAAACCGCCCCGCAGTTTGCAGCATGCCAGGCAGTCGGATATCCCGAAAGCCGACCTCGGCAAGGATATCGACAATCTCGGGGTTTTGGCTGCACAGCTCATATACGGTTTTGGTGAAATCTACGCTTTTTTGCATCTGTTACACCGTCCTTTTGACCCCTGTTAAGCAGAAGCTCTCGCATCATAGCCACGAAGCAGAATGTTGTTCTCCAAATGAATATGTTGATGCAGGTCATTTTCAAGCTCAATCAACATATCATAAGCCTTTTTATAGCTCGGGCACGCATCCGCGGGCAGGCGGTAATTGTTTGTCTCTACACGCAGCTGCTCCAGTAGTCTTCCTGCGCTCTCATGCTCCGCGATAATCTCGGCGGTCAGGGCGGCAATCTCACTTTTGTTGTGTGCTTCATCGGCAAAAGAGGGGAACAACAGCGCTTCTTCTTTAAGCAGATGCTGCTCAATGTCTCCCTTTAAGCGACCAAAGGTACCGTATACAGCAAACAGCTCCCTGTGGTTTTTTCCATGGGCGCGAAGTACCGTGTTTAAAAGCTCCGTTATTCTTGGCAGCGCACCGCGCAGATACACGTGGTGCGTATCCTCGATGTAGGTGGAAAGTACGGTGGGCTCCATCTCTGTAAAGCGATGACCCATCCCGTTGTAGCCGCTGCTTCTTTGTTGCTGAACCTTGCCAAGGGCGTTAAAAAGTGCTGTCTTGTCAATCCCCTGTTGCTTAATTACCTCTAACAACAGGCGGTTGCCTCCGCAGCAATAATCTATGCCAACTGCGCCAAACACCTCTGCTGCTTCGGGTAGCTGTGCAACGACGGCACCTACCGTCCATGTTCCATCTGTAAATCTCATGTTTCGTTCCTCCCTAACTTGTTGTGACCTTATCATACCAAGCCGGAAGGAGATATTCTGTGATTCAAATCAAAGAAAGCGAGGCGAATTAAAAAACATTTTCTGTGGGCTGTCATCAACAATTGCTGGCTTAACGAAAAGGCGTTTATACAACACTTATAGAAGCACCCTCTTAGGCTTGACCCGACAGCTGCCTTAATGCCTGCTTGTCCTTAATCACAATCGTCTTATTGGTCACTGAAGCGATAATGCCGTCGTTTTCGAGCTGGCTAAGCTTTCTGCTCATGGTCTCCCGCGCAATTCCCATATAGTTTGCCATGCCCTCGCGGCTGAGCGGCAGATGCACTAGTCCATCCTGCGCATTACCGTACCGCTCGCTGTACTCGAGCAGTAGGCTTGCAATCCTTGCATCCACATTGCGAATCCCCATACTTTGAAATGTGTTTTCCATCCGTGCGATGCGCAAGCCAAGCTCTGCAATAACCTTGATGGATATGCCGGGGTAGGTGTATAACAGCTTGTTAAACTGTGCTTTTGAAAGCGTACAGGTCTTAACCGCCTCCAGCGCCTCTACCGAGTAGCCGGCGGTCTGACTGCTAAGCAAAAACTGCTCGCCGAAAAAATCCCCCTCCGAAAACACATACAGAATCTGCTCTCTGCCGTCGGGGGATAATTTAAACGCCTTGACGCTACCCAGGTTAAGAATTGTGATCGCATCAATCATCTCCCCCTCCGTCAAAAGGCGCTCTCCCTTTTCGTAATCCCGATGCACGATAAGGGGAACAATCCGAAGCAAGTTTTCGTGGTCAAGCCCCGAAAAGATGGGAACCTTGTGAATACACAGGTTGTTCTTACAGTGCGTGCAGTCGTGCGTATCGCGCATAAGGTCATCCTCCTGTTTTATAGGTGGGGGAAGGTTTTATTTGGTTTAAGCATAGCACGGAAACGATTTCCTTTTCAATAGCGGCAGTGTGAAATAGTCAGGTCGGCTATCAGTGGCAGACGGCAGTAGCGGTAGCTTAGGTGCAACAATTTACGATAACCAACGAATATTTGTACATAATAAGGACGCATCTTTATTCTTATCATCGAGTTGTGTATAATTTCTGTAACAAGGCAAATTACTTTAATTACGGCAAGAAACGCCGCGGACCACGAAGGGAGAAAACGTACCAATGAACCTGAATTGTAACGGATTACGGGAGACCGGCGCATGGCGGCAGGCGCAGATAGAGGTGCCCGCCTATGACCCCAAAGCAGTGGCAGAGGAGACGCTTGCCAGTCCCGTTTGGGTGCATTTCGGCGCGGGGAACATCTTTCGCGGTTATATTGCCGCCTTGCAGGATAAGCTGCTGAACGAGGGCGCGGCGCAAAGCGGAATTATTGCGGTGGAAACGTTTGACACTGAGGTCATCAGACGCATTTATAAGCCGTACGATAACCTGACGCTGCTCGTTACCCTGCGTGCAGACGGCAACAGCGACAAGCGCGTGATAGCGAGCGTTGCGGGAGGGGTCATCGCCGAGGATTCCTTTGTAATTTTGCAAGATATATTTTGCAAAAAAACTCTGCAGATGGTTAGCTTTACAATTACCGAAAAGGGGTATGCACTCTATGATATGGCGGGCACCCTGCTTCCCGTCGTGTGGAAGGATGTTGTCGGCGGTCCTAAGCACCCCACCCATGTCATTGCGGTGCTGACGTCGTTGCTTTATACCCGTTATCAAAACGGCGGCGCGCCGATTGCCCTAGTTAGCATGGATAACTGTAGCCACAACGGGCAAAAGCTAAAGGAAGCGGTTTTGGGCATCGCAGACCTGTGGCAAAAGGGCGGACATGTAGACGAGGGGTTTGTAGCGTACCTGAGCGACGGGGCGCGTGTCTCGTTTCCGTGGAGCATGATCGATAAGATTACCCCCCGCCCCGCGCCAGAGATTAGCGAGGAGCTCACGCGCCTTGGTGCTATAAACATGCAGCCTATTGTCACGACCAAGGGGACGCACATTGCCCCGTTTGTCAATGCCGAGGTGTCCGAGTATCTGGTAATAGAGGACGACTTCCCCGCGGGCAGACCGCCATTAGAGCGGGCGGGCGTTTACTTTACCGACCGCGATACGGTAAACGGGGTGGAGCGCATGAAGGTTTGCACCTGCCTAAACCCGTTGCACACGGCGCTTGCTGTGTTCGGCTGCCTGCTTGGGTACACAAAGATATCCGACGAGATGGGCGATGCGCAGCTGTACAAGTTGATACGGCGCATCGGCTATGTCGAGGGTATGCCGGTTGTAACGGACCCCGGCATCATCGACCCGGGTGTGTTTTTGGATGAGGTGGTAAACGAGCGGCTACCCAACCCCTTTATCCCCGATACCCCCCAGCGCATTGCCTGCGATACCAGCCAGAAGATGCCCATTCGCTTTGGCGAAACCATCAAGGCGTATATGGCGTCGCCCGAGCTGAGCACCAAGAACCTGGTCGGGATATCGCTGGTACTGGCAGGGTGGCTGCGCTACCTGTTGGGCGTGGATGACACCTTAAACCAGATGCCAGTAAGCAGTGACCCGCTGCTCGAGCAGATGCGCGCCGCGCTCGAAGGAATTAAGACGGATGACCCACAGAGTGTCGGCAACAAGCTGGAGCCGATTCTTAAGAATGCCACGCTGTTCGGTGTAGACCTGTACGAAGCAGGTCTTGCGCAGACCGTAACAACAATGTTTCTGTCCATGTTGCAGGGTGAGGGTGCCGTGCGGAGCACGTTAAAGAAATACTTAGACTGAACAATCGATTAACCAAGGAAAGGACATGGTTTGTAATATGAAGATGACATTCCGTTGGTTCGGGGAAAAACAAGACCCGGTACCGCTGTCGTACATCCGCCAAATACCGTGCATCGACGGCGTTGTGACAACGCTCTTGGATAAGCAGGCGGGTGAGGTATGGTCGCTGGAGGAAGTAAAGGAGCTACACCGTCAGATTACCCTAGCGGGGCTAAAAACCGAGGTAATTGAAAGCGTCAACATCCACGAAGACATCAAGCTCGGCACCCCGGGACGGGACGAGAAGATCGAGGCGTATATCCAGACGATGAAGCACCTAGCCGCCATCGGTATCAAGGTAATCTGCTACAACTTTATGCCTGTGTTGGACTGGGCGCGCAGCCACCTGTATCACGATCTTGCCGACGGCTCACAGACGATGTATTTCAGCCGCGACTTTATCCTCTCCACCACGCCGCAGGAGCTGGCTGACCGTTATGCGCAGCAGTGCGGCGGCATTGCGCTGCCAGGCTGGGAACCCGAGCGAATGGCGCGTGTGCAGGAGATTATTAGGCAGTACGATGGCGTTACGCAGGAGCAGTACTGGGAGAATGTGCGTTATTTTATCGACGCAATCATCCCGTGGGCGGAGCGGCTTGATATCAAGATGGCCATTCATCCCGACGACCCGCCGTGGCCGATATTCGGGCTGCCGCGCTTAATCAACAGCAGGGACAACATCAAACGCTTTCTTGACCTAAACCCCAGCCCCTACCATGGGCTTACGCTGTGCACTGGTTCGCTGGGAGCAGACCCCGCAAACGACGTGCCGGCAATCGTCAGCGAGTTTGCGTCTCGCGTTCATTTTGCTCATATTCGCAACCTAAAGCATCTCGAAAACGGAGATTTCTACGAGTCCGCGCATCCGTCCGCCTGCGGTTCGCTAGATATGGTCGCCATCCTACGCGCGTTTTACGACGAGGGCTTTGACGGGTACATCCGTCCCGACCACGGGCGTATGGTGTGGGATGAAAAGGGAAGACCCGGTTATGGGCTGTACGACCGCGCCATGGGTGTGACCTACCTCACCGGCATATGGGACACGCTCTCGTATGGCGATAAAACCTGATTGCGAAACAACCTTCGATACAATCACCTCCTGCAATATTCCGCCGACCTGATATGGGGGGCGGCGGCAAACGAGCGCAAAGCCGCTATGCCCCCTAAAGGCGTAGCGGCTTTGCGCGTTTTTACAAGAAACATAATCAGTTACTTTCCGGAACGGATTACCTTAGAGGGCGGAATGCCGCGGCTTTCCTTAAACACCTTGCTAAAATAAAAGATGTCCGAAAATCCGCACGCAGCAGACACCTCGCTGACGTTATACTCCCCGCTATGCAGCATATCCTCTGCGCGGTTTAAACGGATGGAGGTCAGGTATTGGCGAAACGACATGCCCGTCTCCTGTTGAAAAAAGTAGCCGAAGTATACGGCGCTCAGCCCCGTTAAATCCGCCATGTTCTGCACGGTCAGCGGCTCGGAGTAGTGGTCAATCATATAACGCAGCACACGCTTAATGCGGTGGTCCACCGTGCTGGTGTCGTTTTTGTATACAATAATCTGAAAATAGCGTTGCAAAATCATTAGTAGTAGCGCGCGAACCTTCATGGTGTACCCGGGGTCACGCAAAAGCCATGCGGCGTTTAGCTCGCGGTACAGCGAGATGATGTCCTGATGAAGCCCGACATGAGAGTGCACGGGAAAGGGGAGGGTTGTTTCCTGCCCGTTTTTTAAGTATACATTTCCGTTAATGCTGTATAATTCCATCAGATCATCGGGGCATACAGAGGCGTATCGGGTGCTACCCACCGGCGCACAGATTAAGTCTCCCGGTATGACCGTGTAGGTTTTTGAGTTTATCGTGTATTCTCCCTTGCCTTTTACGATGTAGGCAACGTCAATAAAATCAATCACGCTTGACTCAATGCTCCAGGTAGGCGTACATCTGCGGTGGATATAGTAGTTGGCATCCATCATGATATCATCATACGAAACATCCATTTTTACGACCAATCCTTTCTAAAGCATAGCCATAGTCTTAAAGATATATGTGTAAATATTACACCTTGTCAGCTGCTTTTTATAATCCGATAGTAAAGGTATAATATAATAGGCATTGATTGGTATAAGCATTAAGAGGAGGACAATCTGTATGAGCACAACCATATTTGATGGCTTTATCAAAGCAAATCGAGAAAATGACCTTGGCGTTTACGGCATTCACCTGTACAGAGAGGGCAAACAAAGCGTCGAGCATCGCTTTCGCAGCAACGAGCGAGTACATCTGTTTTCCGGCTCTAAGGCGTTTGCCTCGGTGGCGGTTGGAATAGCGGCGGATGAGAAGCTGTTTGCGCTTCGCGACAAGGTTCTTGACTTCTTTCCCGAGTATCGTAGCATCGCCCAGCCGGGGAGCGAGGCAATTACGATAACCGATCTGCTGCAGATGCGCGCGGGCCACAATGGATCGCTGTTTTCAACCTTGGAGGAGTCGCATGAAAGACGACTTGATTGGGCGGAGCTTTATTTTTCCACGCCGATGGATTACCCGGCGGGGGAGGTCTTTTTTTACGACAACGGCAGCACCTACATGCTTTCGCGCATCATCGAAAAGGTAAGCGGCAATACACTGCGCGACTATTTGATGCCCCGCCTTTTTGCGCCGCTTGATATCTTTAACCCGCAATGGCACACCTGTCCGCAAGGGCATAGCCTTGGAGCGGTTGGTCTTTTTTTAAACACCGAGGAGTTCTCTCGGCTTGGCATCCTGCTGCTCAATGAGGGGAGCTGGGGTGATAAGCAGCTCGTTTCCCGCCAGTATATCACACAGGCACAGACCGATACCGTGCCGGTACGCGGATTTCCCGATAGCGAAACGCAGCAGGGGTACGGCTACCAACTGTGGCGGTGCACGCTTCCAAACACCGTCCGCGCAGACGGAAAGTACGGGCAGTATAGCATTGCGCTCAAAGACTGTCGTTCAGTTGTAACGGTAACCGCGCACAATGAACGGTGCGCGTTTGATATCCTGCGCGCGGTCTGGAGCACAATTGTGCCGAAGCTGTGGTAATAAATACGTAAAATTGTAAGCATCTTAATAATACATAAAAAAACCGAACTGTGCAAGTACTGCATACAAAGGATATAAATGCAGAATATTTTGATGAAATAATGTCGTGTTTAACCAACAACAAGGGCTAATCACAACGATTTTATGTTGCATTATCGATGCGTTTTGGACTATTTTGCTCTGTAAGTAAACGATGGCAACCATAATAATTACAAATAATCCATGCTTTTTTTATGTCTATTATTAAAAAGCCATGGTATAATCGACTCAAATCACAGAATATATTGACCTTGTTTTGTGCATATTACATAATAACACTAAACCTTACGAAAAATGCAGGTCTTGAAGATGGTAAAACAATTGCAGTACAGCGAATACAACGCTTGGCTTCAGCCGCAACCCAGCAGATTGGGTCATCCGCTTCGCCTTATTGCTTTTCCAGAAGTAGCCGACACCGCAAAGCAGGAGTGTATTGCAGGGATGCAGCGGTTGTTCGGAGAGGATGTTTGGCAGGATAACGCAGCGAATACCGTTTCTCTTGCCATAAACCGAGAACTGCCTAGTGAAGGGTATCGCATAAACAGCGATCTGTCACAGATTTTGGTTGAGGGCGCGGATCACAACGGTGTGCTTTATGGCGTGTTTGCACTTTTACGATTAATTGCACAGGGAAGACGCCTTGACCAAATTTCAGAGCAGTCCTCCCCCGCGGTATCGCGCAGGGTGATAAACCATTGGGACAACGCGGACGGGAGCATCGAACGCGGATATGCGGGAAACTCCTTCTTTTTTAAAAACGGTAGGCTTAATTACTGCCCCGAACGCATGCAGGATTATGCAAGACTGCTCGCCTCAATCGGGATTAATACAATATCAATCAACAACGTAAATGTTTCCGCTGACAGCGCCCTTCTGCTTGATACGAGCCAGCTCCCAAAACTGGCGGCACTTGCGGATATCTTTCGCGATTACGGCATTCGTCTTGTGCTTTCCATCTCATTTAACAGCCCCGTGCTTGTTGGCGGATTGCCCACCTCAGACCCGCTCAATCAGGAGGTCGCCGACTGGTGGATCGAAAAGACAAACGAGGTTTACCGTTATGTCCCCGATCTGTCGGGCTATCTTGTCAAGGCGGACTCCGAGTTTCAGAGCGGTCCCGCCTCTCACGGACGCTTGCAGTCAGACGGTGCCAACCTGTTTGCCCGTGCCCTTGCTCCGCATGGTGGGGTTGTTTATTGGCGGTGCTTTATCTATAACTGCCAACAGGACTGGCGTGACTATGAAACCGACCGCCCCAAGGCTGCATATGAGCTGTTTAAGCCGCTTGACGGCGTGTTTGACGAAAATGTGATTCTTCAGATAAAGAACGGACCGAGTGATTTTCAGGTACGCGAGCCGAACTCTCCGCTGTTTGGTGCGTTAGAGCACACGCGTATGGCTCTTGAGCTGCAGATTTCCCAGGAATACACCGGTCAGCAGATTGATCTATACAACTTGGCCGTTCATTGGCAGGAGGTATTCTCCTTTCCAGTGAACGCAACGAGGGCGCTCCGTGACCTTGTCGGCAGCAAGATTGATACCGTTTCAGCGGTCTCGAATGTCGGCGACGATCAAAACTGGACGGGGCACACGCTTGCACAGGCAAACCTATACGCGTTTGGGCGCATGGCATGGAATCCTACCCTTACTGCGCAGGAGATTATAGATGAATGGGTTCGGCTTACATTTGGCACACAGCCTGAGGTTGTGGCTAGTATTACCGATATCATGATGAAATCTCGCAGCGCTTATGAAAAGTACACATCGCCCCGAGGGCTCGGCTGGATGGTGAATATCCATCACCACTACGGACCAAACCCCGAAGGCTACGAGTATATGAAATGGGGAACCTACCTGCGTGCAACCCACGAGGCTGTTGGCGTTGACCGCACCACAAAGGGCACAGGGTTTACTCAGCAGTACGACCCATACCTGACCGCTTTGTTTGATGACGTCAGCTCCTGCCCGCAAGAACTGCTCTTGTTTTTCCACCGACTTCGATACGACTTTGTGCTAAACAACGGAAAGACGCTGCTTCAGGATATCTACGATTCTCATTTCGAGGGCGTGCAGGATGTTGAGGAGTTTTTGACAACATGGGACTCGCTGCAGGAAAAACTGCCGCAGGAAACCTATCTATCGGTAAGGTCACGTTTTATCAGACAGCTCGAAAACGCCAAAGAATGGCGGGATGTCGTCAATACGTACTTTTTCCGCAAAGCCGGAATACCCGATGAAAGAGGCAGAAAAATATATCCATAGGGGGTAACGATATGCAAGCAAAAGCGCAAATAAGCACTGAGGCAATCAATAAAAAAAGAGCGCGAAGAATGAACTATTTCAAACAATCTTGGATGCTATACCTGATGCTCCTTCTTCCCATGGCGTTCTTTATCCTCTTTCGCTATGTGCCCATGACCAATATTGTTATGGCGTTTCAGGACTTTAACCTGTTTAAAGGTGTTTGGGATTCGCCTTGGGTAGGACTAAAATGGTTTGAACAAACCCTTCAATCCCGTGACTTTTACAACGCGCTTCGCAATACGTTTTTGCTTAATACGCTGGACCTAATTGTCAGCTTTCCTTCTGCAATTATGCTTGCGCTGTTGCTCAACGAGCTTGCGTTTAAACGGTATAAACGCATTACCCAGACCATTGCGTATCTGCCGCACTTTTTGTCTTGGATTATCATCAGCGGTATGGCCAAACAGCTGCTTGCTCCGCAGACCGGTGTAGTGAACATGGCGCTTTCCAACTTAGGTATCGGTCCAGTGGACTTTTTGACAGACAATGTGCTGTGGGTTGGTACCTATGTGTTTGCCGGGCTGTGGAAGGATATCGGATGGAACACCATTATCTTCCTTGCCGCCATTACAGGTATTAACGCCGAGCTGTACGAGGCGGCGGAGGTGGATGGCGCAGGACGTTTGCGTAAGATATGGAACGTCACACTACCAGGTATTCGCTCCACCATTGTGGTACTTTTGATTATGAACCTCGGACGCATCTTGGGAATTGAACTGGATCGTCCTTATGCAATGGGTAACGATCTGGTGCGATCGGTGGCTGATGTACTTAGTACACTGGTTTACCGTGTTGGTATCCGCTCCTTCCAATTCTCCTATACTGCGGCAATCGGGTTGTTCCAGTCGGTCGTTTGTGTCATTTTCTTATCGATCGCGAATTTCTTGGCAAAACGGTTCGGAGAACGGGGCATCTGGTAACAGTATTTTACCAAAGTCGGATGCTGATTTGGTACTGCTAACAGAATCCGTAGCATCCCCCGACGCAGTGATTTCGATACTATGTTAACGAGGAGGAATACGATGGGCAACACGAAAAAGGTTAAGGATATTGAATCCACAAGCCGCGTTGTAAAAACCAAAGCGACGAAAATCGTGGATTGGATTATTGCTATCGTTTGTTTTTTTATCATCTTGGCATGTCTTTTGCCGTTTATCAATATCATCGCACGTTCGCTGAGTTCGACCAATGCAATTATTAACCGTCAGGTCTCTTTCTGGCCGGTGGACTTTTCACTGGACTCCTACATCTATGTATTCAAGGACGCAGCGTTTTCCCGTTCGATGATCTGGACAGCGATTCTCACCCTTATTGCTACAACGGTTTCGATGGTTATGACTATCCTTTGTGCCTACCCCTTAACCTACGACTGGCTCAAAGGCAGAAAGGTCATCAGCACAATTATTATATTAACCATGTATTTCAGCGCGGGCACCATTCCAAACTACATTTTGATGAAGGATCTTAATCTCATCAACAATCCCCTGGTGCTCATCCTTCCAAACTGCATCTCGGTGTTTAACGTAATTATCCTGCGTAGCTTTTTCTTTGGCATTCCCGCAAGCCTTCGCGAATCGGCGGAGCTTGATGGAGCAAACCCTTTTACTGTATTAACGCGTGTATACCTTCCTCTTTCCACATCGGTGCTAGCAACCCTTGCGCTATTCTACGCAGTGGGACGATGGAACGGATTTTCCGATGCACTTTTGTATATGACCGAGCCTAAGTTTGCCCCTATTCAGCTCAAGCTGTACCAGATTATCAACAACCTGTCGGCCATCGAGGTCTCGCAGGTAGAGGGTGTCGCGGGGGGTGCGCCGACTGCGAGTGAAGGCTTAAAGGCGGCGAGCGTTATGTTTGCCACAATACCCATCGTAATGATTTATCCATTTGCACAGAGGTACTTTATCTCTGGTGTTACGGTGGGCGCGGTAAAGGGATAACGGGTTTATTATTGTTACTCTTGCATACATGGTCGTATGCTCTTATGAATAGAATGGAGGATTATTATGAAAAAAGGTATTTCCTTGTTTTTGGCATGCATGATGGTCATTGGTTTATTGGCCGCTTGTACACCTGCTGCGCCCCAGCCTGCGCCTTCTTCGGCGCCTGCCTCTGACGCACCTTCCGACGCTAAGCCCGAGTACACCGAGATTACGGTGGAGATCTTTGACCGCGGTACAGACGGCGGAAGAAGCGACCCCACAAACAACTTCTACACCGATTGGATCAAGCAGAAGATCCTTGAGGAAGAAAACATCGGCGTAACCTTTGTTCCCGTTTCCCGTTGGGAAGAGACGGAACAGCTTACTAACCTGATGGCTTCGGGAACAGCTCCCGACATCTGCGTAACCTACAGCGGCGACCTAATCACCACCTACCGTGAGATGGGCGGACTGGTTGACCTTGCTCCTTACATTGACGAATATCTGCCTGTACTCGATGAGTTCCTGGGTGAAGACGCGGCTGTTCCCGGTCAAAGACTGATTGCCCGTCAGACCACAGAGACTGGACAGATCTTCTCCATCCCCGCTCGCCGCGTTAACACCGCTGCGGTTAGCACCTTTGTTCGTCAGGATTGGCTGGACAAACTGAACATGGCAGCACCCACAACCCGCGAGGAATTCTACAACATGCTTAAGGAATTCAAGGCAAAGGATCCCGGCGGCGTAGGCAGCGCAAATGTAATTCCATTTATCATCGGCTCTAGAGACGTTCGTTGGCGTGCACGCACCCTGATTGAGTCGTTCATTGACCCGAATGTAAGCGAGAAGGATCGCTGGATCAACAACGTTGTTGAGCGTGACTTCCTTGTGCCCGGCTACAAAGAGGGCGTTCGCTACCTCAACAAGCTGTACAACGAAGGCTTGACCGACACCGAGTTTGCACTGCATACCGACGATGTAAACAGCGACAACCTGATTAAGAGTGGCGTGGTTGGTGCGTTTATCCACAACTGGGATCAGCCCTATCGTCCGAACCCCGGTCTGCAGAATGATCTTCAGGCAAACGTACCTGGCGCTACCTTTGTAAGTGTTGACTGCTTCGAGGATGCTGCTGGTAAGTACACGAAGGGCGCATACGAGCCCGCAGGTCTGAACTTCTTCATCCCCTCTACCAGCAAGAATATCGAACCCGCTCTGCGTTATGTAAACTGGCTCTCGAAGTTTGAGAACCGTTACTTCCTGCAGATTGGCGAAGAAGGCGTTACCCACGATCTCGTAGACGGTATACCGGTAGTTAAGCCTGCCGAAGGCGCAAAAATCATGAACTCCGGTAATAACTTAGACTACACCATCATGATAAACGGCGTTGACACCGGCGACGATGCCAACAACGTTAAGGCTACAGCGCTTTCTTATGGCGTAGACCCCGCTCTTGTTCTCAAGGCTTATGAGGATTCCATGAGAGACGCGAAGCCCCTGCTCGTCGTTCCCGGTCTTACCCTGACCGCGGCTGCTCCCGTTAGCCAGACACTGGTTGACAAGGGCTGGACCCTGCTTGCAGAAGCAGTAACCGCAAAGCCTGACCAGTTCGACGCGAAGTGGGATGCAGGCATTGCCGATTGGCTTGCTTCCGGCGCTCAGGCAGTAGTAGACGAGCGTGCTTCCAAAGTAAAATAATCAACCCTACCCATAGCAACTAACGAATCGTTTTGGAGGAGGTTTGCAGTCAACAGGTTGCAAGCCTCCTCCATTTTTAAAAACGCGCCCGAGAAAAACTGTGTGATGCAAACATCCCTTTTAGCTGGGATTGTATGCACACTCGCACAACACACAACGGCATGGCAAACAAAGCACTGGCTAAAAACGCACAGTGGCATCTTATCGTCGGCAAATAGGTGCCGAAACCGAATTTGCACAGACCGCTGCGTGCAGCGTTGGAAAAGATAGATTCATACCCAAAATTTTTGAGGTGATAAATATGAAAAGAGTAGCAATCGTCGGAGTAGGTAATATCTCAAGGCTTCATTTAGAGGGATTTTTGACATTCCCCGAGCGGTGCAAGATTGTGGCGCTGGCAGACATTCTGCCCGAGCGCGCCACCGACGCAAAAGAGCGCTTAAACCTAACTGATGCACGGACGTTCTCATCCCATACCGATATGCTGGCAGCGATGGCGGACGAGATTGATCTTGTAAGCATCTGCACCCCGCCGTACTGCCATGGGCAGATATCCATCGACAGCTTAAACGCAGGCTGTAACGTGGTGGTAGAAAAGCCGATGGCGGCAAGCTTAGAGGAATGCGACGCGATGCTCGCGGCCGAAAAGGCAAGCGGCAAGATGCTGTCTGTCATCGCGCAGAACCGCTTTCGTGAGCCGATACAGGCATTAAAGCACATCTTAAACGATGGGCTTATCGGCAACGTACTGCATGCGCAGGTGGATTCCCACTGGTGGCGCGGTCACAGCTACTACGACCTATGGTGGCGCGGACGCTGGGACAAGGAAGGCGGCGGCTGCACCCTAAACCACGCGGTGCATCACATCGATATGCTGATGTGGATGATGAACCTGCCCGATAAGGTAACCGCCATCCTTTCAAACGCCGCACACGATAACTCCGAGGTGGAGGACATCTCGATTGCCGTTTTGCAGTACCCAAAAGGCGTGCTTGCGCAGATAACTAGCTCGGTTATTCACCACGGCGAGGAGCAGCAGGTGATTTTTCAGGGCGAAAAGGCAAGGGTTTCCGCACCGTGGAAGGTGGCGGCTTGTACGTCACAGCCAAACGGCTTCCCCGTGCCCAACGAGAAGCTGGAGCGGGAGCTAACCGAGTATGTAAGTAAGCTGCCCGTGCTGCCCTACACCGGGCATACGGGACAGATTGAAAACGTGCTCACGGCAATCGAAACAGGCGCGAGCCCCGCAATCGGCGGCGAAGACGGACGCAAGACCATCGAGATGATTACGTCCATCTTCAAATCGGGCAGCCTTGGCTGCACCGTGGAGCTACCGCTGAAAAAGGATGACCCGTTCTATACGGTGGAGGGCATTCTAAAAAGCACACCGCGCTTTTTTGAGAAGAGCACATCCCTTGAAGACCTAGGTGGCGACATCACCGTGGGCAGCGACTACAAGATGAAGCTGTAACCTAAAATTTAACTCAACTACGATATAATGAGGTGTAACACATTGAACACATCTGACGGTATGAACTATGCGCCCGTGGGTAAGGCAAGCCCCGTTGTAAAGCCGGGCGAGTTTGTTTTTGCCGCCGTTGGGCTTGACCACGGGCACATCTACGGCATGTGCAACGGGCTGGTAGAGGCAGGCGGTACACTCAAATGGGTGTACGACCCAGACCCCGCCAAGGCGGAGGGCTTTAAAAAGCAGTATCCACAGGCTAGCATTGCGCGCAGTGAGGATGAGGTGCTGCTCGACCCCGAGGTGCTTCTCGTGGCGGGCGCTTGCGTTACCAGCGAGCGTTGTGCACTCGGCTTACGCGTGACGGCGGCGGGCAAGGACTATTTTACCGACAAGGCACCCCTCACCACACTGGAGCAGCTTGCCGCAGCTAGGGAGATGTGCGCGAAAACGGGCAAGAAGTACGCGGTGTACTACTCCGAGCGACTGCACTGCGAAACCGCAATCTTTGCGGGGCAGCTGATAGAAGAGGGCGCCATCGGTCGGGTCTTACAGGTGATCGGCATGGGTCCCCACCGTGTGGGCAACCCCGCAAACCGCCCCGACTGGTTCTTTAAAAAGGAGCAGTACGGCGGCATCCTGTGCGACATCGGCAGCCACCAGATAGAGCAGATACTGTTCTACACCGGCGCGAAGGATGCTAGCATCGTCCGCAGCCAGATAGCAAACTACAACCATCCCGACTACCCTGAGCTTGACGACTTCGGCGACGCGTCGCTGGTAACCGACAACGGCTCCACCGGCTACTTCCGCGTGGACTGGTTTACCCCCGACGGACTACAGATGTGGGGCGACGGGCGCAGCTTTATTCTGGGCACCGAGGGCTATATCGAGCAGCGCAAGTATATGAACATCGGCGTGCCGGACAGCCCCGCCCACCTGTTTTTAGCAAACGGCAAGGGCGAAAAGCACTTCCACGTGCACGGTCAGGTCGGCTTCCCCTACTTCGGGGCGCTGGTGCTCGACTGCCTAAACCGCACCGAGAACGCCATGACCCAAGAGCACGCCTTTAAGGCGGCAGAGCTGTGCGTAAAGGCGCAGCTGCAGGCAGTGGAGCTGACGGGACGTACGGTGTAGGCTGATAGCTTCAATTTGATTTTTCCATTGGTGAAATAGATGCAGGCAACCCGAACCCAACCCGTTTTTCGGTGGGTTCGGGTTGTTTGCGTTTGGGGGAGAGAGTGGATGCTATTTGAGATTTGATATATGAGTTTAAAAAGCATAGGTTTATAAATAAACTCTACATTTCACATATTTACATTTTGTGATTGTATGTTACAATATTTGTGGGGATTAATATAATTCATATAGAATTTTATTATGGGTAGTCGTATGGCGAAAATGAAAAAGTGTCTATTAACACAAACAATAAATAGTACAACATTTTTATTAATGAGTTTGCAATATTATATGTAAATTTTATTATGCTACAGAAGGCGTGAAAAGATGAAACAGATTTATACAATTGGTTATACTAGTTTTCAAATCAATGACTTTATTGAGACTTTAATAAAATATAAAATTACTTGTTTAATAGATGTGCGTAGCACACCATATTCACAACATTATTCCGACTACAATAAAGATACATTGGAAATAACCCTTAAGAATAAGGAGATAATATACAGAAACTACGCACATGAGTTTGGTGCTCGTCAAGAAAATACAATTTTTTATGCTAATGGTGGTTATCTTGACTTCAACAAATTTACTTCCTCTAATCAGTTTTTAGAAGGAGTTAAAAAGGTAACAAAAGGAATTGAGAAAGGATATAAATTTGCGCTCATGTGCGCAGAAAAAGATCCGATTAATTGTCATCGCAGTATAATGCTCGGAAAAGGCTTTAAAGAGCTCGGCTATAATGTAGACCATATAAAAGCAAATGGTCAAGTTGAAACACAATGTGAAATAGAAATAAGGTTGTTAGATATGTATTTTAAAGATCGTCTACAACTATCTTTATTTTCTGCGTCAAGTGATGAAGACTCTTTATTAAATGAGTGCTATAGAAAACGAAACATTGATATTGGTTTTAATTTGGAGGATTTATAAATGAAAATATTTACAATAGGATTTACTAAAAAAACAGCCCAAAAATTTTTTGAACTGTTAAAAGATAGTAAAATAGATACTTTAATTGATGTGCGACTAAACAACACTTCTCAATTAGCTGGTTTTGCCAAAATGCCTGACATCGAGTATTTTTTAAAAAAAATCATTGGTATAAAGTATATTCATGATGACACATTTGCGCCAACTGAAAAATTACTAAAGGATTACAAAAACAGAGTTATTTCTTGGGAGTTTTATGAAGAGACGTTTAATAACATCATGAAGTCAAGAAAAATTGATGAGTATATATTAAACAAATATAGTGATTTTCAGGATGAAAATATTTGTTTGCTTTGTAGTGAAGACATGCCACAAAAATGTCATAGAGGATTAGTCGCACATTATTTTGAAAACTTGTTTAACATAACAGTCGTCCACTTATAAAGGAGGATAGTGATGTGGAAAATAACGTTATTATTTTAACTTTGTCTGAAAAATGGGGAAAAAAGTGTGTGGCAGCATACGATACTAAAAATGAGAAGTTAATTAGACTTGTAAGTGAACCAGAACATGGAGAAGGAATTCAAACATGTTACACTCAATCAATTAAACTTTTAGATGTTGTAAAAGTAAAAATATTACAAGATTGCCCTGTTGAACACCAAACCGAAAATGTACTAATAGATTTAGCATATGGACTGAAGTATGTAGGTTCATTGTCTAGTATAAAAGAGCTTGCATTTTTGGAAAATAAGAATGCAACTGTTTTTGGGAATTCAAAATACAAGTTAATTAATGTTAGCCATTTAAATCATTCTCTTGAAGTTATTAAGTTTGAAAACATGAGGTTTTTCAAAAATGATAAGGGGAAAAGCAAGGCATCATTCATACGTAACGGAGTACGACACTTAAATTACTCGATAACAGATTCGAGATTTTTTGGAGACCACGCTCCTGTTGATTCAGGATATGCTGTAATTAGCTTGCCACCTTCGGATAATTTTACAAGAGAGGGTGGAGGGTATTTCAAATACATATCAGCAATATATTGAGGATGGAATAAAAACCCTCTTGCGCTTTCAATTCATTTGGAGGTGGTAGAGGGTTTCCGTGATTAAATACGTTTCTACGTTTGTTTCTATGACACATACCCCCCAAACCCCCGACAAAACCACCCCCATAACCCCACAAAAATATGGTATAATCAACGCAAAGCATTGATTATACCATTTATCTTTATGCTCCGGCTACGCCGATGGCGATAATACCATAATGCTCAGCTTTTATGGTATAAAATTACAAATATATGCAACAAATCATTTACACTCTTAATTCACGAAACAACGCAAAACCAAGCGGAGGACAAACCATGAAACGGTTCAATTTAGTGGTAGTAATTCCGACGTATGGGTATCCAAACCACCCTAACCTTACGGTTTGCATGCGCTAAAAGTGCTATTGTTATCTGTGTTACTCCGTCTTTCCCCTGAACATTGTTTGTGTTTACCCCTATTAATCCGAGCATATTGTGTTCCTCCGATAATGGTTTTTTAAGCAATCCCATTCAATCGGTTTAATCACAATATGCTCTATTTTTTTATCCTTTTCAAGCTACATTTGCTGCTTACCACAACAGCAAATATAAAGCCATTACAAGGTGGGTCTGCTTTGTTTTATTTTTGGGGGGAGAATGGGAAAAAAGCCAATGATATATCATATTACACCGTGTATTAGTGGTTTACTTTAGTTGATTGTGTGCTAGAATATTGGTAGGGTCTAGGTGCAGCATCAGAAAAGATATTTAGACGGTTACTCAATAATAATCAGTCCCCCTAACGGTAGCTAAGTGTGTTAATACGGGCAACGGTTTAGTAGTAGAAGCAGTTAGGGTAATAAAGAATACATTGTGTGAAAGATGGGGTTAAATCAATGCTGAAAAGATGCACTACTATTATTATTGTATTTATTCTTGCCATTGCCTTACTGTCATCAAATTCTTTACATAATACTTATGCCAATGCAGTGATTGATGCAAAAACAGATAACGATCAAGCAGTTGAGGTAGTACAAGACAACCCGAATTCTACCGTCGATGAAAGCGTGGTCAACATATACACGTGTAATATGGAGATGGCAGATATATTTACCAAATATGCTGGTCTACATCCTGAGTTTCAGTTTGTAATAAACTATATCCCAGATGCGGCAGGCTCCTATTATAGAGAAATTCTCGGTGGTCTTGAAAATGCGAAAGAGAAAGCAATCGATATTTATTGTGTCCCCGGTTGGTATGCCGAGGAGTTTATTAAGGGAGAATACGCGGGCTATGCCAGCACCTACAAGCAGCTAGGCATCGACGTTGATTCCGCTTTAAAGAAGGCGGATATTCCACAGTATGCTATCGATGCGGGTACCAATTCGGATGGAGAGATTGTCACACTTCCTTATGAACCCAAAATCGGTGTATTTATGTATCGCCGCTCGATTGCTAAGACCGTATGGGGTACAGACGACCCAGACGCCATTGCCGATATTATCGGCGCAGGTACCGAAGACTGGGATAAGTTCGTGGAAGCAGCAAAGACGTTAAAAAAACACGGCTACTATATTGCGCCGGGATGGAATGATATCTGGCCCTTCGTTGATACGAGGATACCCAAAGACGAAGATTTAAACCCGCAGTGGGAAGCATTCATGGATATTTCAAAACACCTACTGAACAAGAACTATATAGGGGAATCATTGCAGTATTCAGAGCAGTGGATTAAGGACCTAGATGGGAAAGGTGACAATCAAATATTCGGTCTTGCTACAAGTCGATTTTTTGAATGGGAGTTTACATTGGGCAACACCTATGGTGACTGGGCAATCTGTCAGCCGCCAATTAGCAATATCGATTTAAGCGGAACTACTGCAATACTTGTTAGTAATCAGTCACAGCTCAAGGATAAAATCAAACCTCTTATTGAATGGATTACCCTAGATAGTACCGAAACTGGGTTGCAGTATTGTCTTGCAAATGACAATCTCGGCAATCAGAACAACGCGTTTTACGGGGCTAAAAGACCCGTTGTCTCCGGCAGTGTTTTAAAAAGCTTAAATAGTGGCAATGGGTTTCTGGGTGGTCAAAACATAAATACGGTATATTATAACACCCAAGTAGCATCAGCCGTAAAACAGCAAGGCTATAACTCCTTGGAGGGTAACATCGTCCACGCATGGCGTATCGTCACAGATGAATATCTTACGGGGAGAATGGACAAAGCGACTGCGATTGCAAATTTTAAGGAACAAGCAAAACTAGAATATGAATGGTTGGAGACGTACTATTACGATCCTGCTATCAATACCGCGCTCAATATATACTCCATGGATCAAGAACTCGATGGCATAGTGAAAAAATACGCCGAGCTCCACCCCGAATTCAAATACAAAATACATAGCGTCCAAGGCTCAATGATTGACGATAACCACTTTCTATCTCAAGTTGTCGATGCGCTTGAAAACGGCAATGGCAACTCGATTGATATCTATAGCATTCCTTCTATTTATGCCAAGGAGTTTATCGATGGAAGGTACTCGGATTATGCCTCTACCTATCAAGAACTTGGCATAAACGTTGATGCGGCTATCAAGAAGGCTGATATTCCGCAGTTTGCAATCGATGCCGGAACCAATCAGAATGGAGAAATTATCGCACTTCCATATGAAACAAGCGTTTATACATTTATGTATCGGCGTTCTATAGCCAAGAAGGTATGGGGGACAGACGATCCGGATGAAATTGCCGAAATCATCGGCACTGGTTCTGACAATTGGGCAAAATTCGTAGAAGCGGCACAAACCTTAAAAAAACATGGCTATTATATCACGCCCGGATGCTATGGGTACTGGCCTTTGTTTACAGATGGAATCGATGCCTATAATCAAACGCTCAATGGCAATCATACTGTTTATCCGAAATGGGAAGAATTTTTGGATATTTCTAAATTATTGTTTAATAATGGTTGTATCAAGGACACCGATCCGTATACCGAGCAGTGGTATCAAGACTTGGACGGAAAAGGTGACAAGTCGGTGTTCGGTCTTGTCCTAACCGATAATCAAATTTCATATTTAGGCGATGCGAGTTATTTGCCCAATACCGCAGGTGACTGGGCAATATGCCGTACGACTAGAGTAAATACGTTTGAAGGTACCCATTCTGGGATTATGGTAAATAAGAACTCACCGCTGAAGGATAAAATTGCGCCGTTAATTGAATGGATGACGCTGGACTGTTCCGAAAACGGGCTTCAGTACCGCCTTGCAAACGACACACTCTATCGCAACGGAGACGCTGTTGATGATCTTTATGAGGCGTACGGCAATAAAAGAGCGGTAATTTCGGGAACCATTATGAAAAACACCATTAACACCATAGATTTTCTTGGGGAAGAAAACATCAATAGTATTATATATAACACCATAAAGCAATCAAACGCAAAGAAGTATGAGTTTTATACCAGCCTAGACAGTGCGGCTGATAGCGAATGGCTGAGCATTGTACGAGCGTATCTTAAGCAAGGCAAAAGCAAGGATGCTGCGATTGCGGAATTTAAGGCGAATATGAATGGTATTGAAACTAAGCACAAAGAATACCTTGAAACAATTTATTAGCGGCAGCGTTATTTTGCTGTGATAATATCAACAAACAGCTGCATCAAACCCTTTCACAATCCCCATACGGGACAAAACGCAAACCAAGCGGAGGACAAACCATGAAACAGTTCGATTTGGTGGTAGTCGGCAGCGGCGCAGGGCTGATGGTGCTCGAAGAAGCACTGAATCAGGGGCTTCGCTGCGCCATTATTGAAAGATCAAAGTTCGGGGGCACCTGCCTGACTAAGGGGTGCATCCCCTCCAAAATGCTCGTGTACCCCGCGGATTTGGTTCGCGAGCTGCAGTCGTCCCAGCGCGTGGGCATTCAAACCGCCCCGCCGCAGGTAGACTGGCAGACCATCTCTCGCCGCATGTGGGAGCAAATTGACCTGCACAAGAAGATTGAACACAGCCTAGGGCATATCCCCAACCTAACGGTGTACAAGGGCACGGGCGCGTTTACGGGCACACACAGCATGACCGTGCACTTTTCGGACGGCAAGCCCGACGAGCAGCTTACCGCCGAGCGGTTTGTAATAGCCGCCGGCGCGCGCACCATGGTGCCGCAGATAGCGGGGCTTGACGATACGGGCTACGTGACCTCCGAACGCTTTTTCGGCGACAAATTCCCCACCGCACCCTACAAAAGCCTTGCCATCATCGGCGGGGGAACCATCAGCGCGGAGTTTGCGCACATCTTCTCGGCGTTCGGTACCAGGGTGACCATCATCGAGTACGCGGACGAGCTTATCGCCAAGGAGGAAGCGGAGGTCAGGGCGTTTGTCACGGCGCAGTTTGTCAAGCACGGCATCGATGTGCTCACAGGCAGCGAGGTGGTGTCGGCGTCTGCCGAGGGCGGCGCAAAGCGCCTTACCGTGCAAAACCGCCGCACTGGCGCGCAAAGCACCATCGAGTGCGAGGAGATTTTCGTCGCCGCGGGCATCCGCTCCAACGCCGACCTGCTTGCGCCCGAGCAGGCGGGCATCGCGCTGGACGACAGGGGCTGGATAATTACAAACGAGTATCTCGAGACGTCGCAAAGCCACATCTTTGCGCTGGGCGATATCAATGGCAAATACCAGCTGCGCCACAAGGCAAACTATGAAGCGCAGGTGCTCACGCAAAACCTGTTTGGCGGCGAGAAGAAGGCGGTAAGCTACGACGTGGTGCCGTGGGCAATCTTTACGCACCCGCAGGTCGCCCACGTGGGTATGACCGAGGAGCAGGTAAAGGCACTGGGCGTGCCCTACGCGGTCGCGATGAACCATTACTCCGAGGTGGTGGGCGGCAG
>JAEZVA010000001.1 GCA_023443315.1 Bacillota bacterium | reverse complement strand
AACCGCATAAACTGTCCGTGCCGACCTTTCGGCGCGGCTTTTCACGTTTAGCAGATTAACAGGCGAAGGGGGATTACCGCGGTGTCTTCGCAGTTATCCAGCAATGCGATACTTACAAAGGCGCGCGCCATGTACGGCAAGCGCTTAAAGCCAGAGAACTACAGGGAGCTGTTAAACCGCCACTCGGTCAGCGAGGTTGCGGCGTATCTTAAGACAGAAACCGCCTATGCAGCAACCCTAACCGGCATACAAGAGAATCTGGTGCACCGCGGTCAGCTCGAAAACCTGCTACGCCGCGATACGCTTAGAAAGTATGCGCGGCTTACCCGTTACGAGTACACCAAGGACAACGGGTTTTACCGCTATTTTATCGTAAACCTTGAGGCAGAGCAGATACTTACCTGCCTAAGGCTCATGAACTCGGGGCTGACCGATAGCTACATCGAAACGCTGCCCGGCTACCTGATGGATTACCTTTCGTTTGATGTAATTCGGCTTGCCCACGCGCGTAGCTTCGACGATATTCTTGAGGTGCTTGCAAAAACCGAGTATTACGGCGTTCTGCTGCCATTTCGTCCCTCGCCCGGCACCCGCCCTGATCTATTTGGGTGCGAGTTTGCGCTGCGCCAGTTCTTTTACGACAAAACATTTGAACTGATTGACAAGCACTGCAGCGGCGAGCAGAACAAAAGGCTGCGCGAGATATTTATGATGCAGATAGAGCTTGGCAATATTTCAAGCATCTACCGCCTAAAACGCTATTTTCACGCCGACCCCGAAGAGATAGAAACGCGTATTTTAAGAACACACGACGCGCGGTTTGACCGCCGCATGGACGCGTTGGTTGCGACAAAATCCCCAGAGGATATGCTTACCCTGCTCAACCGCAGCCATCGCCACAACGTGTACGCCACAGACAGCGAGTTCTCGTTTATTGAGCATGCAAACCAGCGCAGGCGGTACGCCGTTAACCGGAGGTTTGTGTCCTATTCCATCTATCCTGCCGTGGTGTTTGCCTCATACCTGATTCTAAGCCAGATTGAGATCGACAACCTAACCAGCATCATCGAGGGCATTCGTTACAAGGTGCCCGAAAGCGAGATGGCAAGGCTGCTTGTGATACCAAACTAACTTCATATATGTCAAAGCAAATGATTCACTAACACATCCGCCCGGGCGCATTTGTCGCCCTACTATCAGGAAAGGTGGTGCATAGGGTATGGCTATAGCCAGGATGAAGCTGGTTAATATCGACGGCGACGTACGGCAGCTGGATGCTGCGGTGCTTAAATGCTCGTATGGCAACAATTTTCATCCCGAGCAGGCATCTATGTATTACGAAAGTATGGGAGCGCTTCCTACCTACAACGAGGAGAATCCCTATACCTCGCTGTTGCGCAAGATTACAGAAATTGGCGCACATGCGGGCTTTGAGCTATCTGCCGAGGATGCTCAGGGCTATAATACGTATACGCTCGAATACATCCAAAACCTCCCCGCAAAGATCGGTGCCATTAAGGCGCATTCCGAGGATATCCGCGTGCTGGTGGAGGGACTGGAAGAAAAGACGATTGAGCAGAGCGATGTCTTTTTGTCTGACATGGTGAAGTTTCGCTTTGGTAGACTACCCATTAAGAACTACAAAAAGATCAAAAGCAACTCGGGTAAAACCTACATCTTCTATCCGCTTAAGTCGGATAAGAAGTTTGAATGGGGCGTTTATCTTACGTCAAAATCTGCCGCGAAATCGGTGGATCGCGCGTTTTTTAGCCAGAACTTTGAGCGCATCGGCGTACCGCGCGATATCTTTTTAAACCCCGAGGGGTATTTAAAGCTGCGCGGCAAAGGGATGCAGATTGACCGCGACAAGCTCGTACAGAGCATGGAACTGTTTGACCATGAGGTGCTCTCGTTAAACGAACGCAAGAACAACCTTTCTGAGCGCATCGCGCGCAACGAGCAGACGCTCATACAGCTTAACCACATCGAGGGACTAAGCATCCCGTTTGATGAGATATTCTCCTGTCAGTATATCAAGATACGCTTTGGACGTCTGCCGGTGGACAGCTACAACAAGCTTACCTACTACGACGACAAGCCGTTTATCTTTTATACCTTTGACAGCGACGAGCAGTACTACTGGGGCGTGTATTTCGTTCCCACACAGGACGCGCCCGAATGCGACGCGGTGTTTAACTCGCTGTATTATGAGCGCCTTTATATACCAGACACGGTGCACGGCACGCCCGACCAATCACGCGCCCAGATTACAAAGGCGCTTCATGAGGACAAAAACGAGCTAGCCGAGGTACTGGGCGAGATGAAGGCGACCGTAAACCGCCGCAAGCTGTATTTCTACGACATCTTTGCACAGATTAAATTTTTAAGCGACTCGTTTGAGATGCGCAAATATATCTCGGTGTTTGACGATGTGTTCCACATCGTGGGCTTTGTGCCCGAAAAGGAGGCAGAGGCGTTTAAAAAGAGCTTTGACGACCTGCCCGGCGTGACCGCCACCGTAAAGCCGGTGGACAGCGACACGCGGTTTGCCCCCCCCACAAAGCTAAAAAACTCCCGCTTCTTCCAGCCGTTTGAGATGTTTGTGGATATGTTTGGTCTGCCGTCCTACAAGGACATTGACCCCACGGTATTTGTGGGCATCACCTATACGCTATTGTTTGGTTTGATGTTCGGCGACGTGGGTCAGGGTTTGTGCATTACTCTCATCGGCTATATCATGTGGAAGACCAAGCGCATGACCTTAGGCAGAATCATGCAGCGCATCGGCATATCGTCGACGGTGTTCGGCTTCTTGTACGGCTCGGTGTTCGGCTACGAGCATCTGCTCGACCCGCTGTACCGAAACGTATTTGGTCTGGAAGAAAAGCCTGTCCATGTACTTGCGCCCGAGATGACCAACGTTGTGCTGCTGGGTGCGGTTGGCGTGGGTGTTTTCATCATCATCAGCTGTATACTCATTAACATCATTATGGGCATTAAGCAAAAAAATCCATCCCGCGCGCTGCTTAGCCAAAACGGTATTGCGGGTATTGTACTGTATAGCACCATTTTGGTGGGCGTTGTGCTTAACCTTGTGTACGGCATTAACATCTTTAACCCAGTGGTCATCATCTTTGGCATCGTGCTGCCAATCTTATTGATTTTTTTGCGTCACCCCATTGCAAAGTGGCTCAAAAAGAGCGGGACAAAGGGCCACGGCAAAAAGGCAAAGCCCGAGGACGAGCTGGTTTCGGTATGCCGGTCACTGCGCGGAGAGGACGAAAACACCCCTATCCGCAAGCTGCTTGACTGCTCGTACCTGACGGCGCGCTTTGGCAGACTGCCCCGCGCAAGCTTTGAAAAGCTGAAGTTTTACGACGAGCGACTGTTCTTGTTCTACATCACCGAGCAGGACGACGATTACTACTGGGGCATCTACTTTACCCCGGTTACCTCTATTCGCGAGACCGACGCGGTGTTTAACTCACTGTACTTCGAGCGGCTGCGACTGCCCTCCGACCTTGCTGAGCTTTCGGATGAAACGCTTGACGATATCGGACGACTGATGGAGATCGGCATTGCGGAAGCGAAAAAGGCGAGCGCACAGCCCGACAAAAAGGCGGAAAAGGATGAGGAGGGCATCGGCTCCTTCATCATCGAAAACCTGTTTGAGATGTTCGAGGTTGGGCTTAGCTTTGTTACCAACACCATGTCGTTCCTTCGTGTCGGCGGCTTTATTCTAAGCCACGCGGGCATGATGGCGGTGGTAATGACACTGGCCGAGATGGTGGGCGCGGGTGCAAGCCCTATCGTGGTTATCATCGGAAACCTGTTTGTTATGGCCATGGAGGGTCTTATCGTGGGCATCCAGGTGCTGCGTCTTGAGTTTTACGAGATGTTCAGCCGCTTCTTTGAGGGCGACGGCAAGGCGTTTACCCCCATTACCGTCGGCATCACCCAGCAAAAGACCGAGTAGCTGCCTGCGCGTGAGCCTCAAGGAGGAGAAATCCTTGATTTATCGTATAGATCGCTATCCCTGTGCACAATAGTTGAGGAGGAAAATCAGAATGAATGTAGTATTTTATCTTCTGCCGCTTGTTGCGGTTGTGTTGCTGTTTATGCCCCTTGTTCCTGTTTATACCGGTGTGACCACAGGCGTAAAGGCCAAGCGTGCGCTTGTGTTTAACGTCGCCGCGTTCTTTGGCGTATGCCTGCTTGCTATCCTTTTGCCCGCGGGCGGTATGCTCAGCGCGGCGGAAACCGCCGAAGCGGCCGCAGCGGTTGCGGGCGGCAGCTCTGCCGGAATGGGCTTTTTGGCTGCAGCGCTGGTAACCGGTCTTTCTGCTATCGGCGCCGGTATCGCGGTTGCCGCGGCGGCACCCGCTGCCATCGGTGCATTCTCCGAGGATCCCAAGGCGTTTGGTAAGGCGCTGATCTTCGTTGCACTCGGCGAAGGTGTTGCGCTGTACGGACTGCTGATCTCCATCCTGATTCTAAACAAGATTCCCTGATGAATAACCGATGCTTGCCCGGTCAAACAGGCGACCGATTCCGGCATAAGGGGGCAGCACTATGAAGTTTTTTGTAATAAGCGATAACGTCGATACGTTTCTTGGTCTGCGCCTTGCAGGCATGGAGGGTATTGTAGTGCACCAGCCCGAAGAGGTGGAAGAGCAGCTTAAAAAGGCGGCGGACGACCCCGAGGTGGGTGTGGTTCTGATGACCGAAAAGCTGCTGGAGCTCTGCCCAGAGCTGGTTTACGACATTAAGCTTAACCGCCACCGCCCGCTGATTGCCACCGTGCCCGACCGGCACGGCGCAGGCAAGGTAGGCGACACCATCGGGCGTTACGTTCGCGAGGCCATTGGCTTAAAGCTTTAGACCGGGGACTTTTCTACAAACTCAAAAATGAAACAACCCACATGGAGGTGGTTTAGTTGGCAAGGCTGGAAGAAAAGCTGGAACGCTTTGAACAAGCCGTTATGGGCCAGGCACAAGCCAAAGCGCAGGAGATACTTAGCGAGCTTGAGTCTATAAAACAAGAGCAGATAGCGCTGACCGAAAACGCCGCGCTCTCCGCCGCGTACGAGATGATTCAGGGCGAGGTGTCGGGCATTACGACCGAGTCGGCGCGTGAGCTTTCTCAGATGCGCTTAAAGCAAAAGCAGGAGTACCTTGCAAAGCGCACGGGGTATGAAAAGGGCGTGTTTGACGTAGTGAAGAAGCGTCTGCTCGAGTACACCGCAACCGATGCATACGCCGAGTACCTGCAAAATGCAGCAAAGCGCCTTGCAAGCGATTATCAGGCCGAGTCTGTTACGCTCTTATTGCGCAACGAGGACAAAGCCTACGAGCCCACCGTCCGCGGCGGCTACGGTGCGCCATGCAATGTGGCATTCTCGGATGAGATTAGCATCGGCGGCATCCTGCTGCGAGACGACCGAAACGGCTTTGTTGTGGACATGACGCTGGATACCCGCCTTGCGGACCAGCACGATTGGTTTTACCACAACTGCAAGCTATAAAACATAGGACATACGGCATTATGGCGCAAAGGCAGCCCCGCGCGGCTTGGTGCGGGCGCCGATCCCAACTGAAAGGGATGAACCGTTTTTGAATAACGTGATTTACTCGATCAACGGTCCGGTTGTGACCGTAAAGAATACCACCGATTTTTCGATGCTGGAAATGGTGTATGTGGGCAACAGGCGTCTGGTTGGCGAGGTAATCTCGATTACCAGCGACGCCACCACCATTCAGGTGTATGAGGTGACGACGGGTATGTGCCCGGGCGAGCCGGTGTTTGCCACAGGCAGCCCAATGAGCGTGACGCTCGGCCCCGGCATCCTCTCAAACATCTTCGACGGCATTGAGCGCCCCCTACGTGAGATTGAAAAAAGCACCGGCGCGTTTATTGGCGAAGGGTGCAACGTGCCCCCCCTTGATGAGGCACACCGCTGGAGCACCACCGTCACTGTAAAACAGGGCGATGTGCTTTACGGCGGGCAGATCTATGCCCTGTGCCAGGAGACCCCGGTGGTGGAGCACCGCCTGATGGTGCCCCCGAACCTTTCTGGAACCGTTACATGGACAGCCGAGAACGGCGACTATACATTAAACGACCCGATTATCAAGCTTACCGACGAGCTGGGCGTGGAGCATACGCTTACGCTGTGCCAGCGGTGGCCCATTCGCATCCCGCGCCCTGTAAAGGAGCGCCTGCCTATTACCAAGCCCCTGATTACCGGGCAGCGCGTGATAGACACGCTGTTCCCAATCGCCAAGGGAGGTACGGCGGCGGTGCCCGGCGGCTTTGGTACGGGCAAGACCATGACGCAGCATCAGCTTGCAAAATGGTGCGATGCCGACATCATTGTGTACATCGGCTGCGGCGAGCGCGGCAACGAGATGACGCAGGTGCTTGAGGAGTTCTCTGAGCTAATCGACCCGCGCACTGGTAAGGCGCTTACCGACCGCACGGTGCTTATTGCAAACACCTCTAACATGCCGGTTGCGGCACGTGAGGCATCGATCTACACCGGCATTACGTTGGCGGAGTACTACCGCGACATGGGCTACCACGTGGCGGTTATGGCAGACTCCACATCCCGCTGGGCGGAGGCGCTGCGCGAGATCTCGGGTCGCCTTGAGGAGATGCCCGCCGAGGAGGGATTCCCCGCCTACCTGCCATCGCGCCTTTCGCAGTTTTACGAGCGTGCGGGCGATATGGTTACCCTGTGCGGCAGCGAGGGCTCGGTGTCGGTTATCGGTGCGGTTTCGCCCCAGGGCGCGGACTTTTCAGAGCCCGTTACCCAGAATACCAAGCGGTTTGTGCGCTGCTTCTGGGCGCTCGATAAGTCGCTTGCCTATGCCCGCCACTACGCCGCCATTAACTGGACCACCAGCTACAGCGAGTATGTGGAGGATCTATCCCACTGGTACGCGCAAAACGTCGACCGCGGCTTCTTAAAGCGTAGGCAGGAGATTGCAACGCTTTTGCAGGAGGAAAACAAGCTGCTTGAGATTGTAAAGCTCATCGGTGCCGATGTGTTGCCCGACGACCAGAAGCTGATTATTGAGATTTCGCGGGTCATCCGCGTTGGATTTTTGCAGCAAAACGCCTTTCATAAGGACGATACCTATGTGCCGCTGAGTAAGCAGCTCAAGATGATGGAGGTCATTTTGTACCTGTATCGTCAGGCGCATGCGGTTGTCATCACCGGCATTCCCGTGCGATTAATCGTAGAGACCGGTGTGTTTGAAAAGCTGATTAAGATGAAGTACGAAGTGCCAAACGACAAGCCGGAGCTGTTTGATGAGTATTACACCGACATTGACAGCGCTCTGCGCAGCATTAAGTAACACCGGCATGTGGGTTACTGCGCACATCCTGATACGTAATCTCGATGAAAAACCAGTTGGCATCTTATAACCTGGTTTTTATTAGAGGTTTGTATTACACAAAGGAAGATGATGAGTATGAACACCCAGCTGACAGGGCTAACAGAGATTAACGGTCCGCTTGTCGTGCTTGACAACATCCCGTCGGTTAGCTTTGACGAGATTGTAGAGATTAAGCTTGCGGGCGGCGATACGCGCACTGGACGCGTGGTGCAGATAGACGGACACCGGGCTGTGATTCAGGTGTTTGAAGGCACGCAGGGTCTTTCGCTTACCAACACCACCACCCGTCTGACGGGGCACCCGATGGAGCTGCCTGTTTCTAAGGAGCTGCTCGGGCGCATCTTCAACGGCGTGGGGCGTCCCATCGACGGGTTGGGCGAAATCTATTACGACAAGAAGCTTGACATTAACGGCAAGCCCCTAAACCCCGTTTCGCGTGTGTACCCGCGTAACTACATCCGCACCGGCATCTCGTCGATTGACGCGCTGATTACGCTGATACGCGGGCAGAAGCTGCCGATCTTTTCGGGCTCGGGGCTTAGCCACAACAAGCTTGCGGTGCAGATTGTGCGCCAGGCGCAGATTGCCGAGCAGGAGGGTGCGGGCTTTGGCGTGGTGTTTGCCGCCATGGGCGTAAAGAACGACGTCGCCGACTACTTCCGCCGCTCGTTTGAAGAAAGCGGCGTGTTGGAGAAGGTGGTTATGTTCCTTAACCTCTCCAACGACCCGATTATCGAGCGCATCCTCGCGCCGCGCTGCGCGCTGACCGCCGCGGAGTACCTTGCGTATGAGCACGGGATGCACATCCTTGTTATCCTAACCGATATGACCTCCTACGCCGAGGCGCTGCGCGAGTTTTCGTCCTCTAAGGGCGAGATTCCCGGGCGCAAGGGCTACCCGGGCTACCTGTACTCCGACCTTGCGTCGCTGTACGAGCGCGCGGGTATTGTCAAGGGCAAGGGCGGCTCGGTTACCCAGATACCCATCCTGACCATGCCAAACGACGACATCACCCACCCCGTGCCCGACTTAACGGGCTACATCACCGAGGGGCAGATTGTGCTCGACCGCACGCTGGACCAGTCGGGGGTTTACCCGTCTATTTCGGTGCTGCCCTCGCTGTCGCGCCTGATGAAGGACGGCATTGGCGAAGGCTATACCCGTGCCGACCACTCGGCGGTGGCAAACCAGCTGTTTGCAAGCTACGCCAAGGTGCAGGACGCACGCGCGCTTGCCTCGGTTATCGGTGAGGAGGAGCTCTCGCCCACCGACAAACAGTACATCCAGTTTGGCAAGGAGTTTGAAAAGCGGTTTATTACCCAGCGGTTTGACGACAACCGCAGCATCGAGCAGACGCTCGACCTTGGCTGGAAGCTGCTTTCGCTGCTGCCGCGGGAGGAGCTTGACCGCCTAGACAACGAGCTGGTAGATAAGTATTATGTAGACAGCGCAGCAAACAGTTTTCGAGGTGATGCCTGATGGCAGAGCAGATATTCCCGACCAAGGGAAACCTGATAGCCACCAAAAAATCGCTTGCACTCTCCACACTGGGGTTTGAGCTGCTTGACCGCAAGCGCAACATCCTGGTGCGCGAGATGATGCAGCTGATCGATAAGGCCAATACCATCGGCGAGGAGATTGACAACGCCTACAACGAGGCGTACCGCTCGCTGCAGTTTGCAAACCTAGACATGGGTATTGTGGACAACGACGCGCAGGCAATCCCGATCTATAACGGTATGGAGATCCGCGTGCGCAGCGTAATGGGCGTCGAGATACCAAACATCGCGCTCGCAACCGTAAAGCTCGAGCCGCATTATGGTCTGTACCACACAAGCTCTCAGCTTGACGACGCATACGGTTCGTTTACAAACCTGTTGCACCTTACCGCAACCCTTGCCGAGATAGAAAACAGCGTTTACCGCCTTGCCATGGCAATTAAAAAGACCCAGCGCAGGGCAAACTCGCTTAAAAACATCATCATACCGCGCTTTGAGGGCACGGTAAAGTATATCTCTGATTACCTTGAGGAAAAGGAGCGCGAGGAGTTTTCGCGCATGAAGGTCATCAAGAAAAAGCAAGCGCGAGAAGCGTCCGCCGCAAAGCAGGCGTAACCCGCAGGGGCGCCCCATGTACTTAAGGTACACGGGGCGCTTGTTGTTATTTGCTGTAACCGCTGTGTAACAATCCCTGACGCGAAACGGGACACGCCGTAAAAATTACGGTACAAACGCAGTAAAGCAACGAATAATCGGCACTAAATGAGTACCTGGATTGTAAACCTTTTGTTGTTGTATCATCTGTTGTGCCGTGGTATAGTTATGTTAACATAACGGTGCGGGAAATCCCGACAACGAGGGGTTACCAAACGGGAATAAAGACATTGCGCCATGCAGCTTTTGTGCATGGAGAGCGAGGTATGAATGGATAAGGAAACCGGCATCAAAGAGTATTCTTTTTTTGGTCAGCGCGCTTCTAAGCTAATTACCATGCTGCTGTTGATTGCGGCGGTGTGCTATGCGCTGGCTCAATGTGTCATTAACGGTCTGTGGTTTGTTGCACTTGGGGTCGCGGCGCTTACGTTCTGTGCGGCGTTCGGCGTACTTCTCATCTATTTTAGTCTGCGTCTAGCACGGCGCAAGGCGTTTGACATTACAGTAGATACGACGCGGCAGTAGTCCCTGTCGCTTATAGGGTAGATAGTTTTTGTTGTTTATTTCAAAAGAAAAGGCGGGCGCGTAAGCGTCCGCCTTAGTCTGTTTTTAATGCCGCAAATGGAGACCTATGCGGCGTCTGCCTCCTCTTGCTGCGTCTGCTCCGAGGCGAAGTACATGTGTACGGTGTCCACCGACTGCTGTGAGATGCCAAAGCTCTGTGCCGAAAACTGCCCGCTTACAAATACGGGGATCGACACGTCCCCTTCAAGCTGGGCGAAGCTGCTCAGTGCCGAAAGCCGCTGCCGATAGTCCTTGTACGAGATATCGGTCTCGGCAAGCCCCACTAAGGTGTTGAACACGCTATCACCGTGCTTCACAAGCCATTCATCCACCCGCTGGTTTAAGAGCTTTGAGAGCAGGTCGCTCTGTACCTTGTAGCGGTGCTCCTCCCCCTCGGCATACTGGGGGAAGCGGAACATATCGTACATCGAACGTCCGTCAAGGGTTTGCGTACCCTTGGGCACGTTGATGTAGGTGTCCGAGGCGGTGTCCTTGTACACAAGCGAATAGGGCAGGGTGTACTTGACCGAACCCAGCGTATTGAGCGACTTTACAAATGCGTCGGAGGATAGGCGCGCGGTGCGGTCGATGGGTATATCAAACACCGCCTCTACAATATCCTTGACCATCAGCGTGCCGCCGTAGATATCAAAGCCCGCCAGCGTGTCGGTACGCTCGCTGGTGACCACCTTCATCGTATAGGGCAGAGAGGTAATGGGGATGCGGCGATTCACGGGGTCAAATCGCATTAACAAAAAGTACCGTCCTATCCCGCTTTCGGTCACCACCACCAGTGCGGTCATGGCGTCGCTGCTTACGGGGGTATAGGTATTTGTAACCTCGCTCTGCGGCTGGCTGCTTGCGGGCAGGTAGCTGTCCTTGAGCGGGCTAATCTCCAGCATAATCGGGATGAAGATCAGCGACAGTATCACGAGCGACACCCCGAACGAGAGCGCGAACATCTTGGTGCGGCGAAGCCTTGACCTTTTCATACGCATCGTTTGCCTGCCTTTGGTGAGATTAAGGGTTTGCCGTACTTTGCTTAATAAAATACGGCAATCTTTGTGGATAGTATTGACACAAACGATTTTGCTCATGCATACGTATAAAAGAACACAGGGGTCTGTTTTGCAACAGACCCCTGTGTTTGTGTGTGCCTTTTGTGTTTTGACTTTAGAAACAAGCTTTAAAGTTACGCTTTTTTTGCCCTGCGGGATAAAAACCGCACCAGCACCACTAGCTCGTGCACCAAAAGCGGCACGGCAGAAAGCGCAATCAGCTCAAGCCATTCGATGAGCGACAGTGCCACGGTGCCAAACAGCTGGGTTAACACCGGGATCTCAGTTACGGCGATCTGAAGCGCAAGACCCGAGAAAAACGCAAGGAGCATCAGCTTGTTGGAAAGATGGTTCATCGCAAACACCGACTTATCGACGTTGCGCATGCCAATGGCATGAAACAGCTGCGATACGCCCAGCGTGACAAACGCATAGGTCTGCGCGTGCATTAAGGTTCCGGGGTTGTTCAGCAGGTGCACCAGGGCGTCAAAGCTGGGCTTGATGTCAAGCACCCGCATCATGCGCAGGGGCAGGTATAAAAACGCCGCGAGCGTAATTGCTGCCACCACAAAGCCGTACAGCAGCGTAAGGGTAAGCCCACCGTGGGCAAACAGGCTTTCGTCGGGGTTGCGGGGTGGGGACTTCATAATGTCCTTATCCTTGCTGTCTACGCCCAAAGCAAGCCCGGGCAGGGTGTCGGTTATCAGGTTTACCCACAGGATGTGGATGGCGCGCAGCGGGGCGGCAAGCCCCAGCACGATGGCGGTAAACATCGAGATAATCTCGCCAAAGTTTGCCGAGAGCAAGAACAGCACCGTCTTTTTGATGTTTGCGTAGATGCCGCGTCCTTCCTCCACCGCCTTTTCGATGGTGGCGAAGTTGTCGTCCGTCAGCACCATGTCGGCGGCACCCTTGGCGACGTCGGTGCCGGTAATGCCCATGGCAACGCCGATGTCGGCTGCCTTGAGCGAGGGCGCGTCGTTTACGCCGTCACCCGTCATCGAGACGATATACCCCCGCGACTTTAGCGCCTTAACAATCATCACCTTGTGCTCGGGGGATACACGGGCAAACACGCGCAGGCTGTCGGCGCGCTCGTTAAGCTGCTGCTGCGTCATACCGTCAAGCTCCGCACCTGTGATGCATTGCTGCGTATCGGTGGCGATATCGAGCTGCCGCGCAATGGCAAGGGCGGTGTCGCGGTGGTCGCCTGTAATCATTACGGTGCGGATATGCGCGTCCTTAAACTTGCGCACCGCTTCCTTTGCCTCTGGGCGGGGCGGGTCAATCATGCCAGTAAGCCCTACAAAGCACAGTGCCTGCTCGGTGGCGGAATCGTCGTCATACTTTACGGCAAGGGCAAGAACGCGCAGGGCATCCTTTGCCATCGCGGAGGCGGCGGTCTCGATTGCCGCGCGGTCGTCCGCGGTCAGCGTGCGCACAGTGCCGCCATCAATAATCTGCGTACAGCGCGAAAGCAGCACATCCATTGCGCCCTTGGTAAAGGCGGTAATGCGACCGTCGGGTGCCTTGTGCACGGTGGTCATCAGCTTGCGCTCGGAGTCAAACGCCTGCTCGCCGATGCGTGGGTAGGTCTGCTCAAGCGTTTCTCGCGCTAGGTTTAGCGGGGCGCCCATATCAAGTAGCGCAAGCTCGGTGGGGTCGCCTATGCGGCTGCCGCCATGCACCGAGGCATCGTTGCACAGCACAAATCCCGTCAAGAACAGGCTGTCCTCGGTGGGGGAGAGGGCAGAGGTAGGCTTTTTCTTCCCGCCCACGTACACCTGATCCACCGTCATGCGGTTCTGGGTCAGGGTGCCTGTTTTATCCGAGCACACCACGCTAACCGCGCCTAACGTCTCTACCGACGGCAGGCGGCGCACGATGGTGTTCACCTTTACCATGCGCGAAACGCCCATGGCAAGCACAATGGTCACCACGGCGGGCAGCCCCTCGGGGATAGCGGCAACCGCAAGCGAGATGGCGGTAAGCAGCATCTCGGCGATGTCGCGCTTTTGGATGACCGCAATGCCAAACAACGCCGCGCAGATTACAACGGCAAGGATGCCCAGCAGCTTGCCAAGGTCGGCAAGACGCTTTTGCAGCGGGGTCAGTTCTTCCTTCTCGTTGCCGAGCAGGGTTGCGATGCGCCCAATCTCGGTGTTCATGCCGGTGGTGGTAACCACGCCCTCGCCTCGTCCGTAGGTGACGTTTGTGGAGGAGAACGCCATGTTCAGTCGGTCGCCAACGCCTGTCTTTTCTCCGGCGACAAAGCCCGCATCCTTTTCACTGGGCACCGACTCGCCCGTCAGGGCAGATTCATCCACCTTCAGGTTCACCGACGTAATCAGCCTAAGGTCGGCGGGAACCACACGCCCCGCGTCGAGCACGACTACGTCGCCCGGTACAAGGTCCTTGGCGGGCAGGTCAATGAGCTTGCCGTCCCGCCGCACCAATGCCGTCGGGCTGGTCATCTGCTTGAGCGCTGCTAGCGCCGCCTCAGCCTTCGCCTCCTGCGTCATACCAACAATCGCATTGAGCAGCACCACCGCCAAGATGATTACCGCATCCCCGACTTCTTTTAAGAACAGCGAGATAGCGGCTGCGGCAAACAGGATGTAGATCATCGGGTCGTTGAGCTGGCTTAAAAACATACTGAGCTTGGTTTTGGGCTTTTTGGCGGTAAACTCGTTTGCGCCAAAGCGCGCAAGCCGCTCCTTTGCCTGCTCGGTGCTCAGTCCCGCAGAAGGCGAAACCTCCAGATGGGTGCAGACCTCGGCGGAAGGTTTTTGCTCGTAGTTCATGTCAAACACTCCTTTGTTCTGTGAATGCAACACGTTGTTCCGGGCTTTTCCCCGGGCGGCGGGCGGTGGTATTATTATGCGCACACAAGGGGGAATAATTGTACGTTGGTGCAACAAAAAAGACCCTTAGCCCGTGTAACGGAAAAAATCATCCGAACACGCTAAAAGTCTTGTTACCTAAGGCGAATGGAATACGCCTTTTCGGACCCCAAACCAGAACCGCACAGGGCGATTCGTGTGTTGATTTGGGATTTAAAACTACTCCCTGTTAGCATATTGTGTTGTTATATTCTAGTATAAAGACATCTGCGTCAAAAATCAAGGCTATTGTCACGTGGGTTAGTAAATTTTTTAACAAATTTCCACTATAGGGTATTGACAAATGGTATGTTCGGATATATAGTTAATTACACAAGTAATGAACCACACAACCAAACAAGTAATGGGAGGTGACAGCAGATTGAACACCACGCTCACAAGCGAACAATCCATCTATATACAGATTGCAAAGAAGATTGAGGACGACATCCTGCGCGGCATTCTAGTAGAAAACGAGGTTGTGCCGTCCACCAATGTGCTCGCATCGTTGTATCAAATCAACCCAGCCACCGCGGCAAAGGGAATCAACCTGCTTGTAGACGAGGACATTTTGTTTAAGAAAAGGGGTATCGGCATGTTTGTAGCACAGGGGGCAAAGCAGATGATTATCGCGAAACGCAAAACCAACTTCTATCAGCGGTTTATCCTTGCCGTGGTGCGCGAGGCACGGCAGCTTGGCATCGGTACACCCGAGCTGTACGAAATGATTCTGCGCGCAGACAACGAGCAGTAAAACAGCAAAATCAAACGCTATTTGCATATAGAAAGGATCTGTATATGATGAATAACATACTGCAATGCGAGAACATTGTTAAACGGTTTGGCAAGACAACCGCGCTAAACGGCGTTACCGTACAGCTTGAGCAGAATAAAATCTATGGGTTAATAGGCAGAAACGGGGCGGGCAAAACCACGTTGCTTGGCATTCTATCGGGTCAAAACCCGTGTGACGAGGGCTCCGTTACGGTGGAGGATATGCCGGTGTGGGAGAACGCGGACGCGCTCCAAAAATTCTGCTTTGCGCGGGAGCTTAACCCGGCAACCGCGTTTGGCCCCGATACCCGCAAGGTTAAAAGCCTGCTGCGCATCGCCCGCATCTTTTACCCAAACTGGGACGAAGCATATGCGCAGGAGCTGTTAAAAAGCTTTCGGCTTGATGTAAAGAAGCCGCTGAACAAGCTTTCTAAGGGCATGCTGTCGATGGTGAGCATCGTCATCGCGCTAGCCTCCCGCGCACCTGTAACCTTTTTGGATGAGCCGGTGGCAGGGCTTGATGTAATGATGCGCGAACAGTTTTACCGACTTTTGCTCGACGATTATATCGCAAACCCCCGCACCTTTATCATCTCCACCCATATCATCGACGAGGCGAGCAACGTGTTTGAGGAGGTTCTGCTCATCGACTCGGGCAGGCTGATGCTCAAAGAAAACACCGAGGAGCTGCGCGCGCAGTTTGCCTATGTGAGCGGCAAAGAGGATGTCGTGCTTGAGGCGGTACAAGAAATGGAGATTGTACACCGTGAGGGAATTGCCCGCAGCCTGACTGTTTGTGTGCGTGCAAATAGCGTCAAAGAGCGGGTGGCACAGTACGATGTGGATGTTTCGCCCGTTTCACTGCAAAAGATCTTTGTGTACCTGACCGAGCGGTATGAAAAGGACACTGCCGCTCAAGCGGGGGGTGTGCTGGTATGAAGATGCTTGCAAAGCAGATAAGAAGCGATATGGTTTCTTTGGTGTCGGAGGCATTGCGCATGGTACTGGTAGTACCGGCCATGTTCATTCTTATCACCTTCATCGACAGCGAGATGTGGAACCCCCAAAGGTTTTTGACCATGATGGTCATGCTCGCAATGCCTGCGGGTATTCTTACCATATCGATGATGCGCCTTACCACCACCATACACACAACGCTTTCTATGGGCAGCACCCGCCGCGCATTCTACGTGAGCAACCTAATCTCTTCTGCAGTATTGTTTGTGGTTCTAACCGTGGTGCCTCTTGTGGTGACGGGGCTTGTTATGCTTCCCTTTCAGCCCCAAAGCGGCATGGGTGTTCTTAGGCTTGCAATCTCACCGCCTCTCATTGGCATTGCATTTTGCATAGATACCCTCGCGTTTGGTGTGGGAACCCTGACGGGCGGATTGGTCAGCCGCTTTGGGCGCAAGGTATTTATCATTATGCTTGTTATTATGGTTTTGCTGGGCGGCGCTGCCGGAGGACTGATTGCAATCGCGTCAATGAGTGACGCCGGGCTGTTTTTAAGCTTTGGCAACCATACTGTCGCCCTTGCGGCAGCGGGAGCGCTGGTAGTGGGTCTTGTGCTGTACGGCATTGGCTGGAATACGGTGAAGAAATACTACGTATGCTAGGGGAACCGATTCGTATAAGTTAGGATGGTACTAGATCATGTTATACAATCCGCTGAAAAAAACCGTGGAAGCCAACCGTGGGGTGAGCACCGCCCTTGCCGTGGTGTTTGGCGTACACCTGTTGGCGTTGTGCATCATCATGGTGGTGACGCTAATCAATCGACAGCATGAGGATGTTGCCGTACCGTATTTAATATACATTGGTGTCGCAATGTTTGTAAACCTATGGGTGTTTATCCTTTGTAACATCTCGTTGTACACGTCGGGCTATTCCACAGCGGTGGGGGCGGGAATGCCCCGCAAGACCTATCTGCGTGGTGCGGGGTGCATCAACCTTGTGTACGTCGGCGCACTGCTTTTGCTATCGGTTTGCGGTAGTGCTGTCTGCCTTGCTCTGGTTAAGGGCAATCCCGAGATGGCGGCGGAAAAGTTTGGGGAGTTTACCTCAATACTGCTGTATATGTGTGCCGCTCAGGTCGTGCTGCACCTGTTTTTTGCGGCACTCGGGCTCACGATGGGCTGGCTAATCCTTCGCATCGGGGTTAAGATGGCGGCGGTCAGTGTGGGGTTTTTGTCCATTGCAGGCTTGTTCGTCACCGAATGGATAGATCTGTTTACCGCGCTACCCGACGATCAAAAGCTGTTTTGGATTGCTTTAATCTGCGGGTGCGGGCTGGTCGTTACGGCAGTACTTGTGGCTATTGGCAATAGGCAGTTTAAGCGCATCAATATTTAACAGTTGGTTAATAGAAAAAGCTAAAACAGAAAGGGGTTTGCCAATTATGGAACAAACCATGACAACCGGGAGCTTAGACCCGCAGCAGGAGAAAGGCTCTCTTGCAAAAACCGCAGCGCGCGCAGGGGCTGCAATATCGGTATGGGTGCTGCTGCGCATCCTGTTTGATCTTGCCACCATCCCGTTTGCGGCAATGCTTGACGCGCAGGGGGCATCCGAAAATCTGAAGCAGATTTTAATCTTGGCGGTATCGGCGGCAGGGGTGTATATAGTGGCAACGCCCATCGCGCTGTGGATTCTGGGGGTATTTAAAAATGGTGGGCTGCGCGGCATGTTTGCCAAAAGCAATCTGCCTACCCGTCAGGTGGCGGCTGCAATCCCGATGATGTATGCGGTTACCATCGTTATTAACCTGATAGCGACCGTCGTCAACATCATTGCATCCGGCTCGCTCGAGCAGGTTACCGAGAAAAATCCATTTCTAAACCTGCCTACCGGTACCCTTGGCATCGTGCTCAACTACCTGTGGATGGTGCTGGTTGCGCCAGTGTTTGAAGAGGTGTTGTTCCGCGGCGGGCTGCTTGGCACCTTAAAGAAACACGGCAACTGGTTTGCGGTTATCGTGTCGGCACTGCTGTTCGGGCTTGCCCATGTGAACATCTCGCAGATGCTGTATGCAACAGCACTTGGCATCATGCTCGGCATCATGTATGTACGTGCAGGGTCGGTGGTTCCGTGCATTATCACCCATATCTGCATCAACTTCTTTGGCATTACCATTGCAACGTTCTATGGCGCAGAAAACATGGGTGTGCTTGCAATTCTTGGGCTGCTGGTTGTTGCAGCGGTGATTACCGGTATTGTTCTGCTTATCATCACACTCGTAAAGCATCGCGACAAGCTGCGCCTTGGTGCCGACAGCTCTGCCCTTACAAAACGTGAGCGGTTTGAGACCTTGCTGCGCAGCCCGTTGTTTGTACTCATGTTTATTCTTTCGCTTGCAGTCAGCATTGCAGTGAACCTGCCGCCGGTTGCCGAGGCAATCAACAGCCTGCTCGGCATAAGCGCACATTAAACGTAGTAAGAACAGGTTTGAATGCCATCGGCGGTAACGTCGGTGGCATTGACTTATTCAAGGTGGTTGCGGTAATATACACTTAGAAGTGTTAAGGAGTGTTTGATGTGTTTTGGTTTTGGGTGTTTATGATGGCCGTAAACCTGCTGTTGTCGGCGACGATGATAGGGTTTGGCAGGGCGTTTGTAAAAACACCGCCCAAACAGGTTAACGATTTCTTTGGGTATCGCACTGCGATGTCTACGAAAAACAAGGACACATGGGTGTTTGCCCACAGGTACTTTGGGCGGATATGGTTTGTTTTGGGGATTATCGTTGCCGCTTTGGTTGCCGTGGTATTTTTGATTTTGCTAGGGAAAAGCATAGATACCGTGGGCAATGTGGGTGGGGTTACGGCAATCGTACAATGCGTGTTTTTGGTGGCACCCATCCTTCCAACAGAGCGAGCCTTGCGAAAAACATTCGACAGATGGGGCAACAGAATAGGAAAATAGGGTTGATATAAACCTACATTATCCATACGAATAGGCATGCAAAGAAGGGGGCATCGGCACACTGTAGTGCCAATGCCCCCTATTGTTTTATATGCAGCAAAGCCGTTACGGCAAGCACCTTGTGCCGGGATATCTGACGATAGTCTTGTTAACCCTTTTCAGAATCAAAGCCCTTTTTCAGCGTTTCGAGCATCTCTATTGCCGCAATGGTATCGGCATAAGGGACAATGGGGCTTTCGGTAACGCCATCGCGGATATAGTCACACACCGCGGCAAGCTGCCAAGAATGACCGCGCGGCATATCGTAGTCGATCTGAATCTCCTCGGTCAGGGTGTCGCCGAGGTACAGCTTTAGGTTGTTTGCAAAGTGCGGACGCGTAATCTCAATGCGTCCCTTGTCCCCAACAACGGTAAGCACCTCGTGGCTGTCTACCACTATGCCAGTGCGCATGGTGGCAAGCAGACCGCCGGGGTATTTGGCGGCAATCACGGCGGTGGCGTCGGTGCCCTTGCAGAAATCGGTGTGAAGACCAGTATACGCAACGGGGTTTGCGCCCGCGAGAAACGACGAGAGTTCCACGGTGTAAATCCCTAGGTCGTACAGCGAGCCGCCGCCCAAGGCAGGGTCTACAAGCCGATGACCGGCGTCGATGTCGCCCACCGCAAAGGTGAGCATCACGTCAATAAAATGCAGCTTACCGAGAACGCCCTCGTCAATCCACCGCTTCGCGGTCAGCATGTTGGGCACAAAGCGCGACCACATCGCCTCCATCAGAAACAGCTTGCTTTGTTTTGCGTACTCAAATAGTGTAACCGCCTGCTCACGCGTCATCACCATCGGCTTTTCGCACAGCACGTGCTTGCCGTTTTGCAGTGCAAGCATACAGTTTTCAAAGTGCATGGGGTGCGGCGTGGCGACGTATACGGCATGGATATCCGGGTCCTTTACCATCTCCTCATAGCTGCCGTAGAAACGCTTCACCCCGGTTTTTTGGGCGAACGCCTGCGCCTTATCCGCAGTGCGCGACGCAACGCCGTAAGCGCAGGACCCTTCTACATAGGTGCAGACGGTGGTGAACTTTTCTGCAATCGCCCCAGTTGAAAATATACCGAAGTTGATTATGCCCATAAAAATGCCCTCCTATTTACGCCGTTTTAGGGTCTGTTGCGGTTATTATACCAATAAATGCGGCGCGGGACAACAACCGTTTTTGCGCAGGAGAACAGAACGCGATAAATGCTAAGGTTAGGGCAGTCAAGGCTCTACCGCCTTTTTGATCTTTCGCTTGGCACAGGCGATGTGGCGGGACACCGTCGACTTGTTTAGCTGATACAGCCTTGCAAGCTCGGGGATGTTCTCGCCGCCCAGGTAGTACCGCGTTAGCAGCTCGCGCTGGCGCGTGGTTAAGCGAGTGTTGATTACCCGCAGGGTTTCGCTTTGCAGTCGTCTATATTGTCCCGTATTGGTACTGCCCTGCGCATCTCGATGGGCTTGCAGGCAGGTGTCCTGAAAAAACGCGGTGCTATAATCAAGAGAGAGTCTGCGGCTCATGCTGCAACACCTCCTTCGTTAGTCGCGTACCAAGCAGATGCCCCTCGTGCGAACGTGCTGCGTCGGGCTTTGTGTAGTAGTTGACTAGATGCAGCCCAGTTCGTTTGAGCTGCCCGTGCTCGTCATACAATACCGCAATGCGCTGCTCGATTTGACGAAGCTGGTGTGCGGGTGCCGTTTTGTACAAAAGCCTCAGCATGCGTATTTGTGCACGGATCCCCCTGCACTGGTACAGATATTCCTCCCCAAGCTCGCGCAACGTACGGTTCATATTCACATCCTACCCTTTCCGGTCAATCGACCTCAGTAAAAAGAACATATGTTCTATAATTTCAGGGTATCACACGAACTGTGTGGTGTCAATATTAGTAGTAAAATTTTCAAGTAAATGTTGCAAAGTGGTTGTGTTTTGGGCAGGGGTGTGCTATATTGGGTGAGAGGTGAAGAATATATGTTCGCTCATAAATTGCGTGCACTGCGAAATGAAGCGGGGTATACACAGGCGCAGCTCGGCAATATGTTAGGCATCTCTTCAAGCTGTGTGGGAATGTACGAGCAGGGCAGGCGAGAGCCTGACGCCGCAACAATTATGCGCATCTGCTCGGTGTTTTCGGTGAATGCCGATTATCTCTTGGGTGCAGATTGCTGCAGGGAGCTTCGCTCGCCCATACAGCTAGAGGATATTATCTCGGATATGCGGGAGGTATTGCTACAGCAAAAGGCGCTGATGTTCCACGGTAAGCCGGTGGATGCCGAGGGCACGCAGCAGATTATTGACGCCTTGGAACTAGGTGCACAGCGCGCGCGGGAGCTAGACGCAAAAAAACGCGGCGAAACAGGCTAAAGAACCCCGCTTGCCACGAAAGGAATCTATCATCTCATGAACAGAATCATGGCGCTTGTACAATCGCTGGTCAGCCGTTATGATACACGCGACCCATTTAAACTGTGCGCGGAGCTTTCGGTTCACCTCATCTTTGCCGACCTGCCCGATACGGTGCAGGGCTTTTACCAGATGACCTGCGGGCATCGTTTTATCTATTTAAACAACAAGTTAACCGATAACACGGCGCGCCTGGTGTGCGCCCACGAGCTTGCCCATGCCCTTTTGCACAGCGAGTATAACGTGCTGGAGCTGCAAAGAGATACCTTCTTTTGCTGCCCAAGGTACGAACGCGAGGCGGATCTGTTTTGCGCCTTTTTGCTGATTGACACAGAGGAGGCGGAGCACAGCTGCCCGGGCGCAGTGTGTACCGAGCAGATTGCGCTGTTGTACGGCGTGCCGATAGAGCTTGCCGAGCTGCGCTACGCGCAGAATTTTTAAGAAAACAAAAAGTCGGTCTGCTGTTACGCAAACCGACCTACGTTTGGTTGTTTTGTTATCTACCGTTTGCGTTTAAGGATGCAATAGAATTCTTGCAGGCGTCCTTTACGCGGATATCAGTGTCGCGGTTCATCTGGTGACGCAGATGCTCAATGCCGGATTTTCTGCCCGAAAAGCCAAGAGAATTTGCGGAGGCAACACGGACACTCGCGTCGGGGTCGTGCAGCATAATAATAAGCTGGTTGTATGTATCGTCGTGCTTGATATACTGCATCGCCATAGCGGCGCCCTCGCGGATCTCCGGGTCCTTGTTGCTGCAGAAGGATAATACCTTATCCAACTTTCCCTTTTGAGCAGCTTCGATGATTCCTTGAACTTTTTTGTCGTTTGCCATGCTTATATGCACCTCACAGATTATATTGTTAAAGCCGCGTGTATTTTGTATAAAATCATCGCTTTATTCCCTATTTATACTACTATGGCGGTTGGTAAAAGTCAAGGAAACAAGGGCTTTGTCGGTTTGAATTTACATTTGCGCTATTTTTTTATATAAAAATTGTGTAAATCGTGCATTGTATATTTGTGGCAATTTTTACACACCTCTCCGGCAAAACAGTGACAGTTTGGGTGCACCGACACGGTGAGGCGAAAACCGCGTTGCTTTTGCAGGATAAAACCCCGACGTTTCGAGAAAGATAAACGAGATTGCGATACATGCGCGAGTTTTTCGCGATAACGGTTTACTAGTAGGGCTTTGAATGTTATAATTATAACAAAATCTACAAACAAGCAATAAAGGAGAATAAAACATGCCGGTAGTAAATTATAAAGAGTATCAGCAGATGCTAAAGGCGGCATCTGATGGGCATTACGCGTACCCCGCATTCAACGTAAGTAATTTTGAGACTGCAAACGCGGTGCTCAAGGGCCTTGCCGATTCGAAGAGCGACGGTATCATTCAGGTTTCCACAGGCGGCGGCGCGCATGCGTCGGGGCAGAACATCAAGGACAGCGCACTGGGTGCCATCAGCCTTGCAAACCATGTGCACAACGTGGCAAAGCATTACGACATCTACGTTGCGCTGCACACTGACCACTGCACCAAGGGCAAGATCGACAGCTTCATGATGCCCCTGATTGAGGAGACCGAGCGCCGCCGTGCGCAGGGTCTACCCAACCTGTTTAACAGCCACATGTTTGACGGTTCGGACATCACCCTGGAGGAGAACATGGAGGTTGCCAAGAAACTGCTTGCTCGCTGCGCAAAGAATGAGATTGTGCTGGAGGTTGAGGCAGGCGTTGTAGGCGGCGAGGAAGACGGCGTAAGCCACGAGGGCGCCCCCCGCGAGAAGCTGTACACCACCAGCGAGGATATGCTGTATGTTTATAGAGAGCTTAGCTCGGTTGAGGGCGCGGCGTATATGTTTGCCGCAACCTTTGGCAACGTACACGGCGTGTACAAGCCCGGCAACGTGCAGCTAAACCCCAAGATTCTGCGCGACGGTCAAGAGGCGCTGAAAAAAGAGATTGGCGAGGGCAACAAGTTCTGGTTCGTATTCCACGGCGGCTCGGGCTCGGGCAAGGATGAGATTGCCGAGACCCTGCAGTACGGCGTTGTGAAGATGAACATCGACACCGACACCCAGTACGCCTTTACCCGCCCCGTTGTAGAGCATATGTTCAAAAACTACGATGGCGTGCTGAAGGTAGAGGGCGAGGTCGGCAACAAGAAGGCATACGACCCCCGTAGCTATCTTGCCGCTGCCGAAAAGGCGATGGCAAAGCGCGTGATGGAGGCGTGTGACGACCTTCAGTCTACCGGCAAGACGCTGTTTAAGAAATAAGCAATCGAATAGGATATTTTACAAGAGGAATGCGGCGTATGCCGTGTTCCTCTTTTTTATTTGCCCCCACTTAGAGAACGGCATCCTTGATGCCCTTTAAAGCAACCCTATAAAATATTAATGTGACAAAGTTACAAAATCAGCCTCATAAAACGCTAAAGTTTTCCTCAAAAATCACGATATATGTTTTGTAAGCAAAGCGGGGCGGAATGAATCCTACCTGCCTTACGGAAAAACAAAACTCAAGGAGGAAAAATTTTTATGCGTATTGGTAACAACATCAGCGCAATGAACACGCTGAACAGACTGACGGTTAACAACAGCCAGTTATCCAAGTCCCTCGAGAAGCTGTCTTCCGGCTCGGCCATCAACCGCGCTTCAGATGACGCCGCAGGTCTTGCAATCTCTGAGAAGATGAGAGCACAGATTGCTGGTCTTGAGCAGGCTAGTAAGAACGCCCAGGACGGCATCTCACTGGTGCAGACCGCAGAAGGCGCGCTCGACCAGACCCACACCGCGCTTCGCCGTATGTACACTCTTGCGATGCAGGCAAAGAACGGCACCATCACCACCGATGATCGCCAGAAGATTCAGGACGAGATCAACGCGCGCATCAACGAAATTGACCGCGTAGCGGATACCGCAAACTTCAACGGAATCAAGCTGTTTGATGGAAGTCTGGATTCTGAAACGACTGCGACCGCACCCGCTGCTACAGTTGCGTTAACTGGCAATGCCACAGGCATTACAGCCGCTGATGTTACGCTTGAAGCTGATTTGACTATAGCACAGCAGAGTGCGCTCCTTTCTGCACTCAGCAATGGCATCACAGTTGCTGTATCAGCTGCCGACGCCGTCACAGTTGATGATGATCAGCTTGAAGGCTTTACGCTGACCTATGCTGCTGGAGATATCACAGTCGAGGATGCGGAAGGAACCCTACTTGCTACCATCGAACTGACCGGTACAGCTGACGGCGGCGCAGCCGGCGGTACGGCCGTGCTAAGCTTTACAGGCGGAAATGCTGACGGCAAAGCACTTGAACTGCAGATTGGTGCGACCTCTTCAACGGCCGACAAGATTGACGTATCCATTAACAAGATGAACGCCGAATCTCTGCTGGTTCAGGCAGACGGAACAACCTCTGCCCTTGTTGACTTAAGCGAAGATGGCGACGGAAGCCTGATGTCGCTTGACATGACCACGCCTGAGGCTGCATCGGCTGCGATTGACAGCATCAACAGGGCTATCGAGAAGGTCT
>JAEZVA010000076.1 GCA_023443315.1 Bacillota bacterium | reverse complement strand
TCGGGCGGAATCGGCAACCTAATCGACCGCATCGCCCGCGGCTTTGTTGTGGATTATGTGGATTTTCGTCTAATCAACTTTTATGTGTTTAATCTGGCGGATGCCTGTGTGTGTATCGGCGTCGGTCTTGTAATCTTGTATATCCTGATTATTGAGCCGATGCAGGCAAGGCGCGCGAAGCAGGCAGATGCGGCTGAGGTTGGTGAGAGCGGTGAGCAGGTCTGAACGGTACCTTGTAGGTGAGGAGTTTGTAGACGAACGGCTGGATGCCTATTTACGCACCGTCGTGCCCGAGCTTTCACGTTCTCAGGCGCAAAAGCTCATTGACGAGCGCATGGTAACGGTAAACGGTATGCTGCAGAGCAAAAACTATAAATTGTCTGCGGGGGATACGGTGTCGGTTTGCTTCGCCGAAGCGGTTCCACCAACCGCACAGCCCGAGGATATTCCGCTTAGCATCCTATACGAGGACGACGACATCATTGTTGTAGATAAGCCCAAAGGCATGGTGGTGCACCCCGCTGCTGGCAACTATACAGGCACATTGGTCAACGCGCTATTGCATCACTGCGGCGACAGTCTGTCGGGCATTAACGGCGTTGCGCGCCCCGGTATTGTGCATCGCATCGATAAAGACACCAGCGGTATCCTGATGGTCGCAAAGAACGACCTGGCCCACCGTTCACTTGCCCAGCAGATTAAAGAGCACTCGTTTGTCCGCGAGTATGAGACGGTGGTCTACGGCGGCCTTCCCCATGACATCGGTAAGATAGAAGCAGCCATCGGACGGCATCCCATCCATCGCAAAAAGATGGCGGTCACCGAGAAGAACGCAAAGAGTGCGGTGACCCACTACCGTGTGCTTACCCGATATTCGGGCTTTACCCATGCTGCCGTGCGGCTAGAGACGGGCAGAACTCACCAAATACGCGTGCATATGGCGTATATCGGTCACCCTGTTGCGGGGGACGCGGTGTACGGCCCCGCAAAGCCGATTAAGGAGCTGTGCGGTCAGTGTCTTCACGCGAAGATGCTCGGTTTTGAGCATCCCGCAACCGGAAAGTGGATGATATTTGAAAGTGAGCTGCCCGCATACTTCACCGCGTTTTTGGAGAAGCTTAATCGTATGTAGTGACGTATTCGCGCATCTGTGCAGAAGGATAACTGTTTTTATTTTACACATGAATGGGGTCTTGCGGGCTTAGGCAGGATCGAAAGGATGGGGCAATACAACCATGGCAAAACGCATCTCGGACTTTTTGCTGGTAACCGATCTGGATCAGACGCTGCTAGACGGTGAAAATGGCATCCCCAAGCGCAACCTGCTCGCCATAGAGCGATTTCGCAACGCGGGGGGCAGGTTTACCATCGCAACAGGCAGAAGCATCGAATCCGCCCGCAAGGTAATAGAAGGGCTTGGCATAGACACCCCCGCCGTCGTCAACAACGGCTCGGTGGTGTACGACTATAAAACCGAACAGATACTCGCGCAGCACCAGTTGCCAAATAGCATCAAGCAGATTACCTACGACCTGCTGGAACGCTTTCCATCCGTGGGGGGCGAGGCGTTTTCTGGGCGGGACGTTTACATACTTCAGTACAATGACCAGATTGACCTGCATGTTGAGGTAGAGGGCTTTCCGATTATTGAAGCATTGCGCGGAACACCGACCTCCGATTGGACAAAGGTGCTGTTCGCCGGTACGCCTGAGGTTATTTTGCAGATGAGCAAGTACGCCGCAACCCTGCAAACGGTAGATGCCCAGTTTGTGATGTCCGCGCCCATCTACCTTGAGATACTGCCCAAATCGGCGAACAAGGGAACTGGGCTTGCGCATCTGGCAAAGATAATGGGTATCGAGAGAAAAAACACCGCCGCCATCGGCGACTTTTATAACGACGCGGAGATGATACGCGAGGCGGGCATCGGCGCGTTTGTAGAAAACGCCCCCGACGACCTGAAGAGAACTGCGGATATCGTCGTTGGTCACTGCAAGGATGGTGCGGTAGCCGACCTGATTGAATACATCGAGACTTTGTGCATAAATTAAGGCTAAGCGTTGCCGTTATACTGCTTTTTCGCGGTTAACATAATTGAACATAACGGAGGTAGACAAACAAATGGATGCCAGTAAAAAATTAAGGCTCAAGCAGCTTGCTTGCAAGGTCAGAATGGGTGCGATAGAAGGCACCTTTCACGCCAAAAGCGGACACCCGGGCGGCTCGCTTTCGGTTGCCGATGTGCTGACCTATCTGTATTTTGAAGAACTCTCTATCGATCCCGCGCATCCCGATAAACCCGACCGCGACCGCTTTGTACTCTCTAAGGGTCATTGCGCGCCGGGGCTCTACTCGGTGCTTGCATTGCGCGGCTTTTTCCCCGCTGAGGAACTTAAGCGTCTGAGAAAGCCCCATGCTATGCTGCAGGGACACCCTGAGATGAAGGGAACCCCCGGCGTAGACATGACCACCGGCTCGCTTGGACAGGGCATCTCTGCTGCGTGCGGCATGGCAATCTCGGCTAAAATGTTTGGCGACAGCTACCGTGTATATGCGGTACTCGGCGACGGTGAGCTGCAGGAGGGACAGGTGTGGGAAGCACTGATGCTCTCTGCCCACAGAAAGCTAGATAACCTGTGTGTGTTTGTCGACAACAACAACCTGCAGATCGACGGAACGGTCGAGGAGGTTTGCTCCCCGTACCCAATCCCCGAAAAGTTTAAGGCGTTTGGCTTCCATGTAATAGAGGTAAACGCGCATTGCTTTGACGAGATTGACGCCGCCGTGAAAGAGGCGAGAACCATCAAAGAGAAGCCCACCGCAATCATCTGCAGCTCGGTTAAGGGCAAGGGCGTGTCGTTTATGGAAAACAACGTACATTGGCACGGCACCGCACCCAATGCGGAGCAGTACGAGCAGGCATTGGCGGAACTGAATGCCACACTTGCCGCGTTACAGGCTTAAGGCAGAACAACTCGCATAACAGCAGAATGGAGAGTAGACGATGGCTGATGTAATAAAAAAGGCGACCAGAGAAAGCTACGGCGAAGCACTCGCAGAGCTTTCCGAAACAATGGACAACTTAGTGGTGCTGGATGCCGACCTTGCGATGGCAACCAAAACCATTACCTTTAAAAAGAAGCGTCCCGACCGGTTTGTAGACTGCGGTATCGCGGAGGCTAACATGATGGGCACCGCAGCGGGCATTGCCACCACCGGCAAGGTGGTGTTTGCAAGCACCTTTGCGATGTTTGCGGCGGGCAGAGCGTTTGAGCAGGTGCGCAACTCTATCGGTTATCCGCATATGAACGTCAAGATTGGCGCGACCCATGCAGGCATTTCGGTGGGTGAGGACGGCGCAACCCACCAGTGCAACGAGGATATCGCACTCATGCGCACCATCCCCGGCATGACCATTATTAACCCCGCCGACGACATCGAGGCAAAGGCGGCAGTTAAGGCGGCGGCGCTGATGAACGGACCGGTGTATCTGCGCTTTGGTAGACTGCCCGTTCCCGTAATCAACGACAAACCCGACTACCAGTTTGAGATCGGCAAGGGTGTTACCCTGCGCGACGGCAAGGACCTTACCATCGTCGCAACTGGTCTGTTGGTGGGCGAGGCGGTTGCCGCGGCAGAGTTGCTTGCAGGCGAAGGCATCGACGCGCGCGTTATCAACATTCATACCATTAAGCCAATTGACGCCGAGCTGATTGTTAAGGCGGCAAAAGAGACTGGCGCGGTTCTCACTGCCGAGGAGCACAACATCATTGGCGGATTGGGCGGCGCGGTTGCAGAGGTTTTGGGCGAGCAGTACCCCGTGCCTATGCTGCGCGTTGGCATCAACGACGAGTTTGGCACCTCGGGTCCCGCAGTGGAGCTGCTGAAGGAATATGGCTTGAGCGCCGAGAACCTGGTTGCTAAAGCAAAAGAGTTGCTCAAAAAGAAAAAGTAATTTCCGGGTAGGAATACAATGCAAGTGCGGCAGAATGCTCTGCCGCACTTGTTTTTGACTAAATTTTAGCATTAAAGATAGATATGCGCAATAGATAAACGCTCCAGCGTGCGCAGTTTGCTGCCGGAGCGTTTATCTATTGCGGCTTTCGATCGCGCGGGCGATTTTTCGCCTCGAAAAACTCCTTTGCAATCTCAACATCGGTGTTTGAAAGAATAGGGGCAATGTCTGGGTTTTGTCGAAGTCGGTTGCGTCTGGTAACCGAATGTCGAGGCAAACCGTCTGTCAGCGCGCCGGGGTTAGGCTGTTTGGTTGTATCTTCACGCCTTAAGTTCATGAGACGAGTCTTCCTTTCGTTACAAAAAGCTTCGTAATCGTTCGATAAAATCGTTTTCCGACTCCACCACCTTTTCGCAGAATATCATCACACGCTCGGAGCATCCTTTGCCTGCTGTCAGCCTGCGCGTAATTCCAATAACCTCGGCGGTGGCGCTCACAATCAAAAGCTCAGCCGCCGTGCGCATGTTTATTTTGGATATCGCTACATCCAAACGGCTTTTTTGTGCGTTGTTGTGTGACAGATAGGGCTGTTGGCAAAATCGGTTGAGGTAAACAGCGCAACGCCTTGCAATCTGTCGATTTGCTCGCAGCTCGTTTGCAAGCACATAAGCAAAGGCGGGTGGTACATCCTCTTTTAACAGCTGTGCCGTATTCTTAATTCGCACCCTGCTTGCAAACCGTATAAACGCCAAAATCTCGCAATCGGCATTCGTCGTCATACTTAGCCCCCGGTCCGAAAATGGATGGAATATCATCACTGGTCGTTTGAGTTTTTTATAAGCGTAGTCGCTACCTATAGTGTTTGCGCACGAGGATAAACTATTCCCCTAAAAAGTGATTGTTTTTTGATTGATATTCGATATAATGGAATTGGATAGTTGACATAATGTTAAAGGCGGGTGGTTGACATCAAACGGGCGTTGGTGCTTGGCGGAGGCGGTGCACGCGGCTCCTATGAGGTGGGCGTGTGGAAGGCATTGCGCGAGCTGGATATGGATGTGGATATTGTAACAGGCACCTCTGTGGGGGCGCTCAACGGAGCAGTCATTGCACAGGGGGACATGGACACCGTGTATCAGCTTTGGGAGCACATTGACACGGCAAAGATTCTGGAGTTTGACAGTGTGCAGGGTACCGATACGGTACAAGGCGCGCTTTCATCGTTTAAATCCTTGGCGCAAGAGGCGTTTCGTACCAAAGGGGTAAGCAGTGCCCCGCTTGCAAAGCTGCTGCGTGAAACCATTGACGAGGATAAGATTAGGTCGTCAAAGGTAAAGTTTGGTCTTGTTACCTTTGAGGTTCCCGCAATGAAGGCGCATGAGCTGTTTGTCGACGATATCCCACGCGGCATGCTAGTAGATTACATGATAGCTAGCGCGTCCTGTTTTCCCGCAATGCGTAGCTACGAAATAGCTAGTAAGCTGTTTATCGACGGTGCTTACTACGACAACCTGCCTGTAAAACTGGCAGCCCAAGGCGGCGCTACGGAAGCGGTTGTGGTAAACCTAAACACACCGGGTATGGTGCATAAAGCGCGCCTAAAGGCGATGCTGCATGAACTGATTGCACCGCGGTGGGATTTGGGTGCGCTGCTGTTGTTTGACGGCAGTCGCGCAAAACGCAACATCACCCTTGGCTACAACGAGTGCATGAAGCAGTTTGGGCGGTTGGAGGGCGAAAAGTACACATTCCATAAGGGCGAAACGGATAAGAACAGCTTGCAGATGTATTCGCTGTTCCACGCGTTTTTTTCACGTATGGGTCTTGATATCGACGCAAAATTTCCGCGGTCCTTACAGACTGGTCTGGATGCCATGCCAGAGTATCTTGCGAAGTACGCGGTGATGCGCACAGCGATGAAGCGATCGAGAAAGCACAGCTTGAGCACGGCGGATATCGTCACCCTGGCGGCGGAGTCGGCGGCGGAAATCCTTGAGGTCAGCCCCCTTGAGGTTTACACCTTTGATGCGTTTAATCTTCGCGTGATGAACCAGATTGTTCGTCATGCAAAACTGCCCTATTCAGAGCTTGGGTTAGAGCCTTCTCCTGCGCTTTCGGTGCGCGAGAGTATCGCAACCATCACGAAAACCGTGTCTCCCATTTCACCGCTCAACCGCATGATGTATATCTTGTCGTATCTGTCCGACGACGAGCATCTTGCCGATAATAAGACGGTGCTTTCACTGCTTGCCTCTGCGCTCCCCGATGAATTTATGGCAGCCATCTACATCATGGCACTGGGAAGCATCCTGAAACCATAATGATACAGTCGATAAACTTAAAAACAGTCTCTGTTTTAAGGCGGAAGGTAGTACCAGCCGCACGCCTGATGGCGTGTTTATTGACTATAGACTCTACAAACCGCCCACATTTGTGGGCGCCGCACGGTTTTCGTGCGGTTCAAAACGGTTTCATTTTGAAGATGCTCGAGTATAAAACCACCGACAGGCAGCGACTTCCTTGTTGTTTGATCCCACATGGTATCCTTTTCGCCGTAAAAAAGCGAAGGCTTGCATCGATTTTTTCGACGCAAGCCTTTTGTTATTCACAGAGTATACGAATGGTTATATCCTATGGGTTAACAACATTAATCGGGTTACCCGCAAGAAAGGCGGAAAGGTTCTTCGCTACCAGATCCACCAGACGTACGCGCGTCTCAATCGGCGCCCATGCGACGTGGGGGGTGATGATACAGTTTTTTGCGGTCAATAGTGGGTTGTCGTCGCGTACCGGCTCCCTGCTCACAACATCCACGGCTGCGCCTGCCAGTCTGCCCGTGTTTAACGCGTTTGCCAATGCTTGCTCATCCACAATCGGGCCGCGCGCGGTGTTGATAAAAAACGCACCCTGTTTCATCATCGCAATGTGGTCGGCAGAGAGCAGACCGCGTGTTGCGTCAACCAGCGGCAGATGCACAGAGACCACATCGCTCTGCATAAGCAGCTCCTCAAGTGACACAAAGGTCGCCTCCTGTGGTTTTGGGGTTCTGCTGTAAGCAAGAACGGTCATATCAAACGCGCGTGCAAGCCTTGCAACGGCACTGCCGATGCTGCCGTAGCCGATTATGCCCATGGTCTTACCTGCAAGTTCGGTCATGGGGTAGTGCCACATCGCATGAACGCCGTCTCGCTGCCACGCGCCATCTTTCACCGCGGCGTTAAAGTCCCCCACGCGCATTGCAAGTTCAAGCAGCAGCGCAAAGGTCATTTGTGCAACGGCGGGCGACGAATAATCGGGTACATTGCTAACGACGATTCCCAGCCGTTTTGCTGCATCAATATCAACCTGATTATAGCCGGTAGAGAAGGTGCCAATCCATTTTAGGCGGGGAGCCTGCTGCAACACCGCTTCACGAAGCGGCGTGCGGTTTACCAGTACGCCGTCAGCATCGCGAATTCGCTCGAGTACCAGCTCTTTGGGGGTGTCGTCGTACAATACGGTTTCCCCAAGCGCCTGAATGGGTGCAAAGCTAATGTCGTTGTTGCTGAGTGCACCTGCGTCTAGTATTACAAATTTCATCTCTATTTCAAGCCTTTCCGGATAAAGTATACAACAATGTAATTGGGATAAATTTAGGTTAGGGCTTCTTGTAGAATGTTCTATGGCGTCAACTGCATTTTCTGCACACTTATTATTGCTTTGGCTTTTTCATATGTGTATATAACGGTGCAATCAGGTTTCGCTTATGGCTAGATTGTTGATGAAAATCAAAAATAGAGTTAAATACATCTTCTGCGTATCGGCTAGAATTTTTGCCGCAGTCGCCCGAGCGCGGGCAGTACCCCCCGCAGCAGCATACCGGTAATAACACCCATAAACACGCCCGAAATCACCAGCACGGGTGCATAGTACAACGCATCGGAACCAAGCAGTACCGAAGCCGCCAACAGCTGTGCAAGGTTGTGCGCTACGGAACCAAACACACTAAGCACAAGGTAACTAAGCTTGCGCTTTGGTAGCAAAAGCAATAGCATCACGAGCACCGAGAACACACCGCCGCTCACACTCAAGAATGCGGCGGTCGCTCCGCGTGTAATAAACACAAACAACGACTTTAACACGGCAATCGAGAAGGCCTCGCCATATCCCAAAAAGAATACGGCGTACATGGTCACAATATTAGATAGCCCGGGCTTTACGCCAGCAGGCAACAATCCGCTTACGGGAATAGCCATCTCCACGAGGGAGAGCACGAGTGCCAGGGCAAACAACAGCCCCAAGAACGCAACCTTTTTTGCGGGATGCTTGTTCATGTTAATACTTCCAATCTGTTCGAGTACAGCATTGTTATAGCCGTTTAAAAGTCAAGATGATAGGTGTATGCACTGTTTTGACTAGGCGTAAACACCTCGCGAAGACCCTGCGACACAAAAACATTATAGTCCTTGTCTACCACCACTATCTCTGCGTCAATGGCATCTATGCGACGAAGGGCCTCATCCCGCCCAAGCAAAAACAGCCAGGTGGAAAGAAAATCGGCATACATTCCGTCCTCGCAGATAGCGGTAACCGACATGAGGTCGGTCTCGGCGGGGGCAGCGGTAGACGGGTCCATAATGTGGTGGTAACGCTTGCCGTCCTGTTCAAACACGCGCTCGTAGTCGCCAGAGGTTGAGAGCACCTCGTCGGTCAGGCGAACCGTGCCGAGCACCTCAATCTGCGTCCCTCGCGGGTCGCGAATGCCGATGACAAAATCGGCACCACTAGGTTTTTTGCCGGTGACCATCGTGTTCCCGCCAATCGAGAGCAGTGCGGCGCTTACCTTGTTTTGCAGATACAGGTCTCTTACAATATTACAGGCCTCGCCCTTCGCCACCGCCCCGAGGTCGATGGACTGCCCCTTGTTGCGCAGCATAACAGAATGGGTCTGTTCGTCCAGCAAAATATCGTTATAGTTTACAAGTGCCCTCAGTGCATCCCGCTCCTGCTGGGACGGGACGCGCGGGGCGTCGCTGTTTACCCCCCATGCCCGTGTAACCGGCGCAATTGTAATGTCAAACACGCCATTCGACAGAGCGCAGTAAGACACCGCCTTCTTAATTAAAGCAAAGGTTTGCTCCGAAACCTCCACGTAGCCCACACCTGCGTTCTCGTTGATCTTGCTTATCTCCGACTCGGTGCGATAAAGAGAAAATCGGTCTTCAAATGTCTTGAGTTCGCTCATCGCTTGGCTGATAATCTGATTGCCCATACTCACGCTACGGGTATAGACCTGCTGGTCAATCGTTGTGCTCATTGCAAAACCATTGCCTGTTATCAGCTTTACCGAAAACACATCCCCGATTATGGAGATGACGGCTATCAAAATTACGAATACTCCGCCCAAAAGCGCAAGGACAAATCCCTTTTTATTCATCTGTGTTCCGCCCTATTGTTAATTAAGCCGATTTTGGCTATAATACATATCGGAAGCTTGCAATGTCTACTATATTTAGTTCTTCCTAAGTTACTAGTCAATTTTAAACGCTGTTGCGCTGTTCGTCAAGGTAAACAAATATACAGTTTGGGCTTAGAAGACAATTACGGAAATAGTTACTATTACCATTGACAAATTGTCGAAACAATGATATATTGTTAACAAGCAATCAAACATATAAAACACGGAGGGAAAGTATGAAAAAACTTATTTCAATTGCTGTTGTCGTTCTTACCGTAGCTATGATTCTCGTCGGCTGTTCTGGTGGGTTAAAAGATGGTACTTACAAAGCGGAGAATGCCGAGTATTCGCATGGCTGGAAGGATTACGTTATCGTTTCCGTTTCCGGTGGCAAGGTAACCATTCAGGAGTTTGACTCGCTCAACGAAGCAGGCGATAAGAAGTCTTTGGACCCCGACTACCGCGGTGCTATGGAGCCGGTATCTGGCACATATCCCGAGAAGTTCTTCCCCGAGATTGTTGCAGAGTATAACGCAAAGGGCTCGGTAGACAAGATGGATAACATCACAGGCGCAACCGGTTCCACCGACTCGTTCAAGGCTCTCGTAACCGCAGCGCTTGAGAACGCAAAGAAGGGCGACACCGCTACTGCAATTGTAGCCGCCGCTGAATAATTAAAGCCTTCCGTAAAGGCGCCCGAATCGGGCGCCTTTATTTTTGTGCCCGCGCCCCCTGCAGATATCTTTTGTTTTGTCGTTGTAAAAATCCCATTGGTCTGGTATACTGAATACAAAATGTGGGACAATCTGATCATAAATTTGAAAATGTTTTGGCTTATATGACTTATATAAGGCGGAAAGGCATGGTTAGTACAATGGCAAACGATAAACGTTTTGCGGTGTTAATCGACGCGGACAATGTATCGGGAAATTATATTAAATTTATACTCGACGAGATATCCAATGAGGGGATTATCACATACAAGCGAATCTATGGCGATTGGACAAAACCAGCGCTGGGATCGTGGAAAAGCATCCTACTTGAATACTCTATTACGCCCATTCAGCAGTACGGTTATACAACAGGCAAAAACGCAACCGATTCTGCCATGATTATCGATGCGATGGACATATTATACGCCGGTAACGTTGAGGGCTTTTGTATCGTCTCGAGCGACAGTGATTTTACCCGCCTTGCTTCCCGCCTGCGTGAGTCGGGCATTACGGTGGTGGGTATGGGGGAGAAGAAGACCCCTAGCGCGTTTATCGCGGCGTGCAACAAGTTTAAGTATCTTGAGGTTATCGCCAAGGTGATTGACACGCAAAGCCCCTCCAATAAGAACCAGGCTGCTGCCAACGCCAAGGACAAGGCAAAGCTTGGCTCAATAACCAAAGCGATTCGAACCATCCTAGACGAGGTGTCGGATGACGAGGGCTGGGCACAGCTCGGCGAAATCGGCAACATCCTGCAAAAACGCTATCCCGATTTTGATGTGCGCAACTACGGGTTTAGCAAGCTCAAGCTGTTTGTCGAATCACTGCATGAATTTGAAACCCGATCGTTGGAAGGTAAAAACGGCAGTGCAATCATCTATGTGCGCGTGAAGCAGCGATAAACCATATCAGATATAATATAACGCCTCATTGATTAACCGCCATTTTGCACGGTTACAATGAGGCGCTTATTTGTGTGTTGCTTGGGTAGGTCAACAATACGTAATATTTATATCATTATTCTGCTATTCATCGTCCAACCAGAAGTCTGCGTTGCTGTAAACGGCTTTGGTTCGATAGATGCCGTAAAGGAGATCTCCCAAGTATGCGCCATGACCGCGAACGGTGCGCCTGAGCCGATACAGATCCTGCGGGTTTTGCGACAGGTAGTTTGCGCCATCGTCGCGGCTAAATGTTGCGGCAAACCCCATCTCGCTGATGAGATTCACGGTCTCCTTGCCGATAATCCCATACGGATAGGTAAACGCGACAGGCACAACCCCTACCTTGTCGTCGGTTTCCTGCTGCAACAGTAGCACATCATGGTACAGTGCCTGCACATAGGCATCAAGAGCCTCTTCTTTTTGCCGTGCGGTACCACGGCGCGCATCCTTTATGTACAGATTCATGTTGTAGCTTTGGTTAGAAAGCTCCACCAGGGACGACTCCGTCATCTCACGCAGCTCGCTCCAACGAAGGTACGCAGGCTGTGCGCCCCGTGGCAAAGCACTTGCCTCGTTGACCTTTTCACCCACAATCGAAAACACCGCTTTGACGTTGTACTTTTGCAGCAGTGAAAATGCATGGGTATATCCGCTGGAAAACCCACCGTCAAAGGATATGACTATCGGACGAATGGGCAGCGAAGCATTGGAATAACAATACTCGACAAGCTCAGAGATATGAATCGGCGTGTAGCCGTTCTCCTTTAGGTAGATTAGGTCGTTTTCAAACTCTGCGGGGGTGATACAAAACTCCCCGAGCAGCGACTCGTCGGTTGAGATGTGGTGGTACAACAAAATCGGCACACATACACGGTTGGTGATATCGAGTGCTGCCTTTCCCTGCGTTTTCACACTGCGTACCGCAAGCACACCCGTTATCACTAGTCCGATGATTGCGGCAACAGCGCAGAGTATTGCCCATACCTTGTAATGCAACTGCGGTTTCATCTGCTCACCCCTAACAAGATGGTTATGCCGAGGCGGCACATATAATCATATGTAGTTCAGCAGCATACCATGCAAAAAACAGAAAACCACTGTATTATTCCATGTTTTGTGTTAAAATAAAACATACCAAATATTAAAACGGATGGGAAACGGGAATGTCTTTAAATTTAAGCAAGAACGATATTGTAACATTAGAGATTATGGATATAACAAGCGAGGGCAGCGGCGTCGGGCGCATTGATGGCATGGCGGTCTTTGTCCCCATGACGGCAGTGGGCGACCTACTCGAGGTACGCATTACTAAAGTACTAAAGAGCTATGCCTACGGGATTATCGAGCGCATGATAACCCAAAGTGCCGACCGAATCCAGTCGGATTGTCCCGTATTCAAGCAATGCGGTGGTTGCACCTACCGTCATATCAGCTATGCGGCGGAACTGCGTATCAAGCAGCGGCAGGTATACGAAACACTCGCGCGCATAGGCGGGGTGCGGTTTAACGAGCAACGGATAATTCCGTCCCCACAAACCGAGCATTACCGCAACAAGGCGCAGTATCCCGTGCGCGCGGATGAGAACCAAAAGTGCATCGCAGGCTTTTTCTCTAAGCGCAGCCATCGGCTGGTGCAAAGCGACGAGTGCGCATTGCAGCCGCCCGAATTTGCGCAGATTGTAGCGGATGTTCTTTCGTTTGCAAACTCTCATGATATCCCTCCCTACGACGAAGGCACGGGTAAAGGGTTGCTGCGTCACATCTATTTGCGCAGGGCGGAGGCAACCGGGCAGTTGATGGTCTGCCTTGTCGTTAACGCAAAAGAGCTACCCCACGCCGACGAGCTAATCGGCACGTTGACGCACAAGTACCCGTCTATTCAGAGCATCGTGCTCAATGTAAACAACGAAAACACGAATGTGATACTAGGTAAGCAAAACACCACCCTATATGGCACAGACACCATCGAGGATGAGCTGCGCGGGGTTAGGGTGGCGTTGTCGCCGCTTTCATTCTATCAGGTTAACCGCAAGGGCGCAGAACAGCTGTACGACATCGCCGAACAGGTCGCCTGCCCTGAGCGGGTTTCTCTGATTATCGACCTTTACTGCGGCGCAGGGACCATCGGGCTTTCGATGGCGCACAAAACAGACCGCCTGATTGGCGTTGACAATGTGCCCGAGGCAATCCAAAACGCGCGGGACAACGCCCAGCGCAATGGCGTACAAAACAGCGAGTTCCTGTGTGCCGACGCATCACAGGCGGCAACAGAGCTGCAAAAACGCGGGCTGCGCCCCGATGTCGTAATCCTCGATCCGCCCCGAAAGGGCAGCGACTATGCGTGCCTTGAAGCGGTTGCAGCCATGCAGCCCGAACGGATTGTGATGATCTCCTGCAACCCCGCAACCGCCGCCCGCGACATCAAGATTCTGCATGAGGAGTTCGGGTACAAGCCCATTGAAGCAACGGCAGTGGATATGTTCCCGAGGACGAGCCACGTTGAGACGGTAGTATTGATGTCAAGGGTAAAAGACTGAATGTACGGAAACCCCAGTAAACAAGCCATTTCTGTGGTCTTTAAATTTTCAAACTGTACACTCAAAACGTAATTTTGTTTGTGCATGGAAATCAGTCTATTGGGTCGGATTCCGTTCGCGAGAGAACAGGATTGATAACGGGCTTTCACGACAGGACAAGATAGATGTTTTGTGGTTTTGGGGCTTGGTGAGAGAACAGGATAGATGTTTTTTGAGTTTTGGCGTATGCGTGGGAATAGGTCAAACGTCATTATAAAATAGGAAGCATTTATAATGGTGAAATAAAAAGCACAAGGAGGGAAATCGAAGTGGATCCATCAGATAATCCAATGCCTTCAAACAAACTGAGCATTGAGGATTTTTTGCGAAAGATCACTCTGCCAAAACGATATTTTGGCGGTAATTTTGTGATCACCCAGAAATATGAAGATGAAGAAAGGTTATTCTTTGAGAATTTCGTACAGTGTGATGGCAGCGAGTTCTCTGAACCTGAGCATCAAAAAGCTATGACGGTTTTGACAGATATTCGTCACTCGATAGAGCAAAATTTCGCCCTTATCTCAGAAGTATTAGCATGCCACGAAAATGCCGATCCGAAAGCATCACAGACTGCATTTGACACGCTTATGCAGAATATTAAAGATGATTTGTTTATTGGAACAATAGATGACTGGATTAAAATTGATGTAGGCGATAAGTGCTTCTATACTGGTTTTCGTGTTAGTCGTGGACATGAATTTTTCAGAGTTCGGCCTACGGAATCATTTTCTGATGAGATTAGCAGGAATCCTGACGAAATGTTTCATATACCCCTTTCAAAACGTCAGAACGCAAGTAATGGACGATTTAGCCTAGCGGGATTTCCAAGTCTCTATTTATCAACCATGTTGCCCTTAGCTTGGCAAGAAACCGGTTATCCAGTAAAATACTATTATTCCGAGTATCAATATGAGTATAGTTATGACGAATCGTCAGGGAAACGCGATGTATCAAATGAATTGCAATTCATTTCACTATATTCTCCGAATGAGATAAATTTTTGGGGAACATCAGTAAAGTATAACAATTTTGATCTTTGGCTCAAAGTAATAGCCCGTTACCTAAAAACATATCCACTAATGTTAGCATGTTCGTTTGTCAATTCAAGTGGTAGCGCCCCATATCAACAGGAATATATCATTCCACAAATGCTTATGCAGTGGATTCAGCGGAACTCAAATAACGTGCAGGGAATAACTTATTTCACCTGTCTTGATACAAGTACAATTACAAACGGTTGGTGTGCCTACAATATTGCACTACCTGCGCTTAAGCCGCATGACGAAAAAATGTATAGCATTAGGCTTAAAGAGCGTTTCAATTGGTCAAAGCCGAGTTATTATTCAATACCTGTTGTTGATAAGAAATTAAACGAAGCTGACAGAAGGTTGTTAGACGATTTCATCAAAGAAATCACAGGTTCAATAAGCACGTTAAATTTTCCTGACAAATTAAGGGATTGTTTGCGAGAAATTCTGAATGTTTCAAGCTGTATGCAAAGTTTATTTGATTACGCCAGTAACACTGATATGCGACTGGTTTTACATATGCTCAGCTCAATACGTAGCAATTATCAAAATATCAGCAAAATAAGTTTGGATAAGCGTATTGCGGAAGTGAAAACTGATACAAGTAGTCCTACGCTCAGCCATCATATGAGTTTGGATGATGCGTGTAATGTATTTGCTCAGTTCTACAACAGATTTGTAGAACGTGGAAACAATACAGGAGAGATAAGTAAACTCATAGAAAAATATAGCTGGACGACATGGAATGAGTTGCCACCTCAATCATTTTTGAATATATTATGTTCGGATTTTCGTGGTGTTGAAGAAGTAACAGATTGGCTTAAAAACAATCATATATTATACTTTTATCGTTTGTTAAAACCTGATGATGATACGGTTGTGACATTGAAGGAAATATCTAAATCACAAGGAATATCTATGGATGATTTTTTTGGTGCGCCCGCGGGTGATGAAGAATGGATTAAAGCAAATATTGGGTCAGTTAAACAGCCAATTATTATTAAACGAAACAACGTTAGTATATTATCGCCCAAGTCCACTAAAGAGATTGAGTTTGCTCAAATCGGATTTAATAAAAAAGAACTCAGCGACCTTTTAAAAATAACATATCCTGAAGAATGATCATTATCATAGAAAATAAAGAAATTTCATGGTTGCCACTTACAAAGCAAGGCATCCTACTTCAATCAGTAGAGTGCCTTGCTTATTTTCATCTTTATTCATCCACATCGACCGTCATGCCGGACTTGAATTCCACGGTGAATTTGTCTTCGTAGACGGTAACTTTTTCAATCAGCCGCCGGACAAGCGGTTCGTCGTATTCCGTCAGGGCGGTAGGCTGCTCCCGCAGGAAGTTGCCCATGTCGGCAATGCGCTTTTTCTGTTCGTCCCTCCCGGCGCTTTCCAGCTGAAGCTTCTGCTTATCCTCACGCAGGCGGTAAATCTCCTCGGCGACGTCCTCATAGTCAGCTCGGGCGCTGGTCCGTTTCAAAAGCTCCTCCTGCAGTTCTGCCAGCCGCTTGTCGATTTCAGTAAGCGGCTGGCTTTTTTCGGATTCCAGAACGGCTTCGATGTTTCTTAGCAGGGTGGCAAGGAAGGTGTCCTTGTCACACCATGCCTGATTGATGGCGGCAACCAGCACTTGCTCAATCTGGCTTTCCGGCACGGTGCGGTCGTCGCAGAACAACCCGGTATTTTCAAGGCGGCTGATGCATCGCCAGACGATGGACTTTTTGCCACGGTTGTACCAATGAATTCTGCGGTAAAACTCTCCGCAGCAGCCGCAGAAAACGATGTTCGACAGGCAGTGGCTGCTACTGAAGACTCGGTTCTTCCCGTTCGGGCTTTGATGCACCAAACGTCGCCTCACCAATTCTTCCTGCACCTGCATAAAAATTTCACGCGGAATAATTGCTTCGTGGC
>JAEZVA010000073.1 GCA_023443315.1 Bacillota bacterium | reverse complement strand
CGTGAATTTGCCGTTTTAATTAAGATAGTATACCACATTCGTCGGTAGATTGATATGGATTATTTTTGAATTCTTCGCGTCAAACAGGCGGAGTAAAGCAGGGGGCTGCCCCCCTGCTTCTTTTATTACACTAGTACCCCAACGGCTCGCCGACCAAAATCACCTTGATGCGGTCGGGGTCTAGCTGCCGACCAAGAACCGTGTACTGCGCGCAGACGCGCTCCGGGGAATTACATCCGCAGGTCATACCGTTTTTGCCCGACGCAAACGACATGCACTCGCCCTTGTGCGCGCAGTAGGTATCGCGCGAAAGCCGTATGGCGTTGGCAGGTGCCGAAACGGTTTTTACCCTGCGCACCGCCTCATCCAAGTCGTGCACCAGCTTGTTGATGCCCACTACCATGATGACGGTTTTGGGTCCGTATAACACCGCCGCAACTCGGTTGCCTCTGCCATCTACGTTGTAGATCTCGCCGTTTTCGGTTAGGGCGTTTGCGCTGCACAAGAAGGCGTCGGCAAAAAACGCCTGCCGTTGCACCTGCTGCGCCTGTTCTCTGGTAAGCGCAGGGTCGTCGCGATCCAGCAGGTTGTACCGCCCGCTGCGCAGGTGCTCGATAATCCCCGCCTCGTACAGGCTTTGTGAGCCGCCGAACGCGACGGTATCCCCCTGCCCAAGCATCGACTGCACCGCGGGCACAACATCGGAAACCACGGGGACGTATACTGCCGTTATGTTGTTGTCTTTGAGCGCCTTTATGGTCTTTTCAACATGGAGAGCTGTGATTGTCGCTGTGTTTTGATCCATTGTGTACCCGCTCCTTATGTTCGTGTATTTGGCTCTGCGTCACTTGCATCCGGCTCGGTTTGCCCCTCGGACGCAATCGGTTCTTCGGGTATCTCATCGGTCACCGTGTTCTTGGTGCCATCGGTACTTTCGCCGCCGTTGATATGCTCGGTCTGCTCGGTATCCTCGTATCTGCCTTTTTGAATCAGGTAGCGCGCAAAGATGGCGACGCTTGCTTGTGCGTAGGGAAACGCGTACAGTGCGGGCAACACCAGCACCGAAAACAGCGCCCACGGCAAAAACGAGCACAGCAGACCGAGCATCCGCCCATGGCTGCCGCGCATATATCGCACCGAGGTGCGGATGCAAAAGCGTGCGCTGCGCGTCATGTCTTCGGCATATAGGTAAGGCGCAAGGCTGTAGCGAAGCGCGGTTACCACCCCGATAATAAGCCCCAGCAGCCCAAGCACCACGCCCAGACCCACCGCAAGCGTGCCAATCAGCTCCCCGTTTTCTAGGGCAAGGCGAGCCGTCAGCAAGGCAAAACCGGTCGTTCCCAGCAATGCCCCCGGCAGTACACACAGGTAAACCCAAAAAAACGAGCGCAGAAAGACGTCTATTATTAAAAACCACGACCGAAACAGCGTTCTCGCGTGGGAAAACGGCTCAAATATCTCGCTGACAGAACACTGCTTTCCGCCACAAAGCTCGAAATACCACCTTTTTATCCCCACATACAGCGGTGCAAGCACCAAGCTGCCCAGCAGCACAACAATGACGGTTGTCACAATCGGAATAGGAGGAAGCAGTGGCAGAACCGACAAGATGTCACTTAGCCCGCCGATGCCCTGCGCCGCTGCGGATATGCCCAGCATATTGAGAATAAGCAGGCAAACCGTTTCTACCCCTTTAAACAAAAGCACAACCCCCGCAAGGACGAGGGTAATTGCCGCGCCCTTTGCAAGATTACCGCGAAGCAGCAGCCGCGCGTTCTTTTTTACCTTGCCTATCATAATGATGGTTGCCCTCTTTTCAGTAAATCGTTTGGTTTATGCAAGTATCTGTGTAATGCGTTTTATCACGAGCTCGCCCATCTGTTCGGGTTGTGCCGGTACCGCGCGGGCCAAAACCTCTGCCACCGCCTGCATCACCGCCTGACAGGCGGTTTGCATGCAAAACGAGTAGCCAAACATCATACCCGCCGCAAGAATGGCCGAAGCGGGGTCGGTTACGGTGCTGTCGCATGCCGGCGTGTAAACGCCAAGATTGGTGTAGCCAAGCCACGCGCGGGGCTGTGCCCGGCTGCTGCCCGTAAGCGCCACCGCCTCGCTTGCAAGGATGCTGCCAAACAGGTTCGGGCAGAGCAACACATCAAACTGCGACGGGTCGGTGATAATTGCCGCCGCCGCGTGGTTAACCGAGATATGCGCAAGGGCAACGTCGGGGTAGGCGGCATGGGTCTTCTCCACCGCCGCGCGCCACAGCCGCGAGCTTTCAAGCACATCCGCCCGATCCACCGAGGTAACCCGTCCGCGCCGCGTACGCGCAAGCTCGAACGCGTTTTTTGCCACGCGCTCCACCTCCGGCTCGGTGTAGATCTCGGTGTCAAACGCCGCCGCGACCTCCTCCACCTTGGTTTGACCACGCGCACCGTAGTAGATGCCACCACTCAGCTCCCGAACGATTACAAAATCCACGCCCCGCTCAGGTATTAGGATGGGGCAGTATTCGCTAAACAGTCCGAGCTTTGCACGCAATGCAAGCACGCCCGCCACCGGCTGAAGGTTTGGTGCAAGCCCTTTGCTGCTTTCATCCCCCACAGGACCCAGCAGCACGGCATCCGCCGCGCGGCATTTCTGGGCGGTGTGCGACGAAAACGGCACCCCCTGCGAAAGGTATGAGGTATAGCCGATCTCACCGTATTCCAGCGTAAGCTCCACACCCTCTATGGTACAAACCGTTTTTGCCACCTGTACAGCCTGTTCCATCAAATGGCTGCCGGTTCCATCACCGGGTAGCACTACGATACGAGCCTGAGACATAGTAAACCCTCCCTATGGCAGCAAAGCAACAAGCCCCAATCGGGTCATCTGCCCCACCACCCAATGCGCATGAACCGATAAAAGGGCGTTGCCCCATGAAGCGGTTCTGGCGCTTTAATATGTAACGTCACGCGGCAGCAGACCGCCCTGTGCGGAGAGGGTAGGAAGTCCTTAAGCTATCACGAAACCCCTAGTGTTTTTTCGCTTGCCAATCGGCGCTACCCTGTTCCTGCGTATTTATGACAAAAATCAGGAGAAAACGATAAAAAACCGCTTTACAAGCCGTATGTGTTATACTATAATTTACGAGTAGTTATACCTTTGTAACGATATGGAAAGACCGAACATCTGGAGGAGGAAGCAGCATGAACACCGATTTCCCACGCGTACTTACGCTGTTGCGCAAAGAGAAGGGCATTACTCAAAAGGAGGCGGCAAA
>JAEZVA010000064.1 GCA_023443315.1 Bacillota bacterium | reverse complement strand
TCCTGCGAGACCTCCTGCTTTGGCGGCGCGAACAACCCCCACAACACGGCACATGTCGCGGGCGGCAGCTCGGGCGGCGTTGCATCCGCCGTGGGCGGCGGGCTTGCCGTGTACGGTCTTGGGTCGGATACAGGCGGCTCCATCCGTCAGCCCGCAAGCTTCTGTGGCTTGGTTGGCTTTAAGCCCACCTATGGCGCGGTATCGCGTTATGGCTTGATTGCATATGCCTCGAGCCTTGATCAGATTGGTCCTATTACCACCACCGTAGAGGATGCGGCCGTGGTGTTTGACGCAATCTCGGGCAAGGACGAGATGGATTCCACCAGCAGCGGCGCGAGGGAAACCACCGCCGACAAGCTGACACAGGGCATGAAGGGGCGAAAGATCGGCATTGCCCGCGAGTATTTTGACGGGATCCGAGCCGATGTAAAAACAGCACTTGAGAACGCGATTAAGACCTACGAGGAGCTAGGCGCCCAGATTGTGTATTATGATATGCCTTGCCTAAAATACGCACTTTCAGTTTACTATATCCTCGCCTGCGCAGAGGCATCTTCAAACCTCGGGCGTTACGATGGTATTCGCTACGGCTACCACGCCGACAGCTACAACGGCATGCACGAGATGATCTGCAAGACCCGCAGCGAGGGTTTTGGCGCGGAGGTCAAGCGCCGCATCCTGCTTGGCACCTATGTGCTGAGCTCCGGCTACTATGACGCATACTACAAGAAGGCACAGAATCTGCGCGGCACACTTGTTAAGGCGTTTCGCTCCGCGTTTGAGGTGTGCGATGTGATTTTGGCGCCCACAGTGCCGATGACCGCATTTGAGCAGGGCTTTTCCGCTATCGATCAGGTGGAAACCTACTTGACCGACATCTGCACCGTTCCTATCAACATTGCGGGTCTGCCAGCCGTGTCTATCCCGTGTGGATTTGATGCAAAGGGTCTGCCCATCGGAATGCAGATTATCGGAAACACCTTCTGCGAAAGCACGGTGCTTAGCACCGCATGGCAGTACGAGAACGTGAAATTCTCCGAGAACTACAAGCAGCCCTCAATGGGCGTTAAGGTGTGAACACTCGGACAGGAGGGCGAAAAACATGAGCTACGAGTTGGTTGGGGGTCTTGAGACCCACATCGAGCTTTCTACCAATACCAAGATATTCTGCGGCTGCACCACCAAATTTGGTGCCGAGCCCAATACAAACTGTTGCCCTATCTGCATCGGGCTGCCCGGCACACTGCCAAAGCTCAACCGCCGTGCGGTAGAGTACGCTATTTTGGCGGGGCTTGCCACCAACTGCGAGATCAGTGAGGTCTCAAAGATGGACCGCAAGAACTATGTTTACCCCGACCTGCCCAAGGCGTATCAGGTATCGCAGTACGACAAACCCCTGTGCCGCAACGGGCACATTACCTTGTCGTCCGGCAAGCGCATCAACATCACCCGCATCCACATCGAGGAGGACGCGGGCAAGCTGGTGCACGAGCGCGGCGACAGCTATGTCGATTACAACCGTGGCGGCGTACCGCTCATTGAGATTGTCACCGAGCCGGATATCCGCAGCATCGACGAAGCGATTGAGTATGTCGAAAAGCTTCAGCTTATCATGAAATACATCGGTGTTTCGGATGTAAAGATGCAAGAAGGCTCGTTGCGCTGCGATGTCAACATCTCGGTGCGTAAAAAGGGCGACGAGACATTGGGCACCCGTGCCGAGATTAAGAATATGAACTCGTTTGCATTTATGGCAAAGGCAATGCAGTACGAGTATGACCGCCAGGTAGACTGCCTGGAAAGCGGGGAGAAGGTGGTGCAGGAGACCCGCCGCTACAACACCGACACTGGCGAGACCGAGGCGATGCGCGGCAAGGAGGATGCACACGATTACCGCTATTTCCGAGAGCCCGACCTTGTGACCATCCTTACCACACAAGACGAGATTGCGCGCCTGCGCGCTGCGCTGCCCGAACTACCCGAACAGAAGCTTGCGCGCTATATATTGGACTACGGTATTCCCGAGGCGGACGCACAGTTGATTGTGCGCTACCGCAAGGTGGCACAGTTCTTTGACGAAGCGGCGGCGAAGGTAGGTAACCCCAAAACCGTTTCAAACTTCATTGTGGGGCAGATATTCAAGGCGCTTCCCACTGAGGTTGCCAAAGAAGAGCTCGTGCTCCGTATTACCTCAGAGATGCTTGCAGAGCTTGTATTGCTGCTTGAAAGCGGCAAGATTAACATGGGCATCGCGAAAAAGACGTTGGACGCGATGATAGAAACTGGTAAGCCGGTAAGCGAGCTTGTATCGAAAGAGGATATGGCGGGCATTGACGAGGGTGCTCTCACCGCAATCTGTCAGGCGGCCATAGAGGCAAACCCCGCCGCGGTGCAGGATTATTTAAGCGGCAAGGAAAAGGCCCTTAAATCCATCCTTGGCAGTGTCATGCGCGAGACCAAAGGTAGAGCCGACGCGCTAGCAGCCGAGAAGCTGCTTGCAGACCTCATAAAAAAATAATAAAACCGAAATATTTCATGCGCCGCACATGGTATAATCTCATGTGCGGCGCTTGTGCGCGGTTGACGCACGAAATCAGCTGGTGTAAAATAATAGTAATACAGTTAAGCGCATTTTGTCGCTTTATAAAAGACTTGCGAATACGTCGGATAAAATTGTTCATCTATGGCGGCAAACAAGTTGTGGGTATGAAGTAGCATTTTACTACGGAAATATAATATTAGATTAGCACTGCATTAGTGGATGTGATGGGGTATTGATTTTTACCCATGAGGGAGGAAGAATGGCACAGCAAAAGATGGAAACAACGGCACCGCAGGTTGTAAGCATAGGGACGCAAAAGGGTACGCAGAATATCCGTTTTGGCGGATTACATCATACGGTTACGGTGGACATCGATGCGAGGGCTCTGTTTTTATCGGTAGCGCAGAGCGAAGGCAGTCCGTTGGCAAAAGACGATTCCCTGTTTGGTACGACCATTGCTTGTCTGATCGGTGACGGGCTGCTTGAGTTTATTCAGGCGACGTTTGAGCAGGAGATGGAACACGCAATTAAACAGATACAAGATAACAGCGCCAACGCCGAAGCAATGGGTGAGCTGGTGCACGACGCCATTGCTCAGGTTGCGGCAAAAAGCCATTATACCAGGGCGTTTTTGCCCGCGCTCTTAAATACATCGGTCAAAGCGTGTGCCGATTACTTTGAGTATATTAAACTTCTTCAGCAAAAGTACCGCACCTTTGTGGCAGCAGCGTTTGAACAGTCACTTTACGAAGAGGACATTAAGAACCTTACCGCTGCAACCCGTTTCTATTTTTATTGCATGCTCAATGAAACCCAGTTTGAACACACGCTAAAGCGCAGGATGGTTTGCCGCAGGGTCACCCTGTGTATGGGCGACAGCAAGGGCGGGGTGTTTACCGACGATGTAAGCGAAGGTCTGCCGCCCGCACAATACCGTCATTACCTAGAGGTATGCACTGCAATGCAAAAGAAGGGTAGAACCGAGCCGAACGAGTTTGAACGTGCGTACAATCTGCCCGCAACCTTTACCGAGCTTAACGAGGTTATGCCCGCCATGGTGCAGTGGGAGTACGAGCTCACGCGTTTGGATGAGATGCTTTCACTCGAGCTTGAGCAGATGCTCACCCTTGATCTGCGCGTAAAGCGGTGCAAAAACTGTGGGCGATATTTTGTTTTAAAGGGCAACTACCCCACCGATTATTGCGATAAGATTCCGCCTGGCAAGAACAAGCCCTGCCAGCTGATAGCGGCAACCAACAACTATGCGCGCAAGCTGGACGAATGTCCGCCGCTTGCGTTGTACAACAGGGAGTACAAGCGTCTGCATGCACGTATGCGCACCGGCAGCCTGCCCGCCGAACAGTTTGCGGATTGGAAGAAGAAAAGCAAGCGGCTTCGTGACGATTGTGTCCAAGGCAAGCTGACCGAACAGGCGTTTGAATCGGCGCTCGAACAGCTGCGACCGAGCAACTAAAAATAAGAGGGGCGAATTTCGCCCCTCTTTTGTATGGTTATGTAGTTGTTCACACCACTATTTCAGCTCTTCCAAACGGCTTAGTATGCGCTTGTTGTAGTTGATGACACGGCGTTCATACTCCTCTTCCATATACCGCGACGCGAGCAGAAAATCGGCGGTTGCGCGGTTGTTGGCTATCGGAATGTCGTACACCACCGCGATGCGCAAAAGTGCCTTTACGTCGGGGTCGTGGGGCTGTGACTCCAAGGGGTCGGAGAAGAAGACGACAAAGTCAATGGCACCTTCCACAATCCGCGAACCAATCTGCTGGTCGCCGCCAAGTGGACCGCTGTTATAGCCCTTAACGGGCAGATTGGTTTTGTCGGCAAGCAGACGCGCCGTGGTGCCCGTACCACACAAAAAATGCCCCTTGAGAATATCCTTGTTCTTTAGCGCCCATTCCACAAGATCCATCTTTTTGGCGTCGTGCGCAATCAGCGCAATGTGCTTTTGCCGCCCGATGGTAAAATTGATATAGTCGTCAAGTATCATACATATGGCTCCTTTAGTTCATTTTATAACAACCGCTGTTTTGTAGCCGACGCGACGTCTCGCCAAGAGGCGGCTCGTATCATTCTGTATCCATTATACCCTTGCTGTTTGATACACGCAAGGGGAAAACACTTGTTTGCCTTACATTGACCCCAACCACATACGGTGGTATAATTGCTGTAAACGTCACTGCTTAATTATTCGCAGATCAAGCCAATGCATTTTGTGGTATTTAGGCGGAAATTGAAGGAGTTGGATTCTATGGTTAGCACGCTGTCCATTGTGTTTATGGCAATTACGCTGCTTATTACACTGGTTATGCCGATGGTACTAGTGCTGGTTTTATGTATTAAGAAAAAGATACATATTATTCCGGTTTTGGTGGGTGCAGGGGTCTTCTTCTTGTTTCAGATGATTCTACGCATCCCAGCACTTCAGATTGCGGCGTCGGTCTCTCCAGCGTTTCAGCAGTTTGTTTCGTCTCCGATTTTAGGCGGATTGTTTTTGGGTCTTACCGCCGGCATCTTTGAGGAGTTCGGCCGCTACATCGGCTACCGCACCCTGCTTAAGCGCCGTAACGCATGGAAGGACGGCGTTGCGTTCGGTCTTGGTCACGGCGGAATCGAGGCAATTCTACTGGTGGGGCTAGGCTATGTAAATAACCTGCTTTACGCCATGGTTATCAACAGTGGCAAGTGGGATGCGATTGCGGCGGTACTACCGCAAGAAACCGCTCAGCAGGTGTACACGGCTTTAGTGAACACGCCCGCTCACATGTTTTTAGTTGGCGGTGTCGAACGGATATTTGCCATGACTGTACAGGTTTCGCTCTCTATCTTGGTGCTATATGGCATCCGCAAGCGTCGCTTTGGGTACGTTTTACTTGCGGTGGCACTCCATTGTGTGCTGGATAGCCCTCTTGCGTTATTGACGCAGAATTTCGGTATGCTTGGCACGGAGCTGTATGTTATGCTGTGCGCGGTCGCTTCGCTTGTTTATATCCTGTATTCCCGCAAGTCGTTTGCAAAGCTGGATGAAATGCAGCAACAAGAACCGAACCAGCCCGTCTTGGAGCAACCGGGTCAACAGCAATAGAAGAATAAAGCACAAAAAGAAAACGGGACAGTCGCGGCAAGCCGGACTGTCCCGTCAGTTGTTTTGCTGTAGGTACAGGTGCAGAGCATTATGTAGGATTAATAGGTGTCGTCGTCCATGGGTACAGGGGAATAATACCGTTTAAGGGTGCCCGGATAGCAATAATCAAGCAGTTGGTATATGCCGTACATCAGTGCCGCAGCTGCTGCCACAAACAATAAAACCTTCACAAACACCTTCATACCGATTTCCCTCCCGTAATATGGTCAATGTGTTCTAGTATCCAATCAGTTCAAACGTGCCATAATCGCCAGGAACAGAGATATCGCCCTTTGCGGGATACAACGTGGCATATTCGCTGTTGCCGCTCGCTTTGCCTGCGTGCATCAGGTTGCCGCGTATGGTTTCTCCGCCTAAGAAACCGGCAACACCAAACCGCGCCTTCATAAGTCCCTGCGGCAAAACAAATGAGCCACCCCAGTATTCTCCCTGCAAATCCTCACCGGAAAAGAGGGATAAACCAAAGCCTTGGGCATCCGCCTCGGACTGCACGCCTCCGATAACAGTATACGCGCTTACAATTCCTTTGCGTCCAAACTGCACCAAAAGATAATCCTCCGGTCGCAGGGGGTTTAGGGCAAACGCCGCACAGAGCATGCTTTCTTCCGGATAATACGCCTTGTCCGTCTCAAACGCCCACATACGCACATGCAATCCGTCGTCCGGGCGGTAACACAGCACCGCCTGCGCAAAGATAGGCTGGGTAATGGTATCGTCGGTACAGGTCAGTTTTGCAACGGGCAGGATGTCCCACCGAGGCGAAACGCTGTGAGACGCACGGTCTGTTGTGACGGTAATTTTATAGTTCATAATTTATATCCTTTGCGGTTCTGCAACGCTTACCGAAATATAATTTGTCTATTATATTATAGCACAGGATTATACATTTTAACAGTAGCGACGCCCTGCTTTTTGCGCGGAACGAATCGGGTAAATGTGTATAGATTGCACAAGCTTAACTCGGTTTATTTTATTATTCGTACATAGTGCAATGGGTAATGAATTGTGATATAATATTATAGCTGTCCATATAAACAAGATATGAAGGTGTAGCTCAGTTGGTTAGAGCGCCTGCTTGACATGCAGGAGGTCGATGGTTCAAATCCATTCATCTTCACCAAACAAACCGCACAATTAAGCCATCCGTCAGTTTTGACAGGGTGGCTTAATTTATTGTTATGTAAACCTTCACCAATTCTTCACCAATAAAATAAAAAAGGGGGAGCTGCTTAGCGCGGCTCCCCCTTAATCATTATAGCTTAATCTCGATTTTGCCGAACCCTTGCTCCCGCAGCTTTGCTACATCAAGGGTGTAGGTTTTGTCGGGTGGCGAGGGAGGCGCGGGGTCAACGTATACCGGCAGCTTGATATCGTCAGGCTCTGCATACGCGACACTCGACTTTGTCAGCTCTTGACCAATCCCAATAGTCAATATCTGCTTGGGGTCAATCACGGTTGCGGACTTGCCTCCTTTAAGGATGTTGCTGCCCTTGACGGTTGGGGTATACGCGGGGTACGTCACATCGCTGTCAAACTCGATGTGCAGATGCGCCCCACTGCTCACAGTGCCGGTGTTGCCCATACGCCCGATAACCTGACCGCGCTTGACCTTGTCGCCCGGCTTGCAGAGGATTGCCGATAGATGCATACAGCGCACAACGATGTCCCGTACCACACCAGACACATCCACAACATTGTTGTACCGCGCGATAACCACATTGCCTACAACATTGTCTTTGCCAGTCAGGACAATCTCACCGTCAGCAAGGGCGAGGACTGGGGCAGTCTTATCGGTGTTGCCTAAGTCCCACCCCCAGTGATTAAACCCCCAATACTTGAGGTATGCAGGATGCTTGTAATCTGCGGTCAGATAGCAATCCTGCATGGGGAGTGTAAGGCGTTGCATCACTCACCACCGTCCTTATAAGGCGCGGCGTATGTAAGTGCCCTCTTGCTGTCTGCAAGCCCCGCTGTGGTCGGGTCGTTAATGACACCCCATAGGGACACGGCGACCGCCGCAAGGATTACGGGGCTTGATGCAGCCTGTCTGAGCAGGTCGACAAAGATTGCCCAACTGGTGATGTCCGTCCACTGTAAGCCGAGGGATGCCAGGATAGGCGCGACAATCGCTACGGCAATCTGTGCCCAAAACACAGGGTTTTTGATTCTTACTTTCCAGTTGATATTCATGATTTGTCCTCCTTAATATCGTCTAATCTGTGGTGTGCTGATTTGCAAGACTGTTCCACAGTTACCATACGCTCCACAAGATTGTTGTGGAGTTTAACTTTTTCCTCCAGCTGTTGTAGCCGGAAATTTGTGAGCCGACTGGACGCAAGCACACCGCTTATGCTGCCGATAGCTGTGCCCGCAAATGAGATTAACGCGATAACAATTGTGTTGTCCATTTTGTCCTCCTATGCGTTGTATGGGATGCCCACTGCGACGAGCTGAAATAGATAGCCATCTGTATAATTCGGCCGGTAAATTTTTTTTTCTTGTGTGCTTCCAAGAGTATCGCAAATTGTTATCAGGCGATTTTGGCCGTCCATTACTGGGGCGAAGTGCGATAAAGCGTGGTATGTCGGCATGTTTGCTGGCTCTACGAGAATATATTCGGGATATGACGACAAGACAACGCTTTGCACGCCCCATACAGTTAAATCATGTGTCTTTGTGTCAGGCATTTGGTAACCAGACGCAGGGCACTGTGCAGTTGTTGTAATGTCTATTTGGTATGGTAGACCTGCATTTTTAACGCAAAAAATTTGCGCCCCAATTCTGCCAAATGTCTCCTGCGTAATTGTAAAAGTTGCGCCGTTCTGGCTTGACTTGACTTTGTAGGCTACGCCGATATATTGGGTGATACTACTTTCTAACAGTGATTCCGCAAAAACCAAATTCCACCCAGTCGGCAACGTATACGCAGAGCGGCACATAAAATACGCTAGCATTAAATCGCCGTCATCGCATGACAGCAGACTTACCGTCAGGCTCGTACCAGCTCCGATATCCGCGTTTTGCGAATAAACAGAAGCTTGTTTTTTCTGAGGCGATCCGCCGCCCCGCCTACTAATTATCGCCTGTCCCATCTATACCACCACCATCTGAATATTGAGGTCTACCGTCGGCACCTCTTTGCGGCACGTGACGGTTATCTCGTCCGTGCCAGTTTCGATTTTGCTAACATACGCCCACGATTCCTCTTGTGCGTCCTCGTCGCCCTCGTACAGCACCATATCCGCTATGGGCGTATACCCCGCAAGCATACCCGTGACGGTCACAGTCTGCGTGTACGGGGCGGTACCGCTCCACTCCTCCGCGTCCAGTGTTGCGGTAAAGTGCAGAGCGTCGGTTTGCAGCTGCCCCTTGATGTTGGTCTTGTACTCCCACTCCTCGCCGTCATACTCATAGACATTGCCGAGCGTCTCGGATGCGGAGGACAGCCAGTAGTCGCCCTCGTTTATCCCGGTAGGTGCGGTTTCGCTTGTATACCACTTTGCGCCGTCGGTGCCGTCTACACCCGGGGCACCGTCAGCTCCGGGCGCACCGTCCGCTCCCGGAGCGCCATCCTCCCCCGGTGCGCCGTTGATATTGCGCGACGTTGGCGGGGTAGTGGATGGCGACCTCTCCCATGAGATAACGCCCTCTTCGCTGACTGTAGGCAGCCACACATCGTCACTACCACCTCCGCCGCCCCCGGAGCCGGGTACAAGGACGCCATCATCCAATACGATGGTTTGTCCTTCTGCCATGCCCGTAAGGTCAACGGGGATGCCGTCAATGCTCGTGGCGTTGCCGGTACCACCGCCTGCCGGGACAAACTCATCACCGTTAAACACGAGCGTCTGCCCCTCGCTAAGCCCGTCGACGTCAACCGGCACGCCTGAGATGCTCGTAGCGTCCCCCAGCTTGCGCGTTTCGCCGTCGGGCACGTTGTCTAGGGTTAGATAATCAAGCCTGCCGTTTGCCTGCTGAGCGCCGCCGTAAGCTTGACCGGCAAAGGAAATTGCTTGACCAGCTAAATCTAATGCCGAGTTTGCGAGACCCTGTGCAGTGCTCGCATCGTTAAGAGCTTGCGATGCCGTTCCGTTTGCCTGACCTGCAAGGTTGTACGCACCCGACAGTCCTTCATTAAGCGCGCCGACTGCGCCGTCAATAGCCAGCATATCCGAGTTGTAGTCCACCCGTTGCAGCTTATCGCTGCCTAAAAATTGAGACAGCGTAAGATTTGTGGTCTTGTTTGTGCTTGCCATGGTATCACCTCATATCTGATAGATTTGCCCGCCTTGCTTAACGTAGGTTTGGCAGGGTTTGAGTTCGCCGTTAACTTTAACAACAGGATTCGGTACGGGGTAGATGATTCCGTTTTGCTTGGCGTAGATTTTGCTGTTATGGGGCTTGCCAGTCATGATGCTGCCTGAGCTGTCAACTAAAACAAACATACCGTCTGCAAAAATAATGTCTGTGCCGGCTTGACCGGGGAGATATTGCTCCCCACCCCAAACAACACCGTCCGGGGACGTGTACACAGACCCTCCATTGGACGCCACGAACATACCAAGACCAAACGCAATTACGTCTGCACCGAATAGCGCGGTGTCACTTATGGCTTGCCATTGCTGTCCATCGACGGAAACTACTACACGAGGCGAACCATACCGGGCTATTACAACAAACCTGCCGTTTCCGAATGCAATATCTACCCAGCCATCTACGGACGAACCTTGGTTTTGCGGAATGCTTCTTTGTGTCCAAGTGTAAGCGTCACTTGACACATACACGCCATAGTTATTGCTGTTTCTAGATAGCGCAACAAACTTGCCGTTGCCGTAAGCAAACGCGAACGGACGCCAGTTTCCTTCAGACAAGGTTTCAACCCAATTTTTCCCGTCAACAGACGTTAGTATTAAGGGGCTACTGACAGTTCCGCCCGATGCAACAAACCTTCCGTTGGCATAAAAAACAGTCTCAAAAAGGATTTCTCCGCTGTTAGTAGAGAAAGAAGTCCAACTCACTCCGTCAGCAGACACTATCAATGTATCATCGCGATGGCTTCCAACGACAACAAAAACACCTGCGCCGTATGCAACGGCACGCCATGTCTTCTTCATTCCTTCCGGGACAAAAGATTCCTCCCATATGCTCCCGTCGCGTGATACGATGACTTCTCCACCGGGGGAGACAGCCACGTATATTCCACCGCCGTATGCTACCGAGACCCACATCCCGCTAGGAATATTTTGCGCCACACTCCACAAAAGATTAACCATTGAGCTCACCCCTCATACTGCAACCACACATCGCCATCAGCCATCAAATCGTCGTCAGGAGGATTGGGCGATATGTGTATTTTTGTGCCTACCTCGCCGCCGCCTCCGCCGGCATATATATTGTCGATGCGTTTTACTGCCTGTGATTTTACCGGCAACGCTCCCTCGTCAAAGGACGGCTTACCCGCGGCGGATAGTGTATGCTTGCCCCTGTACCTCCACGTGCCGCCGGTAATCAGGATAGGTGCATTAAGCCCGCTGGGTGCGCCAATGTCTGTAAGCGTCACAATGTCCCCGCAATCGAGTGCAGGGTCGTTGATGTACTCAACCGACGCGGGGCAGTACGACACTCGCTGCACTGCGGTGAGTAGATTGGACAGGGCGGTGTTAATCTGCGCCGCGGACTTGCCGGACAACAGCGGATTTTCATCGAGCTGCATACCTTGTTTTGCAGATTCGATCGATACCCAAGTCGGGTAAAGCCCCTCCATCTCATCCCAACTACTGTAGGTCGCCTCAAAACCATCCCACGTAACGGTGCTGCTTACATATGCGGTGCCGTTAACGACCATTGCAAGCTGGGTGATGCGAACCGTATCGTCTGACACGTCCGCTCTGATACGCTCCGTCTTACCGATACTGCGCGTGCTCGCTTGCCCGTGTGGTCTTAGCGCCAGCAGCCCCGCGCGGTCAATACAACCAAACGTGCCGGTTAGCTGTGCAATCCACATGAGCAGGTCGCGGCAGGTCTCAATGGATGATTTGTCGGGGATGGATAACGGCATTGTGCCGTTTGGTAGGGCTGCGATTTGCGCCGAAGTCATGCCGAGTGTCACACCGCATCTGGCGCACAGCGACGCAATGAGCGTGTAAGGCGTGCCGGTCTTGGTGACGCCCACAAGGTCTTTGTCGAGCTGCATCATGCCGTCGAATGCCTTGACCGCTACGATACGCTGCTTACGCTTTGCATCGTCTACGCGCCATATGCCGAGGGGGACATCAATCCACCCGTCTGCGGTTTCTATGCCCCACGATAGGGCTATGCTTGCGCCGGACAGCGCGTAAGCCGTGCCGCCGTAGTTGAGCAGTGACAAGCCCATTTCTGAGGCTACGACCGACCCAACGTCAAAGACATTACCCGATACCGACTTGCGGATAATATACAGGCTACCCTGTACAATGTCTGCGTCTGTGATGTTTACAGTCGTGCTGTTTGACAGAGTGATAACGCCCGACATCCGTGTGGTACGGGTGCGGGCGTTAATCGCGTCTATGTATGCTTCGCTGACAGGGTACACGGTACCACCCCTTTAATACTCAATAAGAGATACGGACAGTTCCCACAGGCTCCCCGACGGCGCGCTATCGTCCGTGTGAGACAACAGTGTCGCCTTGCGGTCACCGGCGTACATGGTCGCATTGCCTGTCCCGCCGGTGGTTGGGTCTAAAAACGTCGCGCTAAACTCATCGGACGACAGGGCAGAGGCGATGCTGTTAATCATCGCAAGCTTGCCTTTCCATGTTGCTTCGATTTGATACATGCCAGCCCTGACGCGGTCACGGCGCAGATACCACGCCTCGTCTCGCGTCGTGCTTTCGCTATCACCATCGCGGCGGCTGACAGCAAACGCGGATGGGTTGGGGAGGGGGGAACCGTTAATTGATATCATTGCCAAAATGCTTACCCCCTCCCGTTAACCTTGCGATTGTGGTTGTTGCCGGCGTTGACCACAATCTCTTCAATCAGCTCGTTGCCGATGTAGACAGGCACAGTGATATTTCCGGCTCCTGCCGTCTGCATACCACCCATGGCTGCCGTGAGTTTGTTTGCGAGGACGTCAATCCAGCCCGTGTTTTTCTCAAGCGGCACAACAGCCTCGTCGCCATCGCCTTCGAGGTAGCCGACCTGTCCTTTTCTTAGCACGCCGCCTTCGGCAAGCTTCGGGATTTTTGGGATGCTGATATTTGCCGCCCATTCCATGCCGGGGATATTTGACACGCCTTGCGCAATCGCGCTGATGCCGCCGGTGACGCCGTTAATCAGATCGATAATGATGTTTAAGACACCCTTACCGATATTGACCATGCCATCAAACATCGCCTTGAAGATGTCCTGTACGCCCTGCCACGCCTTTTCCCAGTCGCCGCTAAAGACGCCCGACAAGAAGTCGATGATGCCGGTGAGCACTGATACCCATGTGTTGAGCACGTCGCCAATAATGGCGAATACGGTTGTAAAGACGTTGCCGAGGAACTGGATGGTGTTTGAGATTTGTGGACCGAACAGCGTGACAAAAAAGCTGATAATTGGTGCCAAAAAATTGTTGTAGACATCAAGCGCAAGGTTGGCGAGCTTGGCGACAAATTCGGCGATATTCGCAACAAGCGGTTGTAGGTGTTCACTCCACAACCAATCGATGTTTTGTGCGAGGTTATCAATAACGGGTTTTATGTTCGACCAAGCGATACCCCATATGTCGGAGACTTTTTGAATTGCCTCGCGAATCTTCTCAAAAGTTGTTGCCCCGTATTCATCCCACACGCCCTTGATGACGCCCCAAGTATCCGTCCACACTTTTACCCAGAGCTCAAGGGCGGGTTCGATGACTCCGCTCCAAACAACATCGAAAGCCGTTTTAATTGCCCCAAAAAGTATACCGACAATTAGAACAATTTCGGTTGCTAACTCAGTTAGAACTGGCAGTATTGTTGTTATTAGCACGCTTAAAAAAGGCTTTAAAACCTTATCCCACAGAGTAGTGACAACCTTGTCGATTGTGTCGACAAGACCAGCAATTATCTCTGCGGTAACAATAATAGTTGTTGATAAGAAAGGCAGGAAACTTTCTTTAAACCACTTCATCAGCGGCTCCGCGAATTCTTTAAGCTCTTTCCAAATCCTCTTGAAAGTATCAACTATCGCCTCAATCTTAGGCTTTATAATTTCGTAAGCATGCTTGAGTGCAGTGATAATTGGCTCAAACAAAGTCTTTAGTTTCTCAAACTTCTCTTTAACCTTATCAACCCAAGACATGTCCGGCTCGGAGATTTTATAGTCGGGCTCACCAATAACCGAAAATGGGGTGTCTCCTACTCCTGCGCCACCGCCCCCGCCGCTTGCCGCCTTTGGTAAAGTGTTCAACTCGTCGAACCCAGCAAGTTTTTGCTGCGCCTTTGCAGTGCCCTCGACCGCTTCGGTCAAAGCATCCTGCGCAGAGGTCTGTGATTCGGTGCCAGAGGTAGAACCACTGCTGTAATCAATCTCTAGCCCAAATAAAGCGGCTAAAGTGGCAAGGGCATTTGCAGCCCACTGCACAAGCTGGGCAAGCCCCTGAATTATTGGACGTAACGCCGCATCCACAAATTTACTTGCGGTAGTTTTAAGGTTTTCAAATGCACTGGCTAAGGATTGCAAAGCAAACGCGCTGCCCTTATATACTTCATCCCCGAACTGCTTGTGAGACTGCTCGAGGATTGCAAGCAGTCTGATTTGCTGCTGCTCATAAAAAGTGAGCTGTTCCCAACTGCGACCATTCGCCATCTTCTTAAAAGCGTCGGTCATCTCCAACATTCCGACATTGACATGAATTTCAAGGTCCTCAATTGCCTCGGTGTTGCCGAGCAAACCGGAGCGGATGCGCTCCATGACATCCTCCATGGTGCGTCCAGACTTGGACGCTATTACGGCAGACGCCTTTAATGTGGCGATGGTGACCTTGGCATTCTCCTGTGCGTCCTTTGTAATCGCCTTAAAAAGCCCCCCGTATGTTGCTGCGTATCTATACGCCGCACTCTCTGACATGCCGAGCGACTTAGCCGTGTTCTCCGCAAAATACTGGATGTACTTCGCCGATTCGCCAAACAAACTATTAACCCGGTACACGCTGCTTTCGAACGTGGCAAACGCTTGCTGGAGGGCAAGCAGCCCATCAAGCAGCTTTTTGAGCACAACCACAACGCCAGCAATAGCGGCGGCAGTAGCAACTGCGCCCATCTTAAGCGCCGACATAGCTGTAGTGCCACTGCTCCCCATGGTCTGCAGTCCACTCGACAATGCAGACGTCCTGCCTTGCATGGCTTTCATACCAGACTGCATGCCGTTTAGCCCCGATTGCATGCCTTTCAATCCTCGTTGGAATTGCGCGGTATTCATGCCGACCTCAACGCTAAGCTTTTTAAGAGCCATCCGTTGCCCTCCTTTCCTGTGCCGCTTTTAACCGCCGCTCAAATTCGTCCTTGCTGACCTTCGGCGCGGCGGATTTGGTCTCGTCCTTGATATACCGCTTAAGCGGTTTGAGCTTACCTGCAAAGGCGGCGCCTACAAAGTTTGCCGTCTGCCAGCATATTGCGATTTGTTCCTTGCTCTTTCCACTCTGGCGCTTGTTGTAAGCGTCAACGCATGCGTAGAGCTCCCACAGTTCCATGTCGCGGAGCTGTGGAGGGTGTATGCCGACAGCATAGGCGGTCTGGACTAATTGCTCGCTGTAGAGGTACTCGGGAGCTTCGGCAGACCCAACAGCTCCCGTATCGCGTTTTTTCCCTCATCACTCGCGGGGAACTTTTCAAGCTTGGATTCTACCTGCTCGGGGGTGCCGCTAAACATCAGTTTTGCAAGTAGCTCCTGTACAGCGGTCTGCAGCTCAATGTAGTCCCAATTGTCGAGAAGCTCACCCGCAAATGACGGGTCGCTGGTTTTCCCGGCAGCGATGGATAACACCCCGGTCAACTCTGGTATCTCTGCTTCGCCAATCCGCCCAAACACCTGAGTGAGAGGCAGCTTGAATTTCTTTTCAATTGCCGCAGCCACGCCAAGTTTCGTGGACAGCTCGATTTCTTTATCGCCAACAGTTATAAACATGTTATTGTCCTCCTAAAAAGTGAGGGCGGGAATTAACCCGCCCCGTGATATTTGGTTTGCCTGTTACTCGCCGCCAGAGGGTACGGTCAGCACTACCGCGTCGCTACCAGCAAGGCTGATGCTGATGTCCGCCTTGCCGTCGGCGGCATGGTCAATAGACAGGGACTCCACGTAGCAGTCGCCCTGCAGGAATGTGGTTGCGTCCAGGTAGAAGCTGCCCGTCAGCTTGGAGCCGTCCTCAAATGCATCCAGCAGCATCTTCTGCCCGCCGTCTGCGGCAAAGTCCGCCGAGCCATCAGCGGATGCAGACCAATCCTTGACGCTGGGCACCTTCTCCTTGTAGTCGTTGCCGAAGCTGATAACTTCAAGGATTTCCTTGGACATCTCCACGTTGAAGCTCGCCATATGAACGATGTCAACAGCTGTGGAGCTGCCCTTTTTCATGCTGAGCTTGCCGGTTACGCCCGTGTATAAAGCCATAGGTTAATACCTCCTTACAGTAAAGTTGACCGTATACTCCTGACGCGGGGGGTTGTTGTCATCCATCCCAATATCGAGGATTGCAGTTGACTGTAAAACGCTGATATCCGCGTCGTGGTATCGGTCTAAATTATTGGCGACCGCCTCAGTCGTAGCATAAGCGGTCGCCGCTGTCGTGTCTCTTACGCGCACCTGCACGTTGTGGCTGTAGTCTGTGCCGCCAAAGGAGTGGTCGGGCGGGGGAGGGTTGTACTCAAACAGTGCAATGATTGCATCCGGCTTGGTAGGCATAAAACCCATCACCACATTCGGCTTGTTGAGCACCATAGCGAGCTTATCAAGGATGTTCATTTCAAACTTTTATCCACCACCTTCTCCATTCGCGCGATGAACGCCTTTTCGAGCGCGTTAAACGGAGCCTCAAGGTATTTTGCCTGCCCTCCCATGGGATGGCTGTATCCCAGCTCCTCATGTTGCTTAAGCGCATACGGTAGGTCATACCCGACAGAGCCAACCGCCGATAGCCCGGGTGATACTGTTGATGTGGTCGGTGCTTTGCGGGAAAATATGGTCTGCCCGTTAAGTTCCGCCGTACAATCGTTGCGCAAGTCGCCGGTATCGACGGGTGCGATTGATGCACTGCGTCCGGCAAGCTCCAGCAGGCAATCTTGCGCAGCCCTTACGGTTTCCTTGGGGTTGCGTCTCATCGCCTGCTCAATCTGCTTGTCGAGTGCTTTGCTATTAAGCTTGATTTTGATGCCGGATGCCATTACATCACCGCCTTGTAGCCGATCGGTTTACCGTTCAGACCCTCCCACTCCGATACGCCCATTACAATCTTGCCGTCGAGCATATCGCCCTCGGCAATCTGGTTAAGCAGGTAATAGACGTGCTGTGTGCGGATAGTCTGCCCGGTCGCTGTGAGTACGTTCTGAGCCTTTGATTGTCGCCTGCAGGGCAAGGAGATTGCATCGCCGTATATCGGCTGCCCTCTCCCGTCAGTGCCCGTACAGGGGCGATAGAGTGCTGTCTGATTGAGGTATGCGCCTAGCATGTCGCATACCCCCCAGATAGATATCGAGCAAGCAGACGAGCCGCTTTTGGGCACAGGAGTGCTGGATGGTTGGACTTGCTACCAGCGGCGTAAGTCTCGCTTAGGTCGCCGAGGCTAAAGCTATCCACCCCCTGTGCCTGCAAGGCTTGTCGCTGCTCTGCGCTGGCGTGCTTGTCGTCGTCCGACAACCAAAGCGCAAGCTCAATCTGCGCCGCCTTGATGTCCACAGGCGGCTCCTGTGAGCGCCCGTATTGCAGTGGTAGGCGCGGGAAGGCGAGTTGCTGGTCATGGGATGCCTTGCGCCCTTGGTAGGGCAGCGTATCCATCTCTGCGCATGCAGCAACAAGCAAGATGACCTTATCCTCATCGGACAAGGTCATCCACCTGACGCGGTTAGCGTTGTTACCGCGATAATGAGATGTGATATAGGCATCTGCAGCTGCTACGGATACGTAGGTGTCAGTACCAACAGTCATAACGCATCACCCCGTTACGAGGTCTTTTTGACGAGTGCAGCGATGCCGCGCTTGCGGGCTCTGCCGTCTGCGGTAACCTCAGCAACGGTAATCTTGGTGCTTGCGCCAGCGGCAACGACATCCTCGTGGTCAAGCTCTGTCCAGCCGGTAGTAAGGGGCGCGTCATACGCAAACGACGTGTAGCTAGTGCCGAGTTTGTAGACAAACTTGTTACCAGCTGTGGGGGTTGTCGGGTTGATAGAGATTACAGTGTCGCCGACAGCCACTGTGCCCGCTGCAGATGTGACATCCAGTTCGCCCAGGGTAGACGGGGTGGATTCAATCTTGTAGATGAGGTCGGGGGTGAGCGCCTTTACACCGTAGTCGTAAAACAAGCTGACAGCAAAGTCGTTGGACAGCGGGATTTTCTCGGGCTCGCCGTACTGGTTTGTCACCACGGGCTGCGCCACGGAGCCAACCGCCATTACGATAGCGTCAACGCCATCAGGCAGATTAAGCCCGTTATACACACGGATGCCGTGGTACATTGCAAACTCCTCAGCTGCGGTGTCTACGTTGGATGCAGGGAGGCTGTCAAGCGCGGTGCGGATTTCGCTATAGAAAATGGGGGTTACAACCGCCGCAATCATGTTGCGGGGGATGCCGCGCACATAATCGTTTTTGGTAGTTTCGAGGGCGATAACCGCCTCCTCGAGCTTTCCGGCTGCGGTCGTGGCTGTGGTAGTCGCCGCAGTGGCGGCGGTTGCGGCAGCTGCGAAAAACGCAATGTCGAGCTCGGACACCATGGCGTCGATGTGGTTTGCAGCACGCCGCGCCATGATAGCACCAACACCAAATGTATCGAGGTCAAACTTTGCGCACTCTTCCACAATCTCACGGTGGATGTCTACGTTGACGGTCACGGGGGGTGCGGTGATTACTTCACCCTGTGCCGCAGCGCGAGCGGTGCCATATGCTTTGGATGCGCTGTTTACAAACCGCTTAAACTCTACAGAGCCTGCGGCGGGGTTGCCGGTGTATGCCTGAGATTTCAGACCGCCGGACAGGGTGTCCTTCTGCACATTGTCGATGACAATGCCGTAGATTTCCTTAAGGTCAGCCTTTGTGGCGGCAGCCTGCAGGAGGGATATCGCCTTGGTTCTTGCCATTCAAAATCATCCTTTCGTTATTAAAAAATTACGGTACCGCTGGGTAGCGGCGTTTTCGGGGCTCCAGGTGGGGGCGGAGGGTTGCCGCCCGAACCGGGGACTTTGGGGTCTGCCGGGGGAGGCGCGTCCTTAAGCACGACAGGGTACTCCTTTGCGGCGGCTTCTGCCGCCTCCTTGACGCCTGTAACATTGCCCTGCTCGTCTACCTTGACGGCTGACAGGTCAATCAGTTTTGCAAGCAACTTGTGGTCGTATCCACCCAATGCCTTGAGCTCTGCCGCTATCAAGCGGTCATTCGCGACTTTGAGTGTAGCTGCTTCGCGCGCGGTCAGGCGTTGCCCGATGTCGCCGATGTCCTCATCATCTTTGAGCCCAAGGGCGGCACGGAGGGATTTTTCTAACCCGCTTGCCTTGATGCGGTGATCCTTTGCCTCCTGCCGCAGAGCTCTTACATAGTCTGCGGTGTAGGTTTTGCTATCGTCACCGGCAGGTGCTGCGGGCGATGCTGCAGGAGGCGGATCTCCACCCTCTGCAAAGTGCTGCATGCTGATTCGCAGCGGATTGGTTAATTTAGACATGATTTAGTCCTCCTTTGCGCGGCATCAAGCCGCAAAAATAGCGCCGCCATCAGGCCGCGCTTGTGTTTGTATTTGTAATCAGCGCATCAGGCGCTGGGATTACTGGGGCATGAAAAAACCACCCTCGAATAAAGAGGATGGTTTTTATGAGAATAAAGGCTTTAAGTCAACTTCTGATTCGATATACACGGCACCGAGGTAGTAGCTATTGTGAACAGAGATTGCCTTGCCTTCAAACTCGTATGGTTGGACTTTCGAATCATCAACATCGTGAATGAGGCGACCCTTGATTAAATTAGGCAAACGTTTTTCCAAAGCTTCACACTGTAGAGCAAAAACTTCTTCGTTCGGTTCGTTGCAAATATCGTAGCGAAACATTGTCATTCCTCCAATCCGAACTGCTTGTTGACCCGGGGGTTTGTCTTCGACGCAGTCTTGATGATATCGCGTAGCGCCTCATCATGTGACAAATTCTTTCTAACCTTTTTGTCTGCGAGAAGAACCTCGAATTCAACGTTAGGATTGCTTTTGTCCAGTAGCTTACGCGCCTCTTGGTCTTCCATTAAATCACGCGCCTGTGTACGGTATTGATTTCGCAAGGTGTGGGCTTGCCGCGCTTGTGATTCAAGGGGTAGGGATGTATCAATCAGATTTGGAATGCTCTCATCATGCGTCTTGTACCAACGCCTTACCTGATAATTAGTGAGCTTTCCTTTCATCTCCACTATATCAGAATAATCCTGAGAGTACAAGTGATTCCTATATTTTTCTTGTAGAACATCCCATTTCTCACCGCCGGCGTTTTTTAGCTTCCGAAAAGCATGAAAACTTTTTGGAGCATCATCTCCCAGCCTCGCCTTGTACCGCTCGTACTGGTACCGGTCTTGTCGTATCTGCCGGTTCTGCGCCTGCTGCTTGTTGTACAGTGCACGCTCAGCGTCAGGGCGATTGTCCTCAAATGGGCGGTTGCTGCGGGCAATGTCGGCTGCTAAATCCTCCTCGCTCTGCAGGCTTTCGACATATGGGTGTACGCTGTGTCGGCAGTTGGGATGGATGTTGCGGTAGCCGGACGAAAACGCCCGAGACAGGGGAGGGAACCGCTTATCGTTGCCTGAGATACTATACACTCGCCCCTGAAATTGCGTACAGATCTCACAGGTCGGATAATGCGAAGTCATGCGTACTAAGTCATAACCGTTTGCAGTCAGCTGCGTCTCACGGGCAAGGTTGCCCGCCTCGCGCGTGGTTGACCTTGCCACCATGGCAGCGTAAGCGTCGAGCGATACCTGGTATGCCCGGGAGCCAGAGCCATATTGCACAGTCATAAACCCTTGCGACTGCAGCTTATTGACTAGGTTTTGCTGCATCTGCCGGACAGTAGAGCCGGATGCCAGCTTTTCGCCGGTCGCCTCCAACCCCGCCATGCGTAGTGCGTCGTCTCGGGCGTCCTCGACGTACCGGATAACCTGACGTCCTGCTTGCTCCAATCCCTGCCCGATTTGGTATTGCATCTCGCGGGCGACCATGTAAATCATGTCGCCGTGGAGCTGTGCAAAAGCAGCTGGTGGGGACATCATCAGGTTGTTGCGCTTAAAGTACCCGTACACCTCGTCAAGCCCTTTTTGGTACTCGACGGGGATAACAGATTCAACGTAGTAAGCTGATTGCCGCTCCATGCGTTTCAGCTGCTTTTCCAGTTGCTTGAGGATAGTGTTGGCGTACACCTTGGTACCAACGCCGCGATAGTTTATAACGGTGTCAATCAGCTGGTCACGCGCCGCCAGGAACAGCTTTACAAGGTTTTTAAGCTCCTGCTGCGTAGGCTTGGGCATTACTCCTCACCGCCTGTATTATCCTCGTGTGGGTCAATCGGGTCGTGCGGGTCAACCACAGTGAGCACCGGCGGGGTAGACGCAGCTTGTTCCTCTGCCATTTGCTCAAGCTCCGCTTCTACCTCATCATCAGACAGCCCCAGGCGCTTCATGGCAGCGTACTGGCTCATGATTGCCTTGCCGCCGGTAGCGGTTGTAAGGGTGTTTACCTGCTCTACTTCATCGACAGGCAAGCCGTCGTTCCAGTGGAGCGTCAGCCCGTCATAGTCGAGGGCAATACCGTTTAGTCCAGCAAGCATGACGATAATCTGCTTGATGGTCGCGGTGTTCATTCCGGCAATACGCGCCGCTTTGGTGCGCGGCGCCACCATGCGTAGCTTTAGCGCCGTGCCACTGTCTGCTGTGCCTCCGCCGCCGCCCTCCATCAGTGCTTGCCCCATCTCGGACAGCGTGTAGAGCTGTTGGAGTAGCTTGTCGATTTCGGTAAATGCCGATTCCAGGCTACCATCCCACGTGATGTATTGCACGTCCGGGTCGTCACGGGTATTTCGAGCGAAGTAGTTGCCGAGGTCAAGAAAGTACCGTCCCGTGCGCTCATCGTATGTAAGCGCATCCTTGGGACCGCTAAGGCTAGGCTCACTATGCTTATCCAGCACCGTGTCAATGCAACGAAGGCGCCACATAATCGCCGCCACGATGCTGTTGATGATTACATAGTCATCCACACCAAATACACTGCCGCTGTGGGTGATGTTGGTCAATGCCTGCACGGCAAAATCGGTTAACCCCGTACCAGCGCGCACGGACTTGAGCAACTTGCCAATCTCGCGTTTGTCCTCATCAAATCCGTACAGACGGGTCTCGATAGTCCCTGCCGTGTGTATCTCCACATAAAGCTCAGTCATCTTGCCGTTGCCATCTGGTGTGATTGGGTATGCGATAACGTGATGCGTGATTGTCTTAAGGTCTGCTGGGTCAACTACCGGGTACCAGTAGAGAGGAGAAACAGCGGTCAGCCCATCACCGACAAACTTAAGTACCGCATTGCCGTAGCGGCTGACGTCGATAATAGCCTCATACAGACGCACGCCCCAACGCTGCCGTTCAAGGAGTTTAGACAATGCGTCCGTGTTCTGCTCCGTCTCAAGCGTGGGCGGTTCGCCACAAACAAAATCAGCAGTCTTCTTAGAGAGCAACTGCTGATAGTTTATAACCGTATTTACATCATGGTTTTTTTTGCGGAGGCGTCGGGCGATTTCCTCAAAGTCGCTTTTCCACGCCTCGGCATGCCGGGTAAGGAAAAGCTGTTCGTTGAGTTTGTACTGCTCGATGCGCTCCTTTTCCGAGGGCGGGGGATATGATGCCCCGTCGGTAAGCCAGTTTAAGTTTGTCAGCATGTGTCATCCCTCCGCAATAGCAGCCGAAACAGGCGTTTGGCAAAGTAAAGACGAAATCGCCACCCCTTACAGTGCAGGATTCCGTGTGTGAGTTGTTCCCTACGGATTCTCCGATAAAGCTTACGAAGGTATTCCCAGAAGGATGACATAATCTCAGCCAGTGTTGTCAAAAAGAGTTCAATGAAGTCTCTCACCGTTTCCCATGCCTCATAAAAACCGTTCACGCATCGATCAACATACTCCAGCATCAAATCCTGGTCCATAGTTTATTTCCCCCTATAATTCAACGTTGATAAATTTTCCGCCGGATTTCCGCATGTCGTCCTCTAGAGCATACCGCACAGCGTCGATGGAGTGATTATCCTTGTCTGGATAACCGGCTTTAAAGTTCCCATTATGGTCGCGTTCAAGCTCGTATCCGTAGAACTCTCGCCAAGTATTGGGGCAGCGTTCCGGGTCGATGATGATTTCCTCCAGCTCCTCTGATAGCCATTTGACCCCATAATCGACGCTATCGGGTCCTTTGCGCGCCGGACGTACCCGCAAGCCGTATTCGCGGTAGTCCGCAATAGACTTGGGCTCTGCGCTGTCGCATACAACCTCTGCATTCAATGGATTGTGTTGCTTCACCAGCGCGGCGGATGCGCGGTTGCTGAGCCGCACCTGGTGTATCTCAGCGTAAATGTACAGCCGTTTGCGCGTCTTGTCGTAGTGGCACTCGGCGTAATGAAACGGGTCGGAGGCATAGCCCCAGTCAAGCCCTCGCCGGATGCGGTCAAAGGACTTGATTTCTCCGGCGGTAATCGGGCGATTTGTAAGGTTTGTGAACACCTCTGCGCCTGTGCCGGTGACTTCACCCAGGTACTCATGCTTGTATGAATCGGGTTTAGTGTCACGTAAATGCTCCGCATCCACGATAAATTGCTCGCCCAGCCAATGCCGGGGCACCGTTGTGTAATCGCTGTGGTGCGATATCGTATCAGGTCTGTCCCATTGCACAGGGTCGTTTACCCAACTGCGTTGGGATTTTGGTGGGTTGTATGAATAAAAGACGGTGAATTTCTCACCGCCTCTTATGATTGACTGTTGTATTGAGCGGATTTTCTCCGCGCCCTCAAATTCGTCCAGCTCCTCGAACCACAGGTATTTGATATATCCCTTGGATACCTTGATGGACTTGCTCTTAACCACTTTATCCGCACCGCGAAATAAAATAACCTGCCCGGTAGGCAGGTAGGTGAGGCGAAGGGGGGATATGGTCTGCTTCCAGAGGTGTGTGACCTCCAACTTATCAATTGCCCACACAAGCTGCTCATAAACGCTGTCGTGTAGGTTGTCCTTGTACCGGCGGAAGGCTACGGCGTTGGTATGCCGCCCGGCGTTGCCGTCAGCCATCATACCGAGGATGATTTCCAAGCCCGCAAAGGAGGATTTAGTGGATCCACGTCCTCCTGAAAGCTTGTAATAGGTGTGCAGCCCGTCGGTGATGTCCCAGTGCAGGGAGTAGAAGGAGGGCGCGATGGCATCGGTTAGCTTAACCCGTGTCTTTTGGGATGTCATTGAGTATCTCCACCCCCACGTCGCCAGTTAAATGCACGTTATCAGTATACATCCCGAGGTGCTTGCCCAGCAGCTCAAGCGCCTTGAGCTTGTCGGCAAATTTCACCTCTCGTTCCACGCTGTCAAAGTCGCCGGTGACCACCTTTACCTTGACTGAGGCGATTGCTGCGGTATCGTCCTCCGAGGCGTCGTCCTTTACGGTTGCGCTATTGGTGTCTACCACCTCTACCGGATTGACAAAGGCGATGCGGGCAAGCTCTCGGACGACCCGATCGGCGTTGATTCCGGTGCGTTTGGAGCGGTCGGCCATCAGTTCCTCTACACGCGCGCGGATATTCGGTTTTGCAAAGAGCTCCGACGCCTGCTGATTCGCTGATTTTGTGCTGTAACCGGCTCGGATAGCAGCCTGTGTCTGGTTTAGGTCAACAAGATACTCCTGCACCAAACGCTCGTGTTTAAAGTTTTTCAATTTTGGCATCGGAATCACATCCTTTTGTTGACTTTAGAAAACATTCCCTGTAGAATTATAGAAAATAATGTAATGGGGTTGGGAATTGTGAAAAAGAGATGTCTACTCTTGCTATCATTGGTTATTTCAATTGCCTTGCTGTTTAGTTCTTGCCTCCCGGCATTGCTTCTCCTAGACAATTATGCTTCTTCATCGGCTAACGAAGAGGTGTTTTTCGAAGAAATTTCAAGTGTGCGCTCTTCTGAATACAGTTCTATTGCTGTGAGTTCTATTTCAACCAGCTCACTAAGCAGCTCAACTGAGATAGTCAGTTCCGAAGCTCCAAGCAGTTCAGCTGTTTCAAGCTCAAAGGCTGCGAGCAGTAAAGCGTCTTCAGCGCCAAAAGTTCAGTCATCAACTGTTGTTCAAAATGATAACACCTACGCTGCGCAGGCTGAGTATTCGGACGAAATAGTATATGTGACAGAAACCGGTGCTAAATACCATTGCTTGGGATGCCAGTACTTAAGCAAAAGCTGTATTGACATATACCTTTCAGAAGCAGTTGGTCAAGGATATACCCCTTGTAGCGTGTGTGAGCCAACAGGGTATGAAGGTCAATATGTATCCCAGGCTGAACAAAGTGAAAATAAGTCAATTACCGTTTATATTACGAAGACGGGTGCGAAATATCATCGAAGTGGCTGTAGGTACCTCAAGAAAAGCAAAATATCAATATCTTTAGATAACGCAAGGGCGCAAGGGTATGGTGCATGCAGCGTGTGTGATCCGTGAGGAGGAAGAGAAAATGGAAGTGGTTACGACCGAAATGATGATGGTGTTTTTTAAGATTATTTTAATAATCATTCTACCCGTCGTACTGATTTGTACCGCTATAATAATTATACGGAAAAAAGGTAAGAACCGAGACTGAATAGGCAAAAGGAAAAGACGCTCCGTGATGGGGCGTCTTTTTGTCTTATCTTTACGCGAAACTTTACTCGTCACCTTTTTTGAATTGTTTAAATGCTTGTATAAGTTCTACAGTACTCAAAATAAATAAAACAACTCCAAAACACAAGGTAGCTATCTCAAAAAATGTTATGGCATGTATGCTGTTTTCATTAGTCAACAAGTCAAATATTCCAGGCAATGAGAAAATGATTGAAGCTATATGAAAGAATATCCCCAGAATAATGGAATTACAAACACAATCCATATAGCCATTATCCCAAAGCCTTTTAACGCTGTCTTTACTAAGTAGTGATAAAAGAATCCCGAAACTTGTGAATAAAAATCCGGCAAAAATAGCATTTATTGACGCTACGTTAAAGTGAATATCTTGATTCTCATAAAGTTCAAGAAGTTTTGCTTGTGGATTATCTAAATTGCAGTACCACAAAATTACACTTGTTATACTAAAAACAAGTAAGATGAGGATCTTGCAGTTCACTCTTAACCATTTCATCTATATTCTCCTTAAACTCATCGAGACTGTGCTAGCAGTTGTTCCTTTCTGCTATTATATGCTGACTGAATGGCGTATTTTAATGCTTCGATGTATTCTTTTTCGTCGTATAATTTGGGAAGATCGATTTGCTCGGTTACAAGATCATCTATCAAGTCATACTCAGTTACTTTTTCACCTACATCAAACGCTTTCACTTTTGCCTGCCTTATCTTTCCCTGCCTTGATATTTTTCGAAAAAGATTCAACAAGGCATGTCGATCAGGGACGTCCACTTCCGTCTCTGTACTTACAATGCCCTTTGTCCTGTCTCCTACAATCGATAATCCAATACTAACTGAGCTAACGTTCTTTAGTGAAACGAAATCCTTCTTGCTCAATCCGATTCCATCCAGTCCCAGTAGCTTGTCCGGGGGAACGGAAACTGTTACACTTAATGATTTAAGATGCTTTTTATTCTGCAGCATGCTAATTGCATCTTTGTTGCAGACGGGTTCAACCCGATAAGACACCCCATTTTCGAGGAGATTCATAAACCCTGACAAGGTTTTACACCGTGGCGCACCTTGGATTGCTAAAAAGGAAATAAAGCAAGTCTCAAAATCCACAAAAAAATATGTGCACTTCTCGGCATGTTGCTCCGGAGGAACGGGGATATTTGAACTTCTTGAAGTACGATTATGTCTGAAAAGCAGGGTATTTATATCCTCCTCCTTTCCAATCCTCGCAAAAAGCCAGTCTTCCGTTAACTCTATGATTTCCATTACTGTCTTATCTGGATCGTCGGGAAGCAAAATGATTTTTTGCCCATCCTCCAAAGTTTTGCATTTTTGCTTGCAGAGCTGCTTGACATATCCTGCAGTATCAGTTTTATTTTTTATTTTTCGTATGGTCGTGTTTTTACCTGAAAAAAATTCGCTGGAAAAAGCATATAGCCTGTAAAAGTATATTTTTCTTTTGGGTCGATACATCTTGCGTGATCCCCCTAAACCATTTTTATTACACTATACACCATATAATGCAATAATTCTACATTTAGGGAGAACTTTTGTAGAAAACCGCCTATTTCTAGGCGGTTTTGTTTGTGATGGACATTACAAGGCTGCGTCTATGTTGACATTTACCCGCACATCGTACCGGCTTTGTCCCGGTCTGCGGCACCTCTTGCAACTGTCCATGATTACATATTACAGCCAAATTTGATAACATACTATAACATCTTAACCTCACCCAACGCCTTGCCGTGCAGCCTGCAAACGTGCATATAGCTGTAGTGCATCTCAACTGCTATCTGCTCCCACGTCCAGCCACATATGTAACGGTATCGCAACAGTGTACGCAGTGTGGCATCGGATACCGTCTCAATTGTCAACTCAATCTCATCGCGCACAACCATCATTGCTTCTATCCTTCGGTCAATCTCAGCCTCCTTGGCGATGATTTGCTCGATTGCCCTTGTAAACTGTGCGGATGGGTCAGGATTAGCGGACTTGGGCATGCCGTCAAGCTGTCCACATCCTACACGCTCAGCGAGGCTCCTGAGGCGGTCGCAATCCTCGACTAGTGCATCAATTTCTCGGTTAATCTCTTGGTATCTGCTCAGGTGCTGTTTTGCTGTCATAAATCATACCTCCAATACATCCCCGCAGCCCTGCATCCCACATCCACGGCTTGGCTAACCGCATTGGCACTCACACCGTGCGCTCTCGCCGCGGCGGATATTGACCTGTACCGATGCTCCTTGCCTGTGCCGTCTGTACCGATTACGGGTGTGCCTCTCCTGCCTCGCACCGTGTCCTGTTCTCGGGGTGCAGGGGGCTGAGGGGGACTTTCAGGTGCGGCTTGTACTCGCTTGCCATACGGACACACCGTCCACGTACAGACGTTGTCAGCAGTGCGCCAGACGCAGGCGGGGCGGAGGCAGTAGAGTTTAGGTGTCATGGGGTGTAGCCTCCTTCTGCGACCGAGCAAGAAACTTCTCTCGTTCCAATCTCCTGTACTCGCGTTCCCGCAAAACATAGTCTGGGAGTTCTCGTTCTGTGGAGTATGTATAGGACACGCTTGTGGACAAGGTAAATTCTTTTTCGCAAAAAGGACAGTCAAAAACATGTGTACCATCTTCGTAAAACTCGCTTGTTTCGCAGTCACCTTCTATCACTTCGCCACACCACGGACAGATTACCTCGCTTTCGCAGTCGGTACTTGTCTCTTTGCCGGACAATATGCTTTCCCTCACATCTTCAAGGTTCTTTTCAGACTGACATTTGTAGCACATGGTTTCGTAAAAATATGAGTTAAACGTCTTTCCGCATCTCTCGCACGCTTTTACGGTCATTTCAAAACCTCCTTTACGCCGCGCCATTCAAAGCAATCATCTCTCTCAAATCCTGGGCATTCACAAGCGTAATCCCCTGTATCTGTAATGCTTGTATCGTAATCATATTTACACGCAAAGCAACAAGTTTCGTCGCAATGCGCCTCCCGGACCGCATCGACAATTCTTTTCATTTCCGACACCGCCGCGTCCCTCTCCGCAGTAAGGCGGGCGAGGTCAACACTAGCGCGATTTAATAACTGTGTTGTTATTCCGTGCATCTTAACCGATGTCTCGTAGTTAGTTGCAGTGCGTTGTAACAGCTTTACGCTATCTCTAATCTCCTCTGGCGTTAGTCCTGTGTCCTCGTAGGCAGCGAGGCGGCGCAGTTTGATAGCCACTTTGCACCATGCCCCGTTATTGACGCAGGATCGTTTGCAATCCTTTCCCAACTCACACATTTCCCACGGGTCATAATTTCTCCAATGTTCAGGTGTCAGTCTATCCATTCTGCTCACGCTCCTCACACCACTCCGAATAAACCGGGTACAGGTAATACGGCTCACCGTCAACGATGTACTCCACATGCCAATATCCATCATCCCGCAATAACACCGGCTTACCGTCCAGCACCTCCCGGTGTGTGTCGGGTATCAACTGTTTGATGGACACAGGGGCGTGTGCCTCAAAGTTGGTTCGGCTGAATACTAACATGGGTCAGCCTCCTCACATGCTGCGCACTTGAGATAATCCCCGTTGTGCCGTATGCGCCTATCTCCAAACAGTAGACAGTCATCGTTTCCCATCGTCTGGTACCGGCAGCCTGTACAGGTCTCGCCGCTTGGTATCGTAACGGTTATTGTGATTTTAGGCATTGGCGCACCTCCCCTCAATCATCGCCCAAATCCCCGCAACAGCCTCAATCCACTCGTCAGACCCGTTGTAGTAGTGCCCGACGTCAGCCAGTGTGTAGCCGGTGTGATATATCCCATCGGGCGACAGGTACATGTCTCGCAGATTACGTGCGGTGTGGTCTATGTAGTCCTCGACCGAATCAAACGCCATGTACCCGCCGTCGTTTGCCGTCCATCCCCCGAGGTTGTTAGGTGCGGCTCGGTATCGCCCCCAGCCACTTTCAAGGGCATCTTTCGCCACCAAGAAATACACGTTGATACCGTACCGCTCCGCTGCCTCGAGGTATGCGCCGGCATATTGGACGAGGTCATGCCGTAGGGCTCCGGCAAGCTGCTCCTCTGTGGGGACGTTGTACGGTGCGGTGAGGTCGTCTGTGGGGGCGGCGTATGCGGTGACGGTCAGGAGGAGGGCTATTGCGGCGATGGTTAGGATTATCGTTAGTAGTTTAGGCATTAGGCGGTACCTCCTGCTTAGATAATCCCCATACAGCCTTATTACGCTCTAGACACTCCAGGAACCCGACTGCAACAGCGGCAACCTGTATTGCCTCGGTGCGCATATTATCATAGCCACCTTTATCGGTGCCGTTGTCAAAGACCGTCTCGTTGATGACCTCGCACAGCTCGCCAAATTCCTCGCCTAGGATTCCCGTCCAAAACATAGGCGGGTGATTTTGTTCTCCCCACTTAGTATCTTGGCGGTCACGTTCTGCCTTTACGGCTTGTATGATTTTATCTTGTTCGTTCATCTAGGTTCACGCTCCTTTTCTACTCAGGACAGCAAACTTTCGCTGCGCCTGCTTCTTCCTGGCTTTGCGACACTTAACGCACATATCGCTTACTTGTCGTTCGTAATACGTCACACCGCACCGGCGGCAGTACTGCTCCTTTATCCGGGCGAAACTGGTGCAAGTATCGCAGTTGGTCTCACCGGCAGTGCAGGATCCATCCCAATGCTGACACATATCTTTTTGCCAATAGTCGCAATCGTCAAAGTGAGACTTAGGTATTCCCTTAAGTAGCCCAGCAAGGGCTGATGCGAGGTTTCTAACTTCTTCGCGCTCTGAAGTGTTCAGCGTATTGTGCTTGATGGGTCTCTCCGGTCGGTTGTCACCCCACCGGCCGTTGCCAATAATGCCACGCACTTTGTCGAGGTCCTCTGTGAGATACATCCAGTACACACGACCTCTGATGGCCTTAGAGGATCTGCCGAATATTTCTGATAACAGCTCGTAACTGTAACCTTGCTTAATCAGCTCACCCAGTCTCTGATACTCATCATCTGACCATTTGTTGTGATTGTCAGCCTTGACCGGACGCTCCATCAGTCCCAAGGTACATATACGCCGCTGTATTGCCCCCTCTGTCCGCATCAGGCGTTCCGACAACTCTTTGCCTCCATACCTGTGCTGCTTGAGCAACATCTTCAACAGGTTGTCCTCAGCGACTGTCCACGGGGTTGTGCGATATTTGCTCTTAGCGATGACTCCTATTTTTCTTTGCGCCTTTACCCAATCAGGTTCGGCTCCAATGGAATTCGTTTTAAATTTTGCCCAGTCGATGAATGTGCGGTGCTGTTCTGCCCACTTCCAAAAGTCTGCTATGTATACAATCCTGAAGCGGTTGTTCTCGACGGTTTTATATTTCACCGGGAACCCGCGGTTCTTGATCCAACTCGTTGGCTTGTATCCGTACCCACATTGAACGCCCAATGCGTGCAGCAGTTGGTTAAAGGTCACATAGTCGCCGTTATCGAGAAAGGCACCTAAGCCTAATCTGGCAACCTTGATTTTAATCGCGTTGGTGCTACGATTAAGACTTGCTGCAATGGAGGGGAGGGATGTCCTTCCCCAGTTCTCCTGCAGATACTCATATTCCTGCGGTGTCCAGTTTTTGCCCCTCATGTGTTGTCACCACCTTGCGTTGACTTTCATATATCACCCGTTCCACCCGGGCTCTGGCTTCACGGAGTGTGCAGTCTTCGGTGCTGCGGACCATTTCGGTCAGGCGCTTGATTGTCAGCCCCCCCCCAGTAGAGGCGAAGGATTTCTTTGTCGGTTAGCATGGCGCACCACCCTTTAGGTTGAGATACCACTCAATCACCCTGACCGCGCTCTCCCAACCATGGCAGACCTCGCAGTAGTTGCCTTCCAATGCAAGCTCGACGCCCCACCATTTTTGTTCTATTGTAGGCATCCCGTCCTCGTCCTTCATCTCGACGAAAAGCGAATGGTACCCACCACGGGCAACGGGCAGATGCAGATCGGGCACTCCGGGCTTTACGCCTTGCCGCTTTAGGTTCGCGGCTTCAATCTTGTCCCGTCTTCCGCCATTAGGGATGTGATGCAGTAGCTTGAGGCATGGATGCTGCGCGCGTATTGACGGCTGCGCAGCCCATTTAAAAACGGCACATTGATGTTGAAATTCAGTCAATCGTCACGCCCCCAATACTCAACGTAGTGCAGATACCTACTACCGGTTTTGGACTTTTCTTTGCCGAATCTTACCGAGTAGCCGTTGCGAACAAGGGCAAGCGCAACAGCCTCCCGATCTTCTTGGCGGTCCAGGTAAATCCTTTTTGCCACAGTTACGCCCCCTTCATCATGATTCGATTTAGTATTTGCGACGCCTCGAGCTTGGTAAGTCCTTCTGCATCAAAGCCTTTTAATCGACGGGAGATGAGCTGTACTTGCTTCTCTGATGCTGGCTTACGCCCCCAACGTTTAGCCATCTCCAAATCCCAGATATACCGGGCATCCTCGCAGTTTTCACAGAGGTACCTAAACGCTCGATCGAGCGCGGTTTGCATGGATACTATCTCACCATCAAGGCGTACACGCCCTAATTCGTCCTGGCAGGGAATAACGATACGCTTCTTCTCTGGCAAGCTACACACCAAGCGCCCGTCAGGCATTTTAAAGTAATTGACGCCATGGGTCACATATTTTTGCTCTTGCGCCCACAGGTCGACAAGCTGTACATTGCGCACCCAGCTCTCGGGGCAATCGGAGGCAAGCACAGCTTTCTCGGGCAGTTCAAACAGCAATCCTTCAAGTTCGCTCTGCTTGCGCACTGGGATGTTTGACAGGTCAATGCCCATCAACGACGGCGCTGTACAAAGGCTTGCTTTGCCGGTCACGCCCACGCAATCAATGAGGTTAAGATGCTGTTTGCCCGGGTACGGACGCAAGCCCCTACCAACCATCTGGACGTACAGGCTCTCTGACTGTGTCGGTCGGGCAATTATCACTGTCTCCACTCTGGGGATATCCGTTCCCTCGGTAAATACCATGCAGTTAACAATGCAGGGGATTTCTCCGCGGGTGAATGCCTCCACAATAGCGGATCGGTTAGGGGTCTCTCCTGTCACCACCACTGCATCGGGGATCCGATCGGCAATCTCGTTAGCGTGGTTAACCGATACTGCAAAAATCAGCGTTGCTCCCCTTGCCATCTCGCTGTATGTCTGAGCAATCGCATCTGCCGTGCCGTCCATCGCCTTGTCAAGCTCACCAGGGGCATAGTCGCCCATGCGGCTGCGCACAGCAGACAGGTCGTACCCAATGTTTACTCGCCGGCAAAGGATGTCGGACAGGTATCCATTTTTGATGCCCCAGCGTAAATCACGCTCGAAGATAATGTCCTCATAGATATCATCCATACGGACGCTGTCAGAGCGATTAGGCGTTGCCGTAAACCCGAGCAACAGCCGTGGATTAAAATGCTCAAAGATGCGCCGGTATGTAGGGCTCGGGCTATGGTGTGCCTCGTCGCAGACGATGATGTCAAACTCATCAGGGTAAAATCGGTCAAGTCGGCGGGTAATTGTTTGCACGGATGCACTTACAATCTCGTCCATTGGAGCGGCATGTTCTCCCGCCATCTCTACGCCTCGTGGGCAGTCAAAGTATTTGAGCGGCTGCCGCACAAGCTCCTCGCGATGTGACAGGATGAGCATACGACCGCGCCGCGGGATATTGGCAAAGGTAACAGTCTTCCCTAGACCGGTAGCCATCTGGATGAGGTAGCGACCGGGTGACTTTGACTGGATTGTGTTGATGCACTCTTGTTGGTAATTGCGGAGTTGCATTTTTAGCTCCTTTCCAAAATGCTGGAAGTTGTGATATAATAATCAGATAATCTAGGGGGTGGATTTATGGCTTTTTCACAGAGAGACAAAGTCGCATTTGAGAAAATAAAAAGCAAGGCGGCCATATCATCATTAACTGAGAGTTTTGAACCTGTACTGTTGCGACACTGTTTCAAAGTTGAGACTTCAGCAGATACTCGGGGTAGCTTTGGTGATTTCTCCGGAAGCTTTAGAGAATTTGTCAATGTTTGGCCACCCTCTCAAGAAGTTGAATGTTTTAGGCTGACTTTTCAACTGTACAAAACTAAAGAATCATACTTATCAGATTGCTTTGTATGCGTAGATAACGTTCTAGCGGAACCTGATAGTGTTTTCGTTGTAGCGCACGCAGACGATATAGTCCTGACGGATACTTTGCTGGTCGAGGCAAAAGGGATTCTATCTTCCTTCTCCAGTAATATTCAAGAGGGTATTTCTTGTAATGTTCAAGAGAGCTTATCAGACATTACAACTTCTTTAAGCATGCAAAAAGTAATGGTTTATACTCCAGATGAAGAGAAGGCCGAATCACGCAAGCAGTTTACCCGTCAGCAAGTAATAACTATTGTTTCCACAGTGATTGGCTCCATTTTTGGCGCGGTAGTCGGTGCGATCGTGACCTTCCTCTTGATGAAATAAAATAAAACAGAAGTCCTACGGCAGTTCCGACAATTGAGCCAACTAAAGTTCCTACTATTATTGGATACATACTTTAATAACCTCCGTTTATCTTGTGGGGCGTGTGGGGATGCTGTGGGGCGAGCGTGGGGCTAACAAATGGCTTAAACATGCGTTTGTGGGGGTGTGGGGCTAATTTGCACGTTTTTCTTACGCGCGAGGCAGTATATATAGAATCGCGGTATATATTGCTTGGATATAAAGGTGTTGTTTTTTCGCCCCCACACGCCCCACACCCCCACAGTGGCGTATTCATGCGGTTTTTTGAGCGTTCAACTCCCCACGCATGCCCCACGCACCCCCACGTTAGACCTTTAGCTGCTCCCAATCGGCGTCGGACATGGTGCCGACATCCTCTTCGATATCTTGCATTCGCATGCAAACGCACTCAGTAAGGACACCTCCGATGCGCTTGCCACGAGTATTGTTTTTGTCGCGCCCTTTGATTAGCCCTTTCTCCTTTAACCAACTCAACAAGGCCGCCGAGCTAAACCCTCCGTCCTCTGCAGCCCGACGCCAAACGGAGTTGATGACGTAGACCCAGTTCCCATCCATAACGCCATACACGTCTCCCTGGTCCACTCCCTTGCGTAGCTTGTTGGCGTTTTGGCTGACCCAGTCGCACATGTACCGGTATCCGCGCTCGCCGGAGCTTATAGCGGCGTTGGATTTGAGGAACGCCGAAATATCATCTACGGTCAATGCGCAATCATCTTGAAAAATCCACTTTGTCGCCAAGAAATCGGCAACAATAATAGTGGCGGCCGCCATAGCTTGCTTGTCTGTCGCGTCGCTGTCCTGCAGGGTCTTGAGTGCTACTTTGTGCATTTCCTGCATCTTTTCGGCGCTACCATCAGCATATAGGCGTTCGACGAACTCACGCCCTGCAAACCCGTAGTTGCGCTTAAGCTCTGCAGCCACTCCGTGACCGTCGTCTATCACCTTGTTGCTGCTGGTGCACTCTATCTCGATCACTCGGTTCAGTGCGCCTGCGCCGCTCCCTGCTCCTGTAATGGGCGTTTCCCCGGTTGTGATGATGCAGTTCGCCCATGTCGGTGTACGGTCAATGCCGCCGCTCTTGGTGCCCCTGGTGCGACCTACGCCCTCAGCTAGGGCATAAACATCAAAGGTAACCTTGCCGCGTGCATCGCGAGCAAGCTGCAGCTCATCAACGAGCAGGGGCAGGTGGTTTAAGAAAGACGCCAACTTTTCGCGCCCCACTACCGTGCTGTTAAAGGTCTGTATGTATCGACCCATCTCTGGGTTGCCCCACACGGACGCAGCCAACATTAAAGCAACTGTCTTGCCGGTGCCGCTTTCTCCACCCCACAGGTGAACGAAAAACGGAAGACCACCGCATGGCTTAACCAACACTGATGCGAAAGAAGCCGCCAACACAATACGCGCCATGACGTTTGACTGCCTGACCTGCCGCGCAAGAGATAGCCATTTGTCACGGCTGCCCCGCTGCTTGATGCTCTCAAAGATTGCGCGGAAATTAGCGTCACCGTCAAAAATAAGCCCGTCAACGTAGGGGGAAAAGCCTTCGTCCTCGATATGCCCGAGCCGCGATACGCTTTTTCGTTCCGGTATGCGGTCGTAATTGAGGTTTTCTATGTCGTGTAGATACCGTACCAACGCCTTTGAATTTTCCGATGTGACCGCGATACCCATATCTGCAAGGGATATAATGCTGTTGTTGCTTGCAAGTGTCCGGCGGTCGGCAATTACCTCACGCCACTTTCTGCCCTTTGAGTAGGCAATCTTAAGCTTCTCGACGCCAGTGTCGATATTGACCAGCCGCTCCACCGGCATAATTGGGTGGCAGCAAGCCTGCTCCTCGAAAGCGCCATTGTGACGCATAATGCCAAAATCATCGCATTGCCAATCTCCAGCCTCCAACGATAGGGGTTGCCCCTCAAAGTCAGTCGAGTTATTGACGTATATCTCAGTTGATTTCTGCTTAAGCGATTTTGTGTATTCGGCATAAAGTTTTTTAAAATTTCGGATGCCGACTGCTGCAGCTTTCGTGCACACCGTCGACAGTACGCGCTCATGCAAAAATGTGTCCTCTCGGTAGCGATACACCATCTCATAGGGTGCGAGGCTGTTAAAAAAATCGTCCTGTGAATAGTCAGGTATCTCTGGCAGTGTCGCCGCCAGTCGTGGGGGATGTGCTTGCTCGACATCCTCTATTGGAAAAAAATCAGGTCTGATGCCTTGCTCCTCTATGATTATCACCTCCACGGGTGCTCGTATTGCCATTGCTCGACATAGTCAAGCTGCGCGAGTGCCCATGCCTTGTTTTGTGCGTCTATATGGGTATGTACAGGCTGCTTTGTGAGCTGCCATAATGCACGATGTAGCAAGACCTTATTGTCGTACTCCGCACGATAAGCATCCAATTCCGCCGCCTCCTGAGCACGTTTACGGCGCAGTGCGGCAAGCTCTTTGCTGCTCGGGCGTTGCTGGGTTATGTTGAGCCCAAAGTCGTGACTGAGGCGAGCGACCGCCTGCAAGTAGGAAAGGTCAAGTAATCGCATAACAAAATCAATTACCGATCCGCCGGCGTTGCAAGCGTGACAGTAAAACCCCCTGCCGATGTCGTTGTATATCTTGCAGCTCGGTGTTTCGTCCGCCGAGTGGAACGGGCAGGAGATAAACCCTGCCCGATTGGGCGAAAACCCATACATCTCGGCTACGTCCGCCATTGATAAACTAGATTTAATGATATCTGCGGGACCCATAATCAAAACGGAAGGTCCTCAACATCCGCACTTACAACGGCAAAGTCATCGTTTGTCGCATACCCGTTATTTATGGATGCGGAGCTGTCCGACAGATATTTATCCTTCGGCGGCTCTACGCCCTTGCGAATAGTGTCAACACTGCGGGCACCAAAAGGTTTGACTGCCCACTTAAGATTTCCGTCTAGTGCTCTGTACTGCTCGCGCCCGAAGATTACTCCAACGAGCTTTCCAGCAAGGGATTTCTCGTCCCAATTCCACTTGTATCCGGGATTGGACGCCTCGATTGATGTCATGAGGCCCTTGAAGAATGGGGTGCTGCTTCCTTCGGTAATCTGACGATACACGCCCTTCCACTTGGCGTTGCCGTCAAATTTGACATCGTCATCAAAGCGGCGCTTGAAATATCCCTGCTTTTCGCCCTCGGCGATATCAATCAGCAGGTTAATCCGCTCCTTACCTGTCTGGGTCTTGTCGATTACTGCCTGCCTGATGACACACACATATCCGCCCGGCTCCAATGTCTCAAATTCGCCGGTGAACACCTGCGCGTCATCGTATCCTGATGGTTTTTGCATAATTATTTATCCTCCTTGTTCGGGGCGGCAAGCCCCCAATAATCTCTGATTGCAACGTCAACAAATTTTAAGTCATTATCAATCTCCCTATCAAATAGATCCATAGGGCTTTTGGCTGTCGTATATCCATCGGACTGGGTCACAAATTTGTGCGTCAGGCCATCCGTCGAGCAAAGCAAAACGATGGAAAAGAGTCCCTCGACCGTCAGCTGGTTATCAAGCATCTTACCGACGGTCTTAGCCTTAAGTCGCCCATCGTCGCCGCGCTCAGTGTGATGCAAAAAGTACACGATCACATCAGGCGGAGTGCTCGAGATTACGAACTGTATCAGGTTGCGGAAATTAAGGGCCATGTCGGTAAATTTGTTGTAGCCGGTCTCTTTGGCACGATCGAACATCTCAAACGCCAAAAGGTACTGGCTGTCATCGATGGCATATGCCTTGCGCGTTGGGTTGGATAAGGCCTTAATGATGGTCTGATATGTAGCACCGTCGTATTTGGGAAGTTTTGCGCGGAATGGTAGCGGCTTGGATGCTACATTAAAGATGCCGATTTCTTCGGGCTTAAAGTTGCGCAGCGATGTAGATTTCCCGCTGCCGGATTCTCCGAGAATTAAAACGGGGATACCCATATTACTATTCCTCCTTAAATTGGATAGAGCATTCAGCCCCGCGCGATGACAAGGGATTTAACAACCATTCGCCGGTCGCGCGGCAGCTGTAACGTCTGAACGATTCTTCGTATTTTGCAAGCTTGCAGTATTGGCAATAGGGAGCCTTGGTAGGGAGAGACACATCAAGAACGACAACACCATTTATATACGACAAGCATTCGCCGAGCGAGTTCATAGGCCCTCCTGTATGGTGGCTATTGCATCTTGATTGAGCCGTATGACCTCCCGCAGCCTCTCAATCTCCGCCGCATAGCGGTTAATAATCGCCTGCCGGTGGTCGTAGATGATATACTTGCCGCTTTTAAGTACGGGCACAATCTCATCTCGCTCCTGTTCAATATCAGATATCTGCCTCTCCATGTCAGAAATATCCCACGCGATGGCGTTTATTCGCTCCTCCGCATCTGTTAGCATTGGAGGCTCAAGTGGTGGGTCGGGGCAGCGGCTAAGCATCTTTAAGCGCCTCCTTTGCCACAATCCTCTTGATAATTATCTTGCCCGTAGCGCCGCAATCCTCAAGAGGGACAATGCGCAGCACGGTCAGCTCGCTTGTGCGCACCTTGCCGTTTGAGCCATCGGGATAGATAATCTTATCAATTGGCACCGCACACTCAACAATACGCAGATCGTCCCAGCCATACCCAAAATCAAGCGCCCAGCGCAAGGTGGATACGTGCAAACCATAGCTGCAGTCTCGGCTTGTGTCAGGGTCGCAATCGTGGGCGATTGTCTGCCCAGCTGAGTAGGTAAAGCTGGGGTCGTGGCTGCTGTGCAAATCGTCGCCGCGTACAGCTTTGTATAAGATTGCTTTGCCGTCGCGCCGTTCGATGCCGTAAAAGTCCAGATACTCCTCAACGTTACGTGGCATTAAGACGATGCGGGAGTTTGCAAAAGTCTGCAACGCACCCCTGCAATTTAGGTTTATGATTTGCACGTTGCCCCATGCCTCCACGGTGGCGTTGCCCCATGCCTCCA
>JAEZVA010000034.1 GCA_023443315.1 Bacillota bacterium | reverse complement strand
TAATAAATTCGATACAGAATTCAGGTAGGTTATGCTATAATTATTTACTATAACCTGTTTGCATTCAACTATATTAATCAATAAGGAGAATTACCATGCCATTTGTCATCATTGCGGCTGTTGTTGCTGTAATCATTGTGTTGTGGGCTATCGGTGCCTACAACGCTCTTATTAGAAAAAAGAACTATATAAACGAAGCCTGGTCGGGTATTGACAACCAATTAAAGCGCAAGGTTAACATTATTACAAACTTGGTTGATTCCATTAAGATGCAGACAAAGTTTGAAAACGAGATTATTGATAAGATTGCCGCTTCTCGTTCTGGAATGCTATCAACAAACAAGGAAAAGGCGATGGAGTCGAGCGATGAGGTTACCCGTATTCTTCCCTCTATGGTTGCGCTGGCAGAAAGCTACCCTCAGCTGGGTACCAATCAAAGCTACTTGAAGCTGATGGCGGATATTAAAGACGTCGAGGACAAGGTGGCGTATGCAAGAACCCGCTATAACGTGTGTGTAACCGACTATAATAACAGCATTGCGATGTTCCCCGGTAGTATCCTCGCGGGCATGTTCCGTTTTACCCCGGAAAAGGTATTTGATATACCGCCACAGGAGCGAGTGGACGCCGACAATCTTCGCATCAGCGAACTTTGACATTCGACTGCTAGCGTTATGATGTGCCGCAACCGTTGTTGCGATGGTCATTTTATTATAAAGGTATGGTCAATATGGATTACAACACAAATGGTTCAAATCCCCTATTTGTTCATGAACAGGTACGGGTAAACAAGATAAAAACTGTTGTACTGCTGCTATTCTTTGGAGCAATGGTGCTGGGTATCTCCTACCTCATCGGGTATGCATACGACAGTATCGAGATGGGGATTCTGATTGGCGCTGGATACTGTGCGATTGTGATTCCGTTGCAGATTGCCACCTCTAAGATGTCTCTTGTTTCGTCGGTTCATGGCAGGGCGGTTGACGAAAACAACCCAAACGAGCGACGCGTCAAGAGCCTTGTTGAGGGGCTTTCGATTTCTGGTGGATTAAAAGAACCGCCTCAGGTGTTTATTATCCCAACCAATACCCCAAACGCATTTGCGGGTGGCTTAACACCCGAGAAAAGCTATATTGGTGTAACCGAAGGGCTTTTGAACATGCTGGATGACAGCGAGCTAGAGGGCGTTTTGGCTCATGAGATGGCACATGTCATTCAGCGAGACGTTCTGATTGCCACTGTTTCCATTGCGCTATTGAGTGTAGTCATTGGGCTGGCGGCAATCTTTTACCGTTCCACCATGTTTGGCGGGCGACGCCGAAACGATAAGAACAACAACTCTGGCGCAGGTATGTTAATACTGGTTGGGCTTGTGGTGTATCTTCTCTCCCGCTTGCTTGGAACCCTTGTTAATCTCGCGATATCTAGAAAGCGGGAATACTCCGCTGATGCAAACGCCGTGCGGCTGTGCAGCAACTCTGAGGGTCTTGCTAGGGCACTGGAGAAAATTTCAGGCACAGGCGGACGTTACGACGCCCGTACCGTGAGTTCCCTGGGCGGGGATGAGATGCTTGCGTTATACATCTTTAATCCCAAAAAGAAGCTATCCTCACTCTTTTCGACCCACCCTCCCATTGAGGAACGCATCCGAAGGGTGCGAAATATGTATTAACTAATTGCCATCGGCTTACCCCGATGGCAATTAGTCTACTATCATATTGTTGTATACTTATTTGTTCTGAAGCACAAACGCGCCGTCTTTCCAGCTGTATGTCAGCGTAACATTCTTTCCCGCCTTCGCGTCATAAACCTCGCAAGAGAATGATGTCGGCGATGATTTAATCAGGCGTAGAGACGATTCAAACCCTACCGCACTCAAGCCCTCGCACGGTAGCTGTTGAATCTCGCCACCGGGTAGTATGGTAAACAGCTGATAACTGCTCCCGTTATCATCCGCCCATTGTCCGAGCGTGAAATCAGGGTTCCCGTCGTTGTTATAATCATCAAATATCAGCGAAAACTCTTTCTCAAAGTTTAGCTGGTCTTTATCAAACAACACAGGCATTGTATAAACTGTATCTGTTGATTCTGAATCGGTATAGATGGCAATGCGGTAAAATCCAAGGTAGTTGGTATTATACACACCGCCACGCTGTACATACTTAGGTGAGCTGCGGTCGAAGTATTCGCCCTCGGTCATCTCAATGTTGACATATAGCATAGTTCCATCGGGCAGCTTTACGCTGTTGCGGGAGATTGTATATGGAAAGATCAGTTCACCAACAGAAGGCGTGGAGGATTCCCCCACAATCTTTGGCGGAAACACACTGTTATGATTGTATTGGTTGCGGCTGTTTACCTGATCCACTCTGCCATCACCACAAGAGCTCAGCAGAGCAATACAGGCTGCGGTAAGAATAAGTCCGGCGGGATATTCTTTCATAAGCAGCTTCACTTTCTTTAGCCGCATATCGCAAAGCAGCTACAAGCCCATTGTTTCCGTCACACATCCCACTTATTCGCATTCACCTTACCCAATAGCTGCCGTCATGGTATCGAAAAGAAAACCAGCCGAATAATCCAAACAATGAAAAAGATGACAAGCGTTATAATATAAACTAGTGTATATCGTTTGTCGGTGGGCTTTATATTCAAAAACACGTACAAAGCACAAACAATTAGGACAAGCGGCAACAAAAGAAAGATAAGCGGATGTATAAAAAAGGCGTCAGCAAACCGAAAAGACAGCAGCGCGAAAGCCGCCCGTGTCATCCCGCAGGTTGGACACGGAATGCTGGTTAGATTGCGTACTACACAGCCGCCGACTAGGAATGAATTCAGATATATAGCTCCCATTGCTCCAATAAGAACGAAAGCTGTTATCAGCAGTCTTTGTAATATCTGTTTCATTCGCCCACCATCCTTCCTTTTTGATATCCTAGGGAATTTATTATACCAAAAAATGAACATCGAGGAAACAGTGCGCTTGCATTAGGCTCAAAATACGGTATAATAAAACAAGATAATCTTTTGAACCATTCTATTTTTGAGCTTAAAGGTATCGTCATACAAACAACGATACCTTTGACAGATAAGCCAAAACAAAACGGCGCCATAATGCCATTGCTGTTTCGGCTTAGTATCTAACAACGATTGAAAGGGCGGAACAGGATGTTTAACAATCTACTCGATACCATTGGCTTTGTTGGAGAAGCCGACAAAGAAGTAGGCGATGCCATGCGGCTTGAGCTGGAACGTCAACAGCGTAACATTGAGTTAATTGCCTCCGAAAACATCGTTTCCCCCGCCGTAATGGCGGCAATGGGAAGCGTATTGACCAATAAATATGCAGAGGGCTACCCTGCAAAACGTTACTACGGCGGCTGTCAGTGTGTAGATATTGTAGAGAACATTGCAATAGAGCGCGCGAAAAAGCTGTTTGGCGCGGAGCATGCCAACGTGCAGCCCCATTCCGGCGCTCAGGCAAACCTCGCGGTATATTTTGCACTGCTGAACCCCGGCGATACGGTTCTTGGTATGAGCCTTGCGCACGGTGGTCATCTGACGCATGGCTCGCCTGTGAATATGTCAGGCAAATATTTTAACTTTATCCCCTATACCGTAAACGACGACACCCATCGCATTAACTACGATAAGGTGGAGGCGCTTGCGCTTGAGCACAAGCCCAAGATGATTGTTGCGGGAGCCAGCGCATACCCCAGAGTGATTGATTTTGCACGCCTTAGTGAGATTGCCAAAAAGGTCGGCGCATATTTCATGGTAGACATGGCGCATATTGCCGGTCTTGTTGCTGCAGGTGTTCACCCCTCCCCCGTTCCATACGCCGACGTGGTGACCACAACGACACACAAAACCTTGCGGGGCCCCCGCGGCGGGTTAATCCTTTGCAAGGAAGAATTTGCGAAGGCGATTGATAAGGCCATCTTCCCCGGCACTCAGGGCGGTCCGCTCATGCACATAATCGCCGCTAAGGCGGTTTGTCTTGGCGAGGCACTTTCCGATGAATTTAAGGCATACCAGACCAAGGTTGCCAGCAACGCCGCTGCGCTTGCACAGGCACTGGTGAAACAGGGCTTTGATCTGGTATCGGGCGGCACGGATAACCACCTGATGCTGGTTGACCTGCGCAAGGTCGGGATTACCGGCAAGGAGCTGGAGCACCGTCTGGATGAGGTATATATCACCGTAAACAAGAATGCCATCCCCAACGATCCGCAAAGCCCGTTTATTACAAGCGGCATCCGCATCGGTACGCCCGCAGTCACCACACGCGGGTTCGGTTCCGCTGAGATGGAGCAGATTGCGCGTTTTATCTACCTAGCGGCAACCGACTTTGAGGCAAAAGCGGATGAGATTCGCGCAGGGGTTAACGAGCTGTGCGCAAAGTTCCCCCTTCATGAATAACGTTATATAAACGGTTACCGCCCTGTTTGCATATGCAAACAGGGCGGTTTTGTCATTTTTGCAATGAACGCAATGCACCTTATTATGACTTGGCATCGAGCATCCCCTGCTTCACTATAAACAAGGCTATCACAGTTTGTTGATGTAAGCGCAGAGCAACGGAGCAATGTCATTTATTGCAGCCTGCTTTATTACCGCGCCGATATTATATGCGACCATCGGCATACCATAAACCACGCAGGTCTCTTTGTTTTGCCCAATCGTATATGCCCCGGTATTCTTCATGCTAAGCAAACCCTTTGCTCCATCCGCGCCCATACCTGTAAGTATAATGCCAACCGCATTTTTCCCTGCAACCTTAGAAACGGATTCAAACAAAACATCAACCGACGGACAGTGCCCGCTGACCTTTTCGCCGCGTTCACACCGCACCGCATATCCTTTGGAATCCTTAATCAGTCGCATCTGAAAATCTCCCGGTGCAATCAGGATTCTTCCAGTGTGTACACGGTCTCCATCCTCGGCCTCCTTCACCTCCATCTTGCAGATTCGATTGAGACGCTCTGCATACATCTTGGTGAATTTTTCGGGCATGTGTTGTACCACAACAATACCAGGGGTGGTAACCGGCAGGTCTTCAATCACAGCGACCGTTGCGTCGGTACCGCCGGTTGATGCACCGATTGCGATGACCAGATTGTTTGCTGTTTTTAATGAGCCCAACGCCATGCGTTCCTGTTTAATAATCGGTGCAGGTTTTTTGAGCTTTGCCATTGAAGCGATTTTAACCTTGATGACCAGTTCATTCGAAAAGTTAAATAAATCGGATGAATGCTTCACCTTTGGCTTGCTGACAAAATCAACCGCCCCCGCGTCCAAGGCATCCAAGGCATTAAGTGGAAGGGAAGTTACAACAATCACCGGAATGGGATGCTCCGGCATTATTTTTTTAATTAAATCGATGCCGTTCATCTTGGGCATCTCGACATCCATCGTAATAACTTGTGGGTTCAAATCTTTAATCAGCTTCAATGCCTCTTCTGGGTCTGCAGCGGTTCCCACCACCTCGATGGCGGGGTCCTCGTTTAGGCTTTTAACCATAAACTGACGAAAGAGGATTGAATCATCCACTACCAATGTCCTAATCTTTTTTAAATTCATAGATAAAACCAAGCCCTTCCGGTTTAACGGCGGTATGCCAAAAACCTTTTGTATACAGGATTAAATTATGTGGTGACCGTCTTAAAATCACTCATCTACGGAACACATTTAAAACTAACCCTTGTAATAGATTGCCGGCATAATATATTTGAATTTAGAAGACTCGCGGGAAATTGTTTCGGCGTGGCCGATGAATAGATAACCGCCAGTCTTAGTTGTATTATAGTATTTTTCAACCAACTTCTGCTTTGTAGGAAGATCGAAATATATCATTACGTTCCTACATAGAATCAGGTCAAACTTCTTTGCAAACACAAAGTTATCCATCAAATTCAGCTGTTTAAAAACGACCTCATCACGTATAGCCTGTTTCACCTGATAGTTTTTCTCGTCTACTGGATCAAAATACTTTGTCTTCCATACAGTAGGCACGTTTTGCAACGAGTCTTCGGTATAAATACCCTTTTGTGCTTTGTCGAGAACCTTAAGCGAGATATCTGTTGCAAAAATTTTGGTCTTCCATTGTGGTTTGCTTGCGCCAAAGTAATCGGCAATTACCATTGCAAGGGTATAAGGCTCCTCACCCGAAGAGCAGCCTGCACTCCAGATGCGAATCTCACGGTCGCGGTTATTTTTTTCAAATTCCGGCAGCAACACCGTTTGAAAAAAACGAAAGTGCTCCTCTTCCCGGTAAAAATAGGTGTGATTTGTTGTTAATTTACTGATGAGTAGAGACATCTCTTTTTTTGATTTATCGTTTAATACAAACTGAAAATAATCGGTGTAGCTTGTAAACCCTTTTTCCGCAATAGTAGAAGCCATCCGACTTTCAATCAGCGTCTTTTTTTTTGTTAAGTTAATTCCGAAATTCTGCTTTAAATAGCCCGATATGTATTCAAACTCCGAGTCGGTGAGTGTAACCATCATTGTTCCATGCCTTTCTGACACTAATACTTATCTTTGTTAGAAATGTAGACAATAAATTTATGCAGAACCGCATAAATCAAAGAGGCTGCTCGATTTCTTGTATATCACCCAAACGAAGATTAGTATAAGCCGTATTCACAGCCTAACTTTCTTAAAGAAAATAGCGACAAGCGGTCAGCCTGTCGCTATGCAAGCCTGCTATGCAGTTATTTTGAGACTGCGTTATCGGTAACAGCTACAATCTCGTCAATCTCGTCGTCGCTGAGCATTTTTTGGCAATCGAGAATCAGTTTTACCTGCTCGCCTATCTTGCCAATCCCTTTTACGTATCTGCTCGACCCGTTTTTGCTAAAGCTGGGCGGCTGTGCAACGTTTTCATCAAGAATCTGCATGACCTCTTCCACTTCGTCTACAATGATACCCACTGAATTTCCAGCTACATCCACAACCACAAAACAGGTTTTATCATCATAGGGACGCTCCTCTTTACCAAAACGCAGGCGGACGTCAAGTACAGGGATTACCTTGCCTCTTAGGTTGATAATGCCCTTGATGTACTCCGGAAGCTCGGGAACCTGTGTAATAGGCTGAACCACAATAATCTCTATAACATAACGAATGTCAATGCAATAGGATTGCTCGTCAATGATAAAGGTTAGATATTTTTCCTTGAGTGAATCCTCTACATCTTCTTGTAAATCCTCTAAAAACTGTGCCATTAACACATCATCCTTTCAACTAGAAATACCTTGCGAATCGGTTAATTGCTTGCAATCAAATTTTTGATATCAAGTATCAGGCTGATGCTACCGTCGCCTAAGATGGTGCATCCGGCGATTCCGCATTCCTTGACATTAAAGCGATTTAGATAGCCGGGAAGCGGCTTAACAACCACCTGCTGTTCGCCAATCAACTGATCGGCAAGCAAGCATACTGCCTTTTCCTCGGTCTCGACAAGAATAATAATACCGTCCAGAATATGCTGTACCGCAGTCTCAATTCCAAATGCCTGAAACAGACGAATGACTGGGTAACATTCGCCGCGTATCATCACCATCTCGTTGCCGTTGACGTCCTTGACAATCTGCTTTGCGGAAATCTTAAAGGATTCACGGATCGAGGTAATCGGAATGGTCATGATCGAACCGCCTACCGATATCTCCATACCGTCTACAATGGCAAGCGTAAGAGGAATCTTAATGCTGAAGGTTGTCCCCTTGCCAAGCTTGCTTGATATACTAATTGTGCCGCCGACCTTTTCAATATTCTTTTTTACTACATCCATACCCACGCCGCGCCCCGAAAACTCGGTGACCGACTGACTGGTAGAAAAGCCGGGAAGCAGTATAAGGTTAAAGATCTCTTTGTCGGAATACTCCGCGTCGCTCTTGGTCAACAGCCCATTAGCCCGCGCCTTTTTTAAAATAACGGACGGATTGATTCCCGCGCCGTCATCCGTTACCTGGATAACAACCTCTCCTGCCGTGTTCTTTGCAGAGAGAATAATCCTGCCTGCTCCAGTTTTGCCCTTTGCAAGACGTTCCTCTTTGGGTTCCAGCCCGTGATCCATTGCGTTGCGAATGAGATGCATCAGCGGGTCACCAAGGCTGTCAATAATGGTTTTATCCACCTCGGTATCCTCACCCATCAGGATTAGTTCCACGTCCTTGTCGAGCTTTTTGCTCATATCTCGTACAATGCGGTTCATCTTATTGAACACACCCGAAATAGGAACCATGCGAATAGACATTACGATATCCTGAAGCTCGTCGGTCAGCTTGCGAAGCTGGCGGGATGCCTTTGTGAAGTTTTCAATTTGAAGCCCCTTTAAGTCGGGGTTTGAGATAACCATCGATTCGGTAATAACTAGCTCACCGACTAAATCCATCAGTTCGTCGAGCTTATTAAGGTTTACACTAATCAGGTTTTGCTTTGTAACCTTACTTTGAGCAACCGCATTGTTGACCGTCTCAATCTCCGCAACCTGCTTTTCAACCTGCTGTTTTTGCTCCTGAACAGCAGCCTTGGTCTGTTCAATGACCTTCGTGTTGCTGCCAAGCGGCTCATACGATTTTATGTACAAAGAGCTTTCGACGAGTTTATATATTTCCTCATTGCTGGTGTAAGGAATAAACGAGACGATAAAGCCATTGTCGATAATCTGTTTGGCACTTGCCTGGTTAATTTCAATATCCGCCGGCTCGTACTCAAGCTTTTCGCAGTAATCCTTAAGGTTATTTATCAGCATAAAGGCTCGGATATTCTCCATCTTACAGCCGTCCTCAAAGAAAACGCGAACAACGCTCATCGGTTTTTGCTCTTGTTCGGAAACGATGGGCTGCTCATCCGTTTGCTGATGGGGGGGTATCGATTCCCCTTGTGTCTCAGACGAATCATCCTTGTCGGGCAACTCTATTTCAAACGACTTTTTTGCGACAGGCTTTCTCTTTTTTTGTTTTGACTTCCCGCTTTTGATAAACTCAATTTCGTCCTCAATTAGCATAATCAGCTCGTCAGGTTCCTTAGGCGATGTAGATTCATCCTGTATTGTTTCAATCTCATTCTTAATAAAATCCGAGCCCTGAAACACAATGTCGTAGATCGAGCTATAGTCGGTTGCGGCGTCCTTGTTATCGCGGATGATGAAAAACATATCCTCAATACGGTGTGCAACAACCGATACATTTTCTATGCCCATCATCGCTGCAGAGCCTTTAATGGTGTGCATAATACGAAAGATTTCGTTGATATCTTCCTGATCCATCACATTCTTTTTCTCGGATTTCAAAAGAATGCCATCCAGCTGCTCAAGTAGAGTATTGCTTTCAAAGATAAAGGTTTCCAGCATTGATTCAAGGTTTGCGTCAAATTTATTCATCTTATCACCTACTGAATACATATTTCAATGCCTTTGCTGTTCTATTTACAATTCATCCGAAGCCAATACGGTATAGGGATAAATAATAAAATCTGTGTAATGGTTGAATTTTTCGCGCTAAGTTACGATAATAGAGATAGGCTATAATAATACAACAAGGGGAAACATCATGTCTGACATGCTTAAAATAACGACCCCAATACTCCCAAAGAACTATGTAAACATGCTTCGCTCAGGACAGCAGTTGACGCAGGACATGTTTAACCTTGTAGACCTAACAAAGGTGACCAAGCTCAATGAGCACGCGGAAACACAAGGGAACAATACACTGAACCTGGCTGCTGAACGCCAAGCGAGCGGGTCTCTATCCGCACTCCTTTCCGACCCCGGGTTGTTAGCCGCTTCCCTCAAGCGTCTAATCATGCTTAGTATCGTAATGTCCAGAACCGCTGCGGATACTTCAGCAAACATCTCACTTAACAGTCTGTTGCATACGCTGATGCTGCACGAGGGAGAGCTGCTAAATGAAATCCTGAGCCAGCAGCAAGGAATCTCGGCTTTTCAGGGGGAGTTTTTTGATGCACTGCGCACATTGCTCACGGCAAATACCGATTCCGGGCTAAGGGGTAGCGTCGGGCAGCTGCTAAAAGCGATTACCGGTCAGGTATATGCGCAAGACATTCTTGATTCCGTCAGCGCAAACCTAGCCAAGTTTTCGGACTTGATGAGGGGTCTGCCCAGCGTCGCAGAGGCTCTAGATAGATTGTCCGAGAATTTTAAGAATGTTAACCCAGAGGACCCCGGTTTTTCACAACTAAAGGATTCGCTCATTGGTGTTTTGCGTGAGATAAACGAAAGTATATACGCAAATTCTAAAACCGTAAGTCTTACTACTTTAATTGTATATAATCTTTCTAAGTTTGTAAACGAAAAAGATGCAATTTCTTCCGCTTTTGAACAATTTTCGACTCATATCCCCGAAGATATGAAGGAATCACTCAAGCATCTACTGAATCAACACCTCGAAAATGCAGTAAAACAGAGTGAGGGCGCCGTTTTGTCCTCCAAGGTTATTGAAGGTTTAGCCCAGTTGATTGAGCAGAACCTGAGCCGCGGTTCGCTATCGGGCACAACCGAGGTTTATAACCTATTGCAAAGCCTTGCGGCCGCACCGACTGTATTTACACCGCTTTTGCATTATGTACTGCCCTATGCAAACGAAGATACGGCGGCTTTCGCTGAGCTGTGGGTTGATCCGGACAATGAGAAAACTGAATCAGGCACGTCTTCTTGTAAAGTATTCTTTACCGCAGATATTGAAGAGATTGGACACCTTGAATTTGAGCTGCTAGTGAGCGGTAGTCGGATTGATATGAATCTGTTTTGTCCGAGTGAATTTACCGAGTACTTTGAAGGGTATTCCGGGCGTATTATAAAACTGAGCCAGAACTCATCCTACACCTTTTCAAACATACGGGTACTATCACTTGAAAAACAAAGACGGCTTGAAGAAATATTCCCGAAGCTGTTAAGCAAAAGGAGCAGTATCGATGTCAAAGTTTAATAAGCCCGAAAAGGCGGTGGCGTTAAAATACAATCCGCAATCCGATATGGCTCCGATTATTGTTGCTTCGGGGTACGGTTACGTTGCGGAAAAGATTATTGATATCGCCGACCAAAGCGGAATACCCATCTACCGGGATGATACCACTGCCAATATGCTGGCCATGCTGGAAATCGGCAGCAATGTACCGCCTGAACTGTTTGAACTCATTGCAGCAATCTATGTGGATTTGATGAAGCTCGCAAGCGATATAAAAACACGTACGGCCGAGCCCGACCAGCAATAAAAAAACCGCATTATACAACCCTGCCCGCCATTATACGGCGGGCTTTTTAATCCAATTTTCTACGTTTTAGTTGTAAACGCTGCTCCTCCCATAAGTACGCAAACAGGATATCCTGTTCCTTTTCGGTGATATCGGTAAATTGGCATCCATATCCCCATTTTTCGCCCGAAAGTTCTTGCTTTCTTAGTACCCTCGTTTTTATGCGCAGATGCTTGGGACCCTGATTAAAATAAAACTCGAAGTGGCTTCCTTCAAGGAATATCTGTTCAGAAATAAAATAGATTCCTCCAACGCTGATGTCCTTAACAACAATCTTAATTGGAGTATCAAGCCCAACCTTGTTGTTGTCTCCCGCGTAGATTATATAGATATTGGTGTTAAACGCCGTTTTCACCTTAATACTCTTACGGCGCTGAATGACATCCAGCAGATTAAAATCCACCAAAATCAATCGGTCAATTGTGGCAAAATCGACTGACGTCAGATACCAGCAAATACCTCGCATATCGTCATACACACAGATTTTGAGGTTCTCTCCCCTCTCATAATGAGGGAAATACTCGCCGACAATCTCCATATGATTATCGCTGAGATCCACCAAAAAGCCACTGGCCAGCATAACATCGGTCATGCTGTAGATCTCTACCTTCTGCTGTATCATTCTCAAACTAAACACTCCCTGCCATTAAGCGGTGCCAAATACAATTTCATTGTCAGAATAGTAAACCATGGTATTGTCTTGATTTTCTGTCAGTTGCACGGAGGAGCTTCCAATAATGATACGTGTACCCCTGTAGATTGTTCCCTTGCAGATAATCTTGCTGGTATTGGGGTTTTCGAGTTCTTCTATCATCACCTCGTAGCGTTTTGAGAGCTTTTCTTTTTCAAGCGCAAGCACCTGCTTGTTATACGAGGCTTGTTCTAGTAGCTTTAGTTTATCCTGAGAAAGGGTGTTGGCATCCTTGGAGCTTAAAAACGCAATCGCTTGCGAAAGCTTTAAAATATCACTCTCAATCTGCTTTAACCGATACCCAATATTGTTAATTTCCTCAACTAGTGTAGTAGCAGACCCAAGGGTTATTTCGGTACGTGCATGGGAAGAAGATCCTATCGTCTTGGCTATTACATCCAAGGCTACAACATACGAGCCACCGATGATACAAGCATTTCTTCCTTTTAGCTCCAGTGTTCCACCGCACTTGATGTTGCAGTACATAATGGAATTTGCCGTAACAGACCCCTTCGCTTCAACGATAACATTCTCAAGAAAATTTGCCGTTAAATCGCCGCCAGTATAGATGCGACCTGCGCCTTGACCATTTGCCCCAATTAAGGTAACTCCTTTTTCTGCCGAAAGCTTTGCCGCCTCTACAGTTCCATTTACGCGAATGGTTCCGCCTGCCTTAATGGAGAACCCGGACTTCACATCACCTTTTACTACCAAATTACCGATAAAGTTGATGTTTCCCGTTGAGTTGTCCACATGTTCATTGACTATAAAGGTATCATCCACTTCAAACGAGCTGGCGCGCTTTGTCAGGTTGCCATCGATACCCGCATAAACCTTTAACCCATCGTCCGTAAGCAGAGTGTTTTTACCGATGGGCGGCTTGGGTTCTCGTCCCCGCGCGGGCACGATGTCCTGCCCCTTCACCGTCATCCCTTTTGTGCCATCTGTGGGCGGTACAATCTCGCATAAAACCTGACCCTTAGTAACATTATTGATTAGATTTAGTTCCTTATAGTCTACCGACCCATCAACGTTAATCTTCGGTATGCCCCGTGCTCCGATTATATAACGGTCAATGATCTCTCCGTCTTTTCCGTTTTGCGCAGGCAACCCTTCCGCAACAATGATCTTGCGTTCATAAATCTTGCCAAACGCAATCCGTTTTAGTTCCTGATCCTTAAGACCATAAACCACACCGGCATCCTTTAAGGCTTGATAAATACCGGCAAGAGAAACCTCTTGTCCTCCATTTTCGGGGGTTGTGACGGAGATGTATGCCCTTAGATGGTCGTCGGAAATCTCCACGCGATATTGTGCGTTAATTGGTACCGCCTCAACAATGACTTGTTGGTTTTGCTCGTTTAGCTCTGCCACGGTCATAACCTCCTATCATTTTGGGCCAACTAATTTAAAAGCATCAAAGCTGTAAATTCGTTTTCCCGATGGAACGAACCATGACTATGCCGGTCTCTGGAACAAACTCTACTGTTCTGCCGTAATTTTTGCCGGTGTCCTCTCCAACGATACGGATATTAAGCTCTGCCAGCTTCTTCTTAACCGCAGTGACGTTGCGCTGACCGATATTCATTATGTTATCCCCAGCACCATACGTCGTGTCTACCTTAAACATCTGGGCGCCGCCTGCAATCTTAGCCACCATGCGTAATCTAGATGCGCCTAACTGCTCCATTTTGCTAATCAGTAGAACGATTGCGGTATCGGCAAACTTCATTTTATTCTCGTTTTGCACACATTGTTCACTACTTGGAAGCATAATGTGCGCCATTCCAGCCACGCAGGTTACTGCATCATACAAACAAATGCCAACACACGAACCGAGCGCGTATGTAATAAGCCGATCCGGCTGTTTTGCAACATTGAGGTCGGAAATCCCAATCGTTATCAGGTTGCTCATAGATCAATCCCCAGACGTTCCATGATAAGTTTTAGCGAATCCATTTCGGGGATAAGCAGCATGCAGCTTCTGACCGTTTCGCTGGCACCGATAAAATCCTCCTCGATGTACAGCACTTTATCGCCCGTCATTCCAAGCTCTACCGCAGGAACGCTTAATATGGCACCTGCCATATCTACTGTTATGGAGGGTACCATGATGTTAATTTTAAGCCCTGTTAAAGAGGATATGGCATTTACATACGAGGCCGCCATAATATTACCGATCTCATTCAATGCTGAAAAATCCACTTCAGAAAGTTGAGTATAATCGTTAATCTCCTTGCCTAAAAGAATATTAACGACGACATGAGCAAATTGTTGTTCTAATATAAACATAATCATGCCCTTGATATCCTCGTGAATATGGGTTAATATTCCAACCACAATATTCTCAGGTCCACCAAGGATGTACGTTAAATCTGTAAAGTCGATAACCTTTACTTTAGGAACGGACATGTTTACTGTCTGCATCAGCATGGTTGAAAGCGCGGTAGCCGCATTTCCTGCGCCGATGTTGCCGAGCTCGCGTAATACGTCGATGTGCATGTCGTTTAGCTGATCGTACCGCAATGTATCCATCTGCCATAGCCTCCTTAACTGTAATGCGAAGAACGGATTGTGTTAATTATCGTAGATTATTTACCGTTGCCTGAAGCTCATCGGCAGCCTGAACCACACGCGCATTAAATTGAAAGGCGCGCTGTGTCGATATCACGTTTATCATCTCTGTGCTGAGCTCTGCATTCGAGGTCTCTAAAAACCCCTGCTTAAGGGTAAAACCTTCGCTCATAAGCGCCTCACCAGATGCATCCGTGGCGGTGTAATAATTGTTGCCCTCTTGTACGAGCGCATAGGGGTTAGAAAAGCTAAATACACCGATACGAGCTGTAATCTCATCTAGGTCCACTAGCCCGCCATCCGGGTTGAGTTCGATCCGATCCTGATCTGGAGTTAGTACATACTCTCCGTTAGCGGTTGCAAGGTACGCCGCATCGTCTTCAAGCTTTACGTAAAAATTTCCGGCGCGGGTATAAAACCGTTCGCCATTCTCATTTTCTACTGCGAAGAATCCGTCCCCTACGATAGAGAAATCCAGCTCACGATCGGTTGGCATCAATGCCCCTTGCCCCAGCTGCATCGTAATGCCTGAAAGGCGAACGCCATGCCCAGTTTTGAGATTGTTCGTTAAATTGTCCTGATTCCTATGTATATTGGAATATAGAAGGTCTGCAAACGATGCCACCGAAGACTTAAAGCCAGGGGTCTCGGAGTTTGCAATATTATTCGCGGTTACATCCATACTTCTTTGCAGGTACATAACGCCGGATGACGCTGTATAAAACGCGGTATTCACGACTTACTCCCCCTTTCAGTATTTACACCTTACCGATTTCAGTAACCGATTTGGTATTGATTCTATCAATAATCTTTATTGCTTGGCTATAGGTTTGAAACGTTCTGCTTGCATCCATAAGTGCGGAGGTCTCTTCCGCCATATCAACGTTTGAGTTTTCAAGCTTGCCCTGTAAGAACGAGGTGGAGAATGTAGTTTGTTCCACCTGCGTTTGATTTGGGTCGTTGTCGACGTAAAGACCCTCAGCATATACGACAAGGTTATTGTAATCGGTTGGGTAGGCTAGTGAAATTCGATCAATTGGACTGTCGTCCTCCGGCAGGTAGATATACCCGTCTTCATCCACAGAAAAATTTGATGTTCCGAGCATAATGGGACCGTTTTCGCCTAAAACCATGCCGCCGCCTTCTAGAACCAGGTACCCTTCCTCGTTTAATCCAAAATGTCCATTTCTGGTCAGGAGTGGCGCCTCAATCCCCTCATCCAGCGACTGAATGCGAAAAAAGCCGTCTCCCACCAGCGCAATATCAAACGGAATCTGTGTTTCTTCCAGACTACTTTGGCTGTAATCGGTATGAAGAACATCCACATATCGCACGATAGACCCTTTGCCAATGCGTCCGCTATTACCCGATTCAATCCTTGCAACCAACTGCTGATCAAACGTGCTGCTGGTGAGCATCTTCTTCTTGTAGCCAGCAGTACGCACGTTGGCAACGTTATTACTGATGGTATCCAGCGTACGCTGGATCGTCAGCATTCCCGAGCCAAGCGTATAGAATCCTCTTACCATAATGGAACCCTCCTTTGACGATACGCCCATCTTAAACGCATCATCCCTTGATATATGCCTCAATCTTTTTTTTCATCTTTGCAATCGCTGAGGTGTGGAGTTGACACACACGAGACTCGCTTACCTGTAAAACCTCGGCAATCTCTCTGAGTTTGAGATGTTCAAAATAATACATCGCAACAACCAATTTTTCTTTTTCCGGCAACTGTTCAATGGTTTTTGTCAGCACTTCCTTGAATTCGCTTGAGAAAAGAGCCTCTTCGGGCGCATCGGCAGCAGTGCTCATATTGGATGCCGCAATCTCCGCTCCGGCTACCCCCTCTTCCAACAACTCTTCGAATGAAACAATGCTTGCATTGTGGGTCTGCGCCATATTTGAATGCAGCTCGTCTGTGCTAATCCCTAAATGCGACGCCAATTCTTCATCAGTCGGCTGTCGGCCAAACTCTGCCCACAAAGTAGAAATTGCATTTTCTAGGTTGCGCGCATTTTTTCTGACACGACGCGGTACCCAGTCCTGCTTGCGGATATAATCTATAATAGCACCCTTAACCCGGATGGAGGCATAGGTCTCAAATTTGACCTCGCGATCCATATCATAGCGCTCAACGGCATCCATCAAAGCGACTATGCCCTCGTTAATCAGGTCGTCCTGATCCGCTACACTGCGAAACATCCCGCCCATCTTAATCACCATGTATTTAACGATGTAGCTGTAATGCATTGCTATCTCGTTTCGGAGCGCAGGGTCTTTTGTATGCCTATATTGCTGCCACGTCTCAAGCTCTATTTGGCTTTGTGGTTTTGTGAACAGCATACACACCCCCAATCACACGAAACTATATCGCTATATTTCCTATTGCCTGAATCTGCACCGAATTATCAATCTCGCTAAATGAGAGTACCACGATGCCACTTGCAAATTGGTCTGCAAGCCTTTTAAAGTAGATGCGCACGATTGGAGACGTCAATACGATGGGTGTTGGCATCAGTTCTTTTATCTTGTTTATCTGTGTAATTAACGAAGCTGCAATCTTTTGCACGGTATCGGGGTCGAGTGCCAGATAAGAACCATGATCGGATTTTTTGACTGCACTCATGATGATGTTCTCAACTTCCGTATCAAGAGTTATAACATGAAGCTGATTTGCATCGGCAAACTTTCGCGTTATGGTGCGTTTTAAAGACTGCCTGACATACTCGGTCAGCATATCTGCATCCTTGAGCGTGCTGCCATAATCGCCCAACGTTTCGATAATGGTCTCCATATCGCGAATGGGTATTCCTTCACGCAACAGGTTTGCGAGTACCTTTTGCAGCTCGCCGGGCGTAACAATATTCGGGATTACCTCGTCAACCAGTACCGTGTTGGTCTTTTTGAGGTTGGATACCAACGTATTAACCTCTTGGCGGGTCAACAGCTCATGCGCAAAAGATTTTATCACCTCTGATAGGTGCGTGATAATTACAGAAGTGGGGTCGATAACGGTATAACCCGCCATCTCTGCCGCCTCTCGCCTGGAAGCGGAAATCCACTTTGCCGGGATGCCAAACGCCGGCTCAATCGTATCGATACCGTCAACCGCCTCTGAGACTTCTCCCGGGTTAAGCGCAAGATAGTGGTCTACTAAGACCTCGCCTTTGGCAATCTCTTCTCCCTTGAGTTTAATGGTATATTGATTTGGGTTTAACTGACCGTTGTCGCGCATGCGTACCGACGGAACAACCATACCCATATCAATGGCAAACTGCTTGCGGAACATTACAACACGGTCGATAAAACTTCCTCCGCTGGACTCATCGACAAGCGGGAGCAAACTATACCCAAACGTCATCTCTATCTGTTCTACATTAAGCAGGGTGTACACGTTATCAATGTTTTTATAAAAGCTGGTTTCAGAAAGTTCAATCTCCGGCTGCTCCTGCTCGGCAACAGAGGCAAGAATTGCCTTGTTCATCGAGCTTCTAAGCCGTAGCCCAAGGGTGATTAGCGCGGCTGCAACAAGAATAATCTGAAAGGGTGGAAACCCGGGAACAAAGAGAAGGCAGCCCGCAACCGACCCTGCAATAATAAAGGCGGTTGGCTGTGCCGAAAACTGTTTGGTTAGGTCGGTGTTTAGGTTGTTTTCACTTGCTGTTCTGGTAACAAGCATACCGGTTGCGGTGGAAATAAGCAGTGCGGGAAGCTGTGAAACCAGACCGTCTCCAACGGTAGCAATCGCGTAGGTATTCCACACCTGCGAAAAATCCATACCGCCCGATATCATTCCCATCGCCATGCCGCCCAATAGGTTTATTGCAGTAACGATAATGGAAATAATCGCATCGCCCTTAACAAACTTCGAAGCACCGTCCATGGAGCCGAAGAAATCCGCCTCGCGCTGAACGTCAGAACGTCTTTTACGGGCAGTTTGCTCATCAATTAAGCCAGAGTTTAAATCCGCATCAATTGCCATCTGTTTTCCGGGCATTGCATCCAAGGTGAATCTCGCTGCAACCTCAGAAACGCGTTCTGCACCTTTTGTGATAACCACAAACTGTACAATAACAATGATTAAGAATATTACAAAACCAATGATTGCATTGCCGCCAACCACAAAATCGCCAAATGCCGCAATTACCTGCCCTGCACTGCCGCCGTTGGAAAGAATAAGACGGGTGCTGGATATGTTAAGCGATAATCGAAACAGCGTTGTAATCAGCAATAGAGATGGAAATACAGAAAACTCAAGCGAGGTTTTTATGTACATGGATATGATAAGAATAACCAGAGAAAGGGTAATATTTAAGATAAACATCATATCCAACGCCGCGGGAGGCAGTGGAATAATGATAAACACAATGATAATAACGACAAAAATCGCTATGACATTATTTAAAAACTTCATGTGCATCGTCCGTTCCGCCGTATTCGAGGCTAGGCATTCCCCGTTGGTCCATCTGTCTAACAATTACCACTGTTAAGAGACGGGATTACTCTTAGAATTATGTTTTGCTTCGGTTATCTCCTACCTTGTTCTTAAGGTTGTATACAAAAGCAAGCACCTCAGCTACCGCTACATAGAAGCTTGCGGGAATCTCTCGGTCAATATCCACCGCCTCGTACAGTGCTCGGGCTAGCGGAACATTCTCGGTTATATAAACGTTGTTTTCCTGTGCAACCGTAATAATACGTAACGCAACCAAGTCGGCGCCCTTCGCTATGACTATCGGCGCACTGTGTTCCCCGGGTTTATATCGAATCGCAACTGCGTAGTGCGTTGGGTTTCGAATAACAACATCCGCAGATGGAACCTGTTGCATCATTCTTCGCTGTGACATCTGACGCTGCTTCTCTTTGATTTGCGCCTTGATCTTGGGGTCACCCTCCAGCTGCTTATACTCTTCTTTGACTTCTTGCTTGGTCATACGAAGGTTTTTCTCATAGTCCCACCACTGGTAGGCATAGTCAAGCACCGAAATTCCAATAAATATAATAGAAATGGTAAACACCATAGAGACAACGCTTTCACCGATATAGATAACACCCTGCAATATATCAACATGAAACAACGAAGGTAGTTCTTCTAACCGTGCCATAATCTCGTTGTACAGGATTGCGACAACAAGAACAATCTTTGCAAGTGCCTTAACCAGCTCTACGACTGAACGAATCGAGAACAACCGTTTAAAGCCTTCTAATGGATTCAAGCGAGAAAATTTAAACTTAAGCGCCTCTGTTGCAAAGAGCAACCGTGTTTGCATCACCGAAAATACAATCGTAACCAATGCGGAAATAACGAGTAAGGGAGCCGAAAGTATAATGATTGAGAGAATAATATCGCGAAACGTCTCTGTTGCGTTGGTGATGGACAGCTGCGTTAATTGGGATACTCTACCCACGTTCCTTTGAATCAAAAGCTCGATATACTCATACATAAAAGAACTTAATATCTTAAGTGAGAAGAACATAATAAGCAGTGAAAATGCACTGACAACATCCTTGCTTTGAAAAATATTACCTTTTTTTCGTTCGTCGCGCTTTCGCTTCGGTGTGGCTTTTTCGGTTTTGGAGCCGGCCATGTTTTATTCCCCCAAAAGCGAAAATTAATAGGCTAACCGTAGGCAAAAACCCGAATTGCTTCCCCCATTGTGGCGAACGAACGATCGATTACCAGTTGAATAAAGGATGATAGGGGGCCAACAAGTAGCAGTAATACAAGTATGCCAACGAGTACCTTGATCTGAATGTTGATTACAAAGACGTTAATTTGAGGAATCGCCTTCATTAAAACACCCACACAGGCCTCTGAAATAATCTCGATTGCAATAACAGGAAGCGCAATCTTTGCCGAAAGTGATAGGATGCCAGAAAAAAGCTGAGCAATATAATAACCAATCTCAAGATGGATTGTCCCTACGCCTACGGGAACGATATCGTAAGAAAGCTTAACCATGCGAATGGTGGTTAAATGGCTGTTTGAAAGAAAGAAGATAAGATAAAACATAATGTTTAAAAAGGAACTGGAGAGTGCCATCTGAACGTTGCTCGAAGGGTCATAGACTTTGGCCATGCCAAGACCCATCTGCATGTCCATAACCTCTCCGCCAATCATGATTACTGCCATGAACAGTTGCAATATAAAGCCGTAAATCCAGCCAATTGCAAATTCCTTGAGCGCAATATATACAAACTCCACAGGACCTCGTATCACTACCGTTTGGTTGGATAACGAATAAAACAAAATCACCGTTATGGCAAGGATTAAACCACCTTGAACCATGGTGGGAATATTTCTACGTGAATAGATGGGATGAAATAGTATCATACCCGATACCCGTATTAGCACAAGAAAGAATACCATATAGTTGCTGAAGGCGACATCAATCATTGCGTTACCCTCTGTATGTATAAAGCGATTTGGTTTATGTCGCAGCCATCATAGCAAAAACCTGATTCGTAAAATCACCCATAACCGTCATCATCCAAGAAGCCATCAAAAGTAGAATCAGTGCGATTGCAATGAGCTTGGGTACAAATGTCAGGGTTTGTTCATGAATCTGTGTTGCGGCTTGTAAAACCGAGATAAGAAACCCAACCGCTATGCTGACAATCAGTACAGGTGCCGCCAGCTTTGCTGCAGTTAAGACTGCTTGACGCAACAGAGCAATTACATCCCCCTGCTCCACACACCATGTCTCCTTTCTAACCAGTTTTACTTAGCTGCCACAATTAGTAAGCAAGCGTAAAAAACGGTATGCAAAATATAAAAAAGCTAATTAAAGCTTGCTATCAGTGTTTTTACTGTCATCCCCCAGCCATCAACCAGTACAAACAACAAAATCTTAAAGGGCATTGAGATTGTAACTGGTGAAAGCATAATCATGCCCATAGACATCAGCGTACTGGCTACAACCATGTCGATTACCAAAAATGGAATGTATAAAAAGAATCCCATGGTAAACCCGCGCTTTAGCTCACTGGTAATAAACGCCGGGATGACAACAGTCATACTGAGTTCTTCGTAAGATTCAGGACGTTCCTGCTCTGCAAGGGTGCGAAACAGATTGAGGTCGGTGCGGTAGGTCTGTTTTAGCATGAATTCCTTGAGTGGAACAGAAGCCTTTTCAATGGCTTCCTCTTGTGTAATACTACCCTCCACATAAGGGGTGTACGCCACCTGCTCAATTGAGCTAATTACTGGTGACATGATAAACAGCGACAAAAACAGCGCAAGCCCGATCAGAACCTGATTGGGCGGTGTTTGTTGCAGTCCCATCGCATTGCGTAGCAGACTAAGAACAATAATGATGCGAGTAAAGCTCGTCATCATAATCAAGATACTTGGCAGCAGCGCAATGATTGTTAAAAGAAGCAGGATGTCAAGGGCTTCGATGCGCTCCTGCTCCGTCTCGGCACCGTTTATTTGTATGGATATTCCAGGGTCTGATGCATTTACGTTAATAACCAGCAGCGAAAGGACCAATATAACAACCACCGCAAGCGAAAATATAAAACGCAGCAGAGGCTTTGTCAGGCGTTTGTTTCTTACTGCCTCGCTCAACTCAATCATGCTCCTTATCCCGTTTACCAACACCAAACGAGCCGTATTTCTTAAGACTTTCCTTCATTGCATCACCAAACGAAGGGAAGGCTTGTTGGGTAACCACCTGCGCCAAATCCTCTTCTGTCAGTTCGCCGAGATTGGTGACCGAGCCCGACGAAACACCAATGAGAAGCTTCTTTTCGCCCACTTTGACGATCGCAATAAATTTATCCTGACCCAAAGAGATGCGGTCGACAACCGCAAGGTGTTTGCTGGCGGATGAGCCCGCCATTCGCTTGCCCAGCCATCTGGTAGAATAAAAAGCAAGAACGACGATTGCAACAATCATTAAGATTGCTCCGGCAACCGATATAAATTCCTCCAACCCTCTGCCTCCTTTTTACCTGCACGTCAGATTATTGAACTCGTCAGGTAATACCATCAAGCTGTCGGGTTAACCAAGAATGTTTTTAACGGTCTGAATGATTCGATCTGGCTTAAACGGCTTTACAATAAAATCGAGTGCCCCCATCTTAATTGCATCAACAACCATGGACTCCTGCCCCATGGCGGAACACATGACAACGCGGGCGCCGCCATCCATCCCCTTAATCCGTTTGAGCGCCTCAATACCGTCCATATTAGGCATCGTAATGTCAAGTATAACCAGATCATGACGTCCGTTTTGATATGCGCTGACTGCAATTTCGCCGTCACCCGCTTCTTCTATCTCGGTATACCCATTCTTTGTTAGGACATCCTTAATCATTAGTCTCATAAAAGCTGCATCATCAACTACAAGTATTTTCTTTCCCATTTCCGTCCACCGCCAATCTTAAGATATACCGCTTAGAAAATCGGTATTTTTGAGTATTTCCGTGATTCTTACGCCAAAGTTATCCTCGATTACAACAACATCGCCTTTGGCTACCAGCTGACCGTTAACAATAATATCCACCGGCGCGCCGGCCTGTTTTTCAAGCTCGATTACCATGCCCTGACTAAATTCTAGTATCTCTTTTATCTTCTTTTTTGTTTTTCCTATCTCCACCGTTACCTGTAAGGGGACCTGCATAATCAAGTCGAGATTGGTGTGGGGTCCTTCCATAGTCGGCTGTCCCAGGCTTTGGAAGTTTTGAAAGCTCGCTCCGTGAACATCAACTGGTTGTTTCATGACATTGGTCGGGTCATATCCGTAAGCAGGCTGTTGATATCCCGGTGCAAATGCTGCCGCAGGGTGCGAAAATGCGGGCTGCTGCGGCTGAGGGGGTGGCGGGTAATAGCCCTGCGTCGGAGTCATCTGCGGCTGTACAGGGGGCGGCGTAATAGGAGATACCGGCACACCCATGTTGGTAAAGTCAGGTTCGTCGTACACCTTTTGTAATAGCTGCTCCATCGGTTGAGAATGGGAAGGCAGCTCCGCGGGTACTTCTGGCTCAGGCTCATTCATCAGGCGGGACTGGGTGATAATCTCCTTTGCAAGCGGCATCTGCATAATGCTCATGAACTTGCTTTGGGTAATCCCCTCGATGGTCAAATCAAAATAGACAACCACGACCCTGTCCTCTTCGCTTTTTGCAATGCTCTTTTTTAGGTCGACAGAATCGAGCACGTAGGCGACCGGTGTAGAGATATTGATCGGTCTTCCTAAAAAGCTTGAGAGTGCGGTCGCGGAGGATCCCATCATCTGATTCATAACCTCGCACGCTGCGCTGATGCTGATTTCATCAAAGACATAGTTCTCATCTGGTGTTGGTTCAAGCCCCATCAGCTGATCTAATATCAATTTGATATCAGACTGCTTAAGAATCATAACGTTTGAGCCGGTTATTCCATCTATGTAGGTTATCTCAACACACATAGCAGGCTCAAGCAATGCATATTCAACATCCTTAACCTGTTTAATTTCGACCTCGGGGGTTGTGATAATTACCTTTCTGTTTAGCATAGTGGACACAGCGGTAGCGGCAGAACCCATACTGATGTTGAGTATTTCCCCTATCACGTCTATTTCGAAGCTTGACAGCGTGTCAATCTCCGCAGGTCCGCCAAACGGGTTTTTATCGATATCTAGACTCATGTGAAAACCCCATTTCTACAGAATTTCGCTGAGTTGAACAGCTTTGCGTTTTTTGTAGTTGCCCATCTTTCCTTTAAACCACGTTTTGGGACCGACCTTAATATCCATATGATCCGAAATGGATTTGTCTATCATCACGATGTCCCCTATCTGCAGGTTAATCACATCACTGAGCGTAAGCTCCGTTTCACCCAGCACTGCAGTCAACTCGAGATTGGAGTCCTTGACAGAGTTAAAGATGATATCCCTGCGCTCATTATCCTTTAAACCATCGAGTTTTTTATCGCTCTTAATCGAGCGCGCATTCATCTTTTTGATAATCTCTTCAAGGTTAATAGCGGGAATGCAGATGCTCATATTCCCCGATATCCCCTTCATGGCGATATCGATTACTGTGATAAGCACAATATCGTCAGGAGAGATTGTCTGCATCAGTCTGGCATTGGTCTCTATACCGCTTAACTGTGGATCCATCTCCGCATAGTTCTTCCATGCTTCCTTAAACAATTTTACCATGTTCTTTAGTACGTTTTCAATAAGAGAAAGCTCGATTTCTGTAAATTCACGTTCAATATTTACGATTTCTCCGCTTCCGCCCAGTAATCTGTCGATTATAGAGAACACGGTGTTCCTTGATATCTCTATTATTATGCTTGTATCGGGTACACTCTGATCCTGAATGTTCAGGTCAACAACGCCCATCATAACCGAGTCGGGTAGCGCATTGCTAAACTCATGGTAACGCTGCTCTTCAAGCTGTGTAACACTCAGCTGACAAAACATCCGCAGAATTCCCGTTAAATACGAGGATAAACTGCGCGTGTAGTTGCTGTGTATGCTATCAAGCTTTTTCAATTGCTCCTTGGTGAACTTTTTGGGACTTCGGAAGTCATACTCTTTTACCTTCTTTTCCGAGGCCTTTTCATCTATTTCATCAAGGTCGAGCTCACCGGTATTGAGACCCTTGAGCAGTTCGTCAATCTGCTGTTGTGACAATATATCTGGCATATCAGGGGTTCTCCTTTTTTACGGCTTTCAGGGCAAACGCATCTTTATGGTAAGTAGTCGTTGTCAACAGTAAATTTATCCTCACCAAAGAACTTGGAAACGAGCTCTTTGAGGCTTTCTTGGTCTTCAATGTTAATGTTTTTATCAACAATCAAGATTTCGACTCTGCGGTTCTTTTTTCTTCCGTCCGGCGTTGCGTTATCGGCAATGGGTCTGTATTTTCCGTAACCCAGCGCACTCAGTTTTTCCGAAGATATTTTGCAGGAATCTTCTAGGTATTTGAGCACCGCATTGGCTCTGCCCGAGGACAATTCGCGGTCATCGACACGATAATTTGCATCTTCTAGTACGGAGGCTGTATGCCCTTCTATTCGAATTACACCAATAGAGTCTTCCGCCTGTTTAATTCCTCCGCCGATTTCCGAAAGGACAGTTTTTCCTTCCTCTCGCAGAACTGCACTGTCGGGGTTAAAAAATACATTATCGGTAAAGCGTATAAAGACATAGTTCTTTCCACTTTGAATTTCAATGCTTTCCTTCATCTCACCGTCGCTCATGGACTCGACATAATCTTCGAGAAGTCTGTACAGCAGCTCAACATCTATCTTTGCATCCGATTCTTCGACAACAGGGGCTTCGCCAATACCGGTTCCCGTGCTTCCCACCTCACCGTCGCCTTCGGCGGTAACATCGTCAACTACCACAAGC
>JAEZVA010000027.1 GCA_023443315.1 Bacillota bacterium | reverse complement strand
ATCAGCCGCTGGAGGATTTGGAGGCGGGCGCACGAATCGAGATAGGCGTACACAAGGAGTCGCCCATGGACTTTGCCCTGTGGAAGGCGGCAAAGCCCGGCGAGCCGTACTGGCAGTCGCCGTGGGGAAAGGGTCGTCCCGGCTGGCACATCGAGTGCTCGGCGATGGCAAAGCGCTATCTGGGCGCGACCATCGACCTGCACTGCGGCGGGCTAGACCTCGTGTTTCCGCACCACGAAAACGAGATTGCCCAGAGCGAGTGCGCGTGGGGCGAGCCGTTTGCACGATATTGGATGCACAACGAGTACCTGAACATCAACAACAAAAAGATGTCAAAGTCGCTCGGCAACTTCCGCACCGCGCGGGAGGTGGGCGAGCATTTTGGGTACGAGCCCATCCGCCTTATCATGCTGTCGGCACACTACCGCACCCCCATGAACTACAGCGAGGAGATTATGGAGGCAGCGAAGACATCGCTTGCCAGACTATACACCTGCCGCGAAAACCTCGACTTTGCGCTGGGTAGCGCCACCGACGAAAAGGCACCCGATGAGGACGCACTACTCCAGAGCATTCTTGCGCGACGTACCCAGTTTATCGAGGCGATGGACAACGACCTAAACACCGCCGACGCCCTTGCCGCCGTGTTTGAGCTGGTGCGCGAGATAAATACCCTGACCACCGGCGCGCAGCCCGGCTCGAAACAGGCGATGGAGACCGCGCGGGACCTGTTTGACGAGCTGACCGGCGTGCTCGGTCTGATGTACGAGCGCAAGACCGAAAAGAGCCTGGATGCCGAGGTGGAGGCGCTGATTGCCGAGCGTCAGGAGGCAAGGAAGCAGAAGAATTTCGCAAAGGCAGACGAGATTCGCGACCGCCTTGCCGAGATGGGCGTGGTGCTAGAAGACACTCCTCAAGGCATTAAATGGCGGCTAAAATAGCATAGATACACACGACGGCGACAATGCGGCAAATGGGCTTTAACCGACGGGCTAAGCCGATGCCGATCGGCTTTATAAAGTCAATTACGGTTAAAAACCGTGGCCTTTCAGGCGAATGATGTGTTCAACCAGTTTATTTTTTAAACGCTTCCCTCACTTTAGGAGGCTTTCGCCTCAACTTTTCACGTTCGGCTTTCGCCGACAGTAATTGACTTAGACAGGCAGGGTGTTGACGATGAAATACGGACGGGGCAAAGTAGGCGTACTAATAGCGGCAGCGACTGCCTGTGTAATGCTTGCAGGCTGCTCGCTTTTGGATGTGGACGGGCTGATGCACGCCATCGCCCGCAGCACCAACACCGTGCGGGCGGACAAAAAGGTCTCGAGTATGGTGCAGGACACCGACTCGGAATTTCACATTGACCCCAGCGGCGAGGGTGAGACCGATTTTTCTGCAACACTAGAAAGCGGCGTGCTGCGTCTGGTAAACGAGGAACGCCAAGGGCTGTCACTCCCGCTGCTTGTGGAAGAAGACACGCTGAACAAAACGGCGCGCGCCCGCTGCAAAGAGATGATGGAGCACGACCACTTTGAGCATACCCGCCCCGACGGGCGCGATTGGTCCACTGTAATAGAGGAAGCGGGCTACCGATACACGGTGGTTAGCGAAAACCTGCAAAAGGGCAGGGCACAAACCCTGAGTGCGCAGGATATCTTTGACTCGTGGAAGGAAAGCACATCCCATTACGAGGCGATGATTGCCTCGGATGTGACGCGCACGGGGGTGGGCGTGTATGTCCGCAAGTCGGAGCTGGGGTACGAATGGTATGCAACCGAGCATTTTGCCTCGCCCAAATAGCCAAACTACGATGGTTGACAAACGCCGTAGGTGGAGATACGATATGGTATGGTTTTTATACGAAAGGAATGGATAACGCAAATGAACAACGGCAAGGTGCGCACCCGATTTGCACCCAGTCCCACCGGCTATATGCACGTGGGCAACCTAAGAACAGCGCTGTACGCATACCTGCTTGCAAAACGCAATCAGGGCAGCTTTATTCTGCGCATTGAGGATACCGATCAAGAGCGCTACGTAGAGGGCGCGGTCGATATCATCTACAATACCCTGCGCGATACCGGATTGTTGTGGGACGAGGGTCCCGACATCGGCGGGGAGGTAGGCCCATATATCCAGAGCGAGCGTATGGGGATGTATGGGGGCTATGCCCAGCAGTTAATCGATAACGGCCACGCCTACCGCTGCTTTTGCGATAAGGAGCGGCTGGAGGAGGTGCGCAAGCTGCAAACGGCTTCGGGCATCTCGCCCAAGTACGACGGGCACTGCTCGCGCCTGACCAAAGAAGAGATAGACGAAAAGCTCGCCGAGGGTGTGCCCTTTGTCGTACGCCAGAAGATCCCTGAGACGGGGAGTACCACCTTTCACGATATGGTGTTTGGCGACGTGACGGTGGAGAACACCACCCTCGACGACCAGGTGCTGATGAAAAGCGACGGCATGCCCACCTACAACTTTGCAAACGTGGTGGACGACCACCTAATGGGCATTACCCACGTCATCCGCGGCAACGAATACCTGTCTTCCACCCCCAAGTACAACCTGTTGTACGAGGCGTTTGGGTGGGAGATTCCCGTATACATCCACTGCTCGCCCGTGATGAAGAACGCGACCGAAAAGCTCTCGAAGCGCAACGGCGACGCGTCTTACGGCGACCTTGTTGCCGCGGGCTACCTCAAAGACGCGGTACTCAACTACATCGCGCTGTTGGGCTGGTCGCCGGGCGGCGAGAACGAGATCTTTTCGCTCGATGAGATGATACAGGCGTTTGACCCGAGCGGCATCTCCAAATCGCCCGCCATCTTTGACACGCAGAAGCTGCGGCACATCAACGGCGAATACATCCGCAGGCTGTCCCCCGAGGCGTTTACCGAGCTTGCCGCTCCGTGGATAAAAAAGACCGTCACCCGCGCGGATGTCAGCCTGCCCATCATCGCGCAGGTGCTGCAGGCGCGCACCGAGACGCTCGCCGACATCCCCGAGCAGGTAGATTTTGTCGATGCACTGCCCGAATACGACCTTGAGCTTTTTGTGAGCAAGAAGATGAAGACTACAAGGGAGTCGTCCCTTGCCATGCTGCGCGAGATTTTGCCGGTGCTTGAAGGGCTAGATGACTTCTCGATGCAGTCGGTACACGATGCGCTGTTTGAACTAATTGCGCGCTTAGAGGTGAAAAACGGTGCCGTGCTGTGGCCGCTGCGCGTGGCGGTAAGCGGCAAGCAGTTTACCCCCGGCGGCGGCATCGAGATCTGCGCCATCCTCGGCAAACAGGATGCGGTTGCGCGTGTAAAGACGGGCATCCGTCTGCTAGAGGCTGTATGTAACTAGCAGAAGAAGTAGGGTAAGAGACGTCGTGTTGCAGCCGTGGGGCGGAAAAAACTGTACCGTCACCACCCCAGAGACGGTTGTGCGCTTCTGTGCTTTTGAGTAACGGCACACATAAAACTACGATATAACCAAAGAACAGCTGCGAGCAGTACGCTCCGCAGCTGTTCTTTTTTTGTTTAGAAGTAATTCTTCATTAGGTCGTCCACCCACGCGGGCACTGTGGCGTCGGGGCGGCAGTCGTATTTCGGGTAATAAGGCTTGATGTCAAGAACAGGCGTCCCGTTTATGGCATCTAGCCCCTGTACGGTAACCGCGTTGTCGCTTACGTCAAGGAGCCGTACCGCGGTCATACCAATGGGGTTGGGACGATCCTTCGACCGCTGTGCGATAATCCCCACAAGGGGGAAGTCCGCCCGTTCATGCGGTCTTCTCACCAGATGCTGTGCAGGGTCAAATTTGGCCTGATCCAGATAAAACACAACAACGATATGTGAAAATCCGTCAAGACCCAAAAGTCCCTGCCGATACTCCTCGCTAATAATGATAGAGGAGCAGTCCTTCCCCCAGCCGCAGTCCTTTTGCAGTGCGACCTGGTTGCTCACCGTTCCAATTGCGCGAAAGGTTATGTTCAAAGCTTAGCACCCCACTTTGTAGTTTTTCAAGTATACAATACCATTATATGGTGGTTGTTGCAACCCAATTCGCGCCGTTTCAGCAGTTTTGCCCCCAAATCCCCAAACCCTTTCTGACAGCTTTTGCACCCGATTCGCGATAGGATAGAAAAGTAGTTTTTATTTAATTTTATTTTATACTAAGGGGAACTTACTAAATTTGATCGACTTTCGGACAAGCAAGCCAGCGTTTTGCGCAAAACGATTAAAAATACATAATCGAGTGAAGATTAATGGATAACAATCTCAAAACGGAAAGGCATGGTTACACCATGAAACAGCATACAGCGGTAAGAAATCGAATCTGGACGACAGTGCAGCGATTTGTGCAGACCCGCGCGCCGATGGTCGGTGCAGTCAGCTTTCTGGCAGGCTTTTTAATGGCGAACGCTGGCATGTACGGCAAAATAGCGCCCTTTGGCATCGCGCTTGCGGCGGGTGCTCCGTCAGGGTTGTTTTGGCCGGGTGTCATCGGTGCGCTGTGCGGCTACCTTCTGCCGGTGGGCGCGGGTATTGGTAGCATGAAGTATATGGCGGCGCTCTGCCTTATTGTGGCGGCGCGCGCACTCATAAAACGCTGGACACGCCTTGAAAAAAGCGGTGCGGCAGCAGCATTGGTCGGCTTTTTTGCCCTTCTCATCCCCTCGCTGATAGCCTCACTTGCATCGGCGAACACGTCGCAGATACTGCTCAGCGTGGCAGAGTCGCTGCTTGCGGGTGCCGGGGCTTATCTCGTACAGCTTGCGGGGGCACCGCTGCAAATGGGCTTTGTCGCAAGCATACTCGAACGCAAGGAGCACGCGAGCATCTTAGCAGTGCTCAGCGTGATGCTGCTTGCACTGTGCGGGTTTGGACTGTTCGGCTTTTCGGTCGGTCGGTTTGTGGGGGTTGTCGTGGTTTTGGCGGTTGCGTCCTGCTACGGTCCCGCTGTGGCGGCAGGTGCGGGCGTTGTGGTTGGCGTTGTGGCAGGGCTTAATGATGTATCGCTATTAGTGCTTGCGGGGGTATACGGCTTTTCGGGGCTGTTTGCGGGGGTGTTTTACGCCTTCGGGCGGTTTGGCGCGTGCGCGGCGTTTGTGCTGGCAAACGGGCTTTTGGTGATTGCAGCGGGAACGGGCACGGTGCCTGTTCAGATTTTATATGAGGTCATGGCGGCAACGGTGCTGTTTATGGTGCTGCCGCAAAACCTGATAAACACCATCGGGTCGTTTCGCATTGCGACCGACCATGTCGAGCAGGGGGCAGAGGGCATCAGCCGCGAGCTGCATACCCGCCTAACCCTTGCAGGCAGTGTGATGCGTGAGGTGCGCAGCGCGGTGGACAGCGTATCCGAACGCCTAAAGAAGATTAACGCCGACGACATCACCACCGTGTACGACGCGGCAGCGGATGCGGTATGCGCACGCTGCGCAAAGCGCATGGCATGCTGGGGACCCTGCTACAACAGCACGATGGGGACGTTCCACGGTCTTGGCACCGTACTCAAGGACAAAGGCTCGGTCAGCGAGGCGGACTTCCCCCGCCCGTTTGCCGAAGGCTGTAACAAAACGCGTCAGCTGTGTGCTGTAGTCAATGAAGAATATGAGCGTTTTCGCGGCAGAGAAAGCAGCGCGCGTCGCTTTGGCGAGCTGCGCGCAGTGGTGTCGGGGCAGTTTGAGGCGATGGGCGAGCTACTTGACGAGCTGAGCGAAGAGGCGGCAAGAAAGCGAACCCGCCATGTGCGTCTTTCGGGCGCGGTGCGGGAGTATCTAGAGAGCACCAACATCTACCCCCGCGAGGCGGTGTGCGAAACCGACCTAAACGGGCGGATTACCCTTACTATCCTGATTGATACCGATGAGATAGAGAGCATTAGTCGGGTGCGGCTTGCACGGGTGCTTGGGCGTGTATGCAAGCGTGAGCTTGCGCTGCCCACGGTGGTAGAGAAGGACGGCGTAACGACCATCCGCTTAAAGGAGCGTGCGCGGTTTGAGCCGGTGTACGGCGAGTACCAGTCCGCTTACCGCGACGGCAGGCTGTGTGGCGACAGCATCCGCTACCTGTCCGACGGGGGCAGGGTACAGCTGGTGCTCAGCGACGGCATGGGCAGCGGTCCGGCGGCGGCGGTGGATTCTGCAATGGCGTCCTCGCTGCTTACTCGTATGATGAGCGCGGGTCTGGGTGCCACCGGCGCACTGAAGTTTGCAAACGCCGCGCTGCTGACCAAATCGGCGGAGGAATCGCTTGCCACGGCGGATATCTCGCTCGTTGACCTACACACCGGCAAGGCGGAGTTTTACAAGGCGGGCGCCGCGCCCACCTTTGTGCGTAGCGGCGGCAAGGCGTTTATGCTCGAGGGCGACTCGCTGCCCATCGGCATCCTAAACGGCATCTCGGTAGACCACTCGGGCATCGAGCTTACCGAAGGCGACATTGTGCTGATGGTCTCAGACGGTGTGGTGTTTGACGGCGGTGAATGGGTTGTGAAGGAGCTCGAACGTTACCAAGGCGACGACATGCAGGCGCTTGCAAAAACCATTGTAGAGACGGCAAAGCAGCGGCGCAGCGACGGGCACGAGGATGATATCTCGGCGGCGGCGCTACTAATGACCGCCTGCCGCGAGCAGGCGCGAGAAAAAAGCGCGGGATAATCATACACAAATGAAAAACGGCTGCGTCGGCAGCCGTTTTTTGCGTCTATTTTGCGTTGCTTGAGACACAGACGGAGGTAGTACAGTCCTTGTCGCCGCAGCGTATGTAATGAAACAGGTATTGTTGCGCAAGCCCCGGGTATTGCTGCGCACACGCAGGTAGCCCGTCGGGGTAATACCGCTGCATCGCGCGCTTCATCCATACGTCGAGCGGGAACGCCTCGGTGCGGGCAAAGCCGTACAGCAAGACGCAGTCCGCCACCTTTGGACCCACCCCCTTAATCGACCGTAGTGTTTCGCGTGCCTCGTCAATCGGGCAGGCATACAGCCCTGCAACATCAATCTCCCCGCAAGAGACCTTTTGCGCGGCGTCCAAAAGATACGCCGCGCGCCAGCCCGCGCGAAGCGGGGCAAGGTCGGGCTCATTTAGTCGTGCAAGGGTATCCGCGTCGGGGAACGCATAAGCGGTTAGGTTCCCCGCTTTGTCCAAAATAGGCTTGCCAAAGCACTCGCACAGCCGCGCCACAATGCCCTTAATGCGCTTGATGTTGTTGTTTTGTGAGATAATAAACGAGCACAGCGTCTCCCACGGCGGCTGACGCAGCACCCGTAGACCGGGCGCGTAGTCGATTGCCGTTTTCAGGGCGGTATCGGTGTACAAATCGGCTTTAATCCCCGCGTAGTCGCGGGCAAGGTCAAAGTAATCGCATAAAACAGTGTCAAACTCCTGCAGCGTGCAGTCCTTAAAGACAAGCGTATCGTCCTTCTGTATCACGGTGAGTGTGCGGTCACCGACAACGCCGCAAAACACATCGGGCTCGGTTTCCTCCCACCGAAAGCATTGCCCACACAGCAGCGTGTCGCGCAGCGAAAAGTCCCGCACATCGACGCACAGCACATCGCCGCGGTGCTCTAATCTATTCATGATGCCAAAACCTCCGGCTTTATTTGCGCAGGGTATTGCCTTGCGAACCGCCCGTCTCGTAAAGCTGCCCCAACGCAGGGTATTTTTTGGTTAAGAGTTGATTGGCCTTCTCAAGGCTTTCGCAGTATTGCTGATACGCAGGACTTAGTATCTTGAGGTTTTTAAGAAAAATGTCCGCGTATCCGCTGCTCTTTTGAAACGCGGTCATCATATCTATCATTCTGCCCTCGGGTGATTGCTGAAACGCATCGGACGTGCGGTAAGCGACATACTGCTCGATGTTCATGGACTGAAATAGGGTATCGGGGTCGGTGACCGCCTGCTTCATCAGCCGATTCATGTCGTCTTCATACTGCCGTAGATCCTCGTTTTGATTCCAAGGAATCGCCTGTCCGAGATACGCACCCAGCTCCTCGGAGATATGGGAGGCTACGCTGTCGAGATAGGCAACCACCTTGTCATACGCCGCATGCTGCTCGGTGGTTTGAATGGGTTCATCCAAAAAGCGCCCGAAGTGAAAGGACAAGAACAGTCCGTAGCTGCCGGGGAAAGCCAAAACCACCCGTTCGCGAATGCTGACGGGGCTTACATCCATTTGCCCCAGCTGTAAAAAGCTCTTTTCAATATCGTAATGCTCGATTAGGCTGTCGATGCAGGTCTGGGTGGCGTTGAGCCGCTCGATGCTCAGCTCGTTTAGATGCTTGTACCGTGCAAGCGCGAGTGGTTTGTTTGTGCTGGTTAAAACGGTGCGAATATCCAAAATGCTTAGACCGCATCTTCGCAGCACGGCTATCTCCTTTAGGACGTGAACCTGCTCTGCGTCGTAATCTCGGTACCCATTTTCCAGAATATGCGGTGCAATCAGACCCTGCTGCTCGTAATACTCAACCGCCTTTTTGGTTAGTCCGCACCGATTGCAGACCTCGTGAATCAACATCGTGATCACTCCTCTCCCCTGTACCATACACCAGCCCCCAAGGGAACAGTCAAGCGTTTTATGAAAAAAACTGAGACGGTAAATACCCTAGTTTAGGTACGGGGTATGCCCGCACAAGCAGCATAAACGAGAAGGCTACAGTTACAGCTATTATACCATATTTGTGATATAATAAAAAACAGGAAGCATTCGGCAATAATTTGTGTGTTTTTGTAAACGAATACAGTATAAGCGTCGTTTTGCGCGGACGCCGGAAAGGAATAATAGCAATATGAAGGAGACGATCTTTACCATACCCATCAGCGAGGTGTTTGAGCCCCGTGATGGATGCCCGTTGTGTCGGATGCACGATACCTTAGAAGAGCGCGCGCTCGAAGCGATTATGGGTGCCGCGATGATGGAGCCGCTTATTCGCATACAAACCAACAAGCTCGGCTTTTGCGCTACGCATTTTGACGGCATGCTGTCGCGAAAAAACCGCCTATCACTCGCACTCATGCTCGAAAGCCACCTGAAATCGGTGCAGCAGATGCTACCCAGCGAGCGGGAGGAGAAGGCGGGCAAGGCAGACGTGCGCAAGATAACCGAGATGCTAGAAAGCTGCTACGTGTGCGAAAAGATTGACGGCTCGATGCAGCAGATGCTGCAAAATCTGTTCGCCCTTTACCATAGGGAGGAAAGCTTTCGCGCCCTGTATGCTGCGCAGCCCTTCGTGTGCATTCCACACTATACCATGCTTATTCAAGGGGCGCAAAAGTCGATTCCAAAAAAGGAGCTGCCCGATTTTATGTCGGTAACGGGCGGGCTGGTACGCAAGGGACTTGCCGAGCTTCATGGGGATGTAGATACCTTCTGCCGCATGTTTGATTACCGCAATGCGGGTAAAACCGAGAAAGCCCCCCAGGTAAAGGTGGCGGTGGAACGCGCGGTCAAGTTCCTAACGACGCACACCCCGAGGTAAAGGGGACAAAACTTTGCGTATATAAAATGAACGTAAAGAAACGGTAAACCGCAGTGGATGCCATCTTTCCAGACTGTACCAACTGCCGCGGAAGAGATAACATAATCAAGTTTTTCCACCGTTATGTATAGGCATGTCACCACGCAATCATGGGCTTTGTACGGAATATCAACAGGGTTTTCCACCTTTTCAACAGAGTTTTCAACACCTGTTATGTCAACTTGGGGTTTACAAGGCGTATAAGGCGTGTGTTATCAACACTTTAAACCGGTTTTTCCACAACGGGGCAGTGTATATTTTCTGTATAACCAAATTTTACTATTTTAATCGACGACAATCGAGTGCAAAGCATGGCCACGCATACGAATAACACGGGTGTTATCCGACCAAAATAATGCAGAGATCCTGTAAAAATGCTCAGTGCAACGGTAAGAGAATTTACACGGTTATCGCATTACTCAGGAGGGATAACGCATGCTGCGGGGAACCAACAAACGCGCTATCGAGGTCATCAACACCGAAAACGACTATTTTGAACGGATTATATTTATAGTTAAGAACGAGAAGAGAAACACCCCCGAGCCGGAGCTGCGCAGGCAGGCGCATTCCTACATGACGCTAAACGGTCCGCGCATTCGGCGCGCGGTGCTAGTGCGCTCCACCATCCTTTCAACGGTGCTAAAAATTCTGGTGATTGCGGCGGCAGGGGCGACGGTTACAGGTGTTTGTTTGATGCTGATGTTTTTGTAGCGCATACAAACCAAAAAATGTACCAGTTTTGTCGTTTAAATTCTTCCTGCGCTATGCTATAATAAAACAAAGTCGGCGGCTGTTTTGTGCCTGCGCCTAAGTATGTTGTGGTTGGCGCGGCCGCTACATAACGTGCGGGCGTCAGAGCGGCGTCTCGGCCGAACCCTTTATAAAAAATAACAGCCGGCGCCAAGTACGGCAAAACGGAGTAGACAGATGATACAAAGAGAGACCGACAACAACACCGACATTATCGTCGGCAGAAACGCGGTGCTTGAAGCACTGCGCACACAAGACCGAATAGACAGCGTGATGATTGCAAAGGGCGAGCGACAGGGCAGCATTTCAAAGATCGTGGCTATCTGCCGCGACAAAGGCATCCCGGTCAAGGAGGTCTCGCCAGAGAAGCTGACCCACCTTTCCCAGGGCGAGTCGCATCAGGGGGTAGCAGCCGTCATTGCGGCAATTGTATACGCCGAACTTTCTGACATCCTTGAACGGGCAAAGGAACAGGGGGTAACGCCCTTTGTGGTGATAGCCGACGGCATTGAAGACCCGCACAACCTCGGAGCGCTCATCCGCACAGCAGAAGCGGCAGGTGCCCACGGCATGATTATTCCCAAGCGACGCAGTGCTTCGGTTACAACGGCGGTATACAAGGCGTCGGCGGGCGCGTGCGCGCATCTGCCGGTGGCACGAGTAGCCAATATCGCGGCAGTCATAGACGAGCTAAAGCAACAGGGTATATGGATTTACGGAGCCGAGATGGGCGGCGCAGGCTGGTGCGAGCAGGATTACGGCGGCGGTGTCGGTCTTGTCGTCGGCTCGGAGGGCGAAGGTCTCAGCCGTCTGGTAAAGGATAAATGTGACTTTCTTGTATCGCTGCCGATGTTCGGCATGGTGTCGTCGCTCAACGCCTCGGTGGCAGGCGGCATTGTGATGTACGAAATAGCAAGGCAGCGCAACAGCATAAAAGCAAAATAACTCAAAATGTGTGCGAAAAGGCTTCGCAGCGGTGTGAGGGAATAGATGGTTTGACCTTTTGGACACAAAGGGGGTAAGACGTTTTATGTACGACAACGAATACAATCTCGACCAAATTCTGTTTGAGGCGAGAAAGCTAAGAGGCCAGAAGCGACCGGACAATGCGCTTAGGGGTGATGAGCGACCCGCGCAGGGCTATGCTGGGGTTCAGTCGCACCGCGAAGAATCGATAAGCGACCGGCCACCCGCCTACGAGGGGCACGACGCACAGCCCGTGACCGCGCAAAATACCACACAGGCTGTGCACGGTTCTTACTCGCGCGCCGAGGATTTTGCCGCCTACGAACGTAGGTACGAGCAGACCGATGCGCCGCCCCCGCCCCCTCCACCAGAGCCCTCGCGCGGGTTTCGTATGTCGCGGGAGAGTGCGGTGTTTGGTCAGTATCATGCGCCATCTGTGCCGACAGAGCCCCGTTATGACGGTGGGACCCAAAGACCTGTGCGCGCGGATTACGAAAGACCGCTCCGCCCAGAACCCTCCCCTCGCACAACAGACTACCGCGGGCGGGAGGAGGACATCAACGCCGAGTATGCGGCGCTGCGTGCGCGGTATCAGGCAGATGAGCCGCCCCAGAGCCGGGGTAGCGATAACAACACACCCGAGCAGTACGACGAGCGGGATGACAGCATAGCTCCGCGGCAGCCGTGGGACGGATACCCTCCTGCCGAGCCGCCGCAAAGCGCACCCGTTTACCGGCAGGAATACACCGAGCCACAGCAGTTCGACGAGCCGATAGAAGAACAACCTCTACCGCTCGCCGAGCAAGAGGAGCAGCCCCGCACCGGCTTTGTATTGCGCCGCACACCGCGGGCGCCCGAGCCGTTACCGCCGATTTTGGAGCCAGAATTGGACGAGCCTCCCGCCTTTGAGGAGACACGGCAGTTTGACACTGCGTCGCTCGGGCAGGAGCTGCCCAAAAACGATCTGCCACAGCAAGTACCAGAGGGCAGCCCCGGTTCCCGCTGGCAGGCGTACCGCATGCTCGGGCAGGACGAGGGCGAACAAGACAGCTGGGCGGAGGATAGCGAGGACGTAGTTGACGAAAACGACCTAAACGAACCCGATGACCTCGACCGGGTGCGCCGGATGCTGCGCAGGCATACGATTGTTGCCGCTGTTCGTCTGGGCGCTCTTACCCTGACTGGATTTGCGTCGATCTACCTTGTACTTTCTACCATTGCAACCGTGCTGCCCGTGCCCGCCGCGGTTCATCCGCAGCAGTCGCCGGGGGCGTTTGCGCTCGTTTTGTTTATTCTGTCGCTGATAAGCTTTGCCGTATGCCTGCCGTCCATTGCGGGCGGGCTGCTTTCGCTGGTTAGGCTGAAGGCGGACGGCAACAGTATGGCGGCGGTCGCCTCGCTCTCAACCACGATCTATACGCTGGCGTTTGCCATTAGCCCCACGCTGTTTGCAAACCAGAACGCCCAGATGTACTGTGCTGTTGCGATTACCGGTCTGTGGTTTTATGCCGCTGGCAAGCTGATGGCAGCAAAACGCATCCTGCACAACCTTTCGGTCATCGGCAGCGGGGAACAGCTGTTTGCCGTGCGTATGCTCGAAGGCGAAGGGCTTGCCGAAGAGATGGCGCCCCTGCTTGCCGACGGGCACCCGAGGATTGCCGCTTTGCAGCCTGTGGGCTTTTTAAAGGGGCTTTTGCACCACTCCGGCGCAAGCGTTCAGGAGAAGGGAATCAGCCGCATCTTGTCCCCCATCTGTGTGGGTGCCGCGGCGGTGCTTGCGGCTTCCTCCTACTTTTTGTACCGCGATGTGCTTACCTGCTTTACGGTGTTTACCGCCGTTGTGTGTGTCTGTTCGCCGTTTACAATGCTGTTTGGCGAGAACCTGCCCCTGCTGCGCACATCCCGCAGCCTGACGGCTGAGGGTGGAATGATAGCGGGCGGCGAGGCGGCAGAAACGATAGCCGATGCCTCCGCCGTGGTGGTGGACGCAGCCCAACTGTTTCATTCAGGCGGTATTACCCTGCACGGCATCCGCACCTTCAAGGGCGGACGGATTGATGTCTCTATCCTTGCGGCAGCAAGCATCATGGATAAGATAGGCGGCACGATGTCGGAGGTGTTCTTTCAAATTATTGAGGGGCGCACCGAGATTCTCGATGATGTGGAGGACATCGTGTATGAGGAAGGCATGGGGCTGTCCGCGTGGGTGGATGGTCAGCATGTGCTCATCGGCAACCGCGAGCTGATGCGCCACCACGGCATCGAACTACCGCCCCGCGAGTACGAGCAGAAGTATCGGCAGGATCAACGACATATCCTGTACCTTTCGGCGGGCGGAGAGCTTTCGTCGATGTTTGTTATCTCGTACAAAGCAACCGACGCGGTGTATGAGCGGTTAAAGCGGCTTGAGCGTGCCCGCGTAACGATGATTGTGCGCTCTACCGACCCCAATATCACGCGCGAGATGCTCGCCGACCTGTTTGAACTAGATTACGACCTAGTGCAGATTATGCCCCCCCACCTGCATGGGGTATATGCACAGCAGACCGAACTGGTTGAGACTGCCGAGGCACAGGCGGCGACAATGGGCGGATCGCTCTCGTTGCTTGACACTCTGGCCGCAGCGGGTAGAATACGCGCAGCCGGCGCGATGAGCTCGGTAGCACAGACCCTGTTTATGATAGCGGGCTACGCCATAACCACCGTCATCACCTTTTTCTTTGGCATCTCACTCATTAACCCCCTGCTGCTGCTCTCGTACCAGCTGATTGCGGCGCTCATCACCATGGTAACGCTTTCGCTACGCAGGTATTAACGACAGTGCAAAATAGAATTTCGTGCTTTTTCGACGGTCAGATTGTGTAATATACATAATTTGGCCGTCGAATTTTTGACGATTTGAATGGACATATCACACAAAACTTAAAAAATATACGTTGAAAATTATGTGTAAATAAGCTATAATATTTGTTAATGTCGCTGGTTCAATGGCTTCCTGTTCCGCAATAAGGGAAAAGGATACATCGGCATCTGTTTTTCGGGAAGATGAATCGGCACATGACTGATATCGTAAGGTTTGCGCGCGGGGATCAAAGCGGCAAGCCGAAGAAAGGGGCGAAGGAAATTGAGGCAATATACGGCTGACAAAATCAGAAACGTTGCCTTGGCAGGACACGGCGGATCCGGAAAAACAACATTGGCGGAGGCTCTTTTGTTTCTGACAAAGGGCACAGACCGTTTGGGAAAGGTGATCGACGGCAATACGGTATGCGATTATGATTCGGAAGAGATTAAACGTAAGGTTTCGGTTTCCGCTTCCCTTGCGCCGATAGAGTACGGGGGCGGGAAGATTAATATAATCGACACCCCCGGGTTGTTCGACTTTGAATCCGGCTTGTGTGAGGGCGTGCGTCCTGCCGAAAGCGTTATCATCGCCATTTCCGGCAAGTCTGGTGTTACCGTCGGCGCCGAAAAGGCGTACAAGATGGCAACCAAGAACGCAAAGGCAACCATGGTGTTTATCACCAAGATGGATAACGAAAACGCCGACTACACAAAGGCGTTTGCAAGCTTAAAAAGCAGCTTTGGCTCGACGGTTTGCCCGGTGGTGATACCGCATGTGGAAAATCGCAAGATCAGCTGCTATATCAATCTTCTAACCGGCAAGGCATATCAGTACGACGCTGCGGGTAAGGCGACTGAGGTTCCCGTTCCCGCTGGGGTCATAGACGAGCCGCTCTCCGCGCTCAGCGAAGCGGTTGCAGAGACCGACGAAGCACTGATGGAAAAATTCTTTATGGGCGAGGCGTTTACCGCCGAGGAGCTTACAAATGGCATTGTGGAGGCAACCAAAAACGGCAAGCTGACGCCGGTGCTCTGCGGCTCTGGGCTTACCCTTGCGGGCGTGGATATGCTACTTGATGCGATTGCAAGCTTGTTGCCCACAGCAAAAAGCAAGGCTGGCGAAACAGCAAAGGACGCGTCGGGCAAAGAGGTTGCGGTTAACTGCGACGAAGCTGCCCCCCTTGCCATGTTCATATTTAAGACGGTAGCCGACCCGTTTGTGGGCAAGCTGTCTTACTTTAAGGTCATTTCGGGTAAGCTGACGAGCGACGCAGCCCCCGTCAATGCAAGAACCGGAAACCCCGAGCGCTTAGGAAAGCTCATCTTTGTCAAGGGCAAAAAGCAGGAGGATGCGCAGGCAGTGTTCGCGGGCGATATCGGGGCAGTGTCCAAGCTATCCGACACCGTTACGGGCGACACCCTGTGTGACCCGAAGCGGGTTATCAGCTTTGCGCCGGTGGTGTTCCCCGCGCCCTGCATGAGCATGGCGGTTACCGTTAAGGCAAAGGGCGACGAGGGCAAGATTGCCCAGGGCATTCAAAGGCTGATGGAGGAGGACCCCTCCTTGGGCTTTGCGCTGAATACCGAAACGCACCAGCAGGTTCTTTCGGGTCTGGGTGAACAGCACCTGGATGTGATGGTATCCAAGCTCAAAAGCAAATTTGGCGTGGACGTACTGCTCGAAAAACCGCGCGTACCCTACCGCGAGACCATCCGCAAAAAGGTTAAGGTGCAGGGTCGCCACAAGAAGCAGTCGGGTGGACACGGTCAGTTCGGCGATGTATGGATTGAGTTTGAACCCTGCGACAGCGAGGATATGGAGTTTGAGGATAAGGTGTTCGGCGGCTCGGTACCTAAGAACTTCTTCCCCGCGGTAGAAAAGGGTCTGCGCGATAGTATTAAGAAGGGTGTGCTTGCCGGATACCCCGTGGTGGGTCTTAAGGCAAGGCTGGTAGACGGTTCGTACCACCCGGTGGATTCCTCTGAAATGTCGTTTAAGATGGCGGCGTCTATTGCATATAAGACGGGTCTACCCCAGGCATCCCCCGTGCTGCTTGAGCCAATCGGCAGCGCAAAGATTACGGTGCCCGACACGAACACCGGCGATGTCATCAGTGAGATGAACAAACGCCGCGGGCGGGTACTGGGCATGAACCCCACCGAGGACGGACAGCAGATGGTAGAGGCCGAGGTTCCGATGAGCGAGATGAGCGACTTCACCACCGTACTGCGCTCAATGACACAGGGACGCGGCAGCTTTTCTCTTACCTTTGCGCGCTACGAGCAACTGCCCGCTCACCTAGAAGCGGCGGTAATCGAAGAGGCAAAGCTCCTGCGCGAGGAAGAAGAGAAATAGTTTTCGGTATTTTATCAAACACAGCACAGCGCCGCTTCCGCATGGGAGGCGGCGCTTTTGTATGGAAAACAATACTTGTTTTGGTTGAAGTCTTATATCGGGTATGCTACAATGATATAAGCAAAGACCAGTGTGAATTGGCAAACGACAATTGTTTTATAGAAGGGTTTGATTATTTTGGATATGACCTCGAACGTAATGAATATAATGATGGGTGCTATTGCCGCCGCGGCGGGTATTGGCGCAATATTTGGAATTGTGATTTATATCTTGAATGCGGTAGCCTTTTATTCTATCGCCAAAAACCGGGGCTACAACAGACCGTGGCTTGCGTGGATACCCGTTGCAAGCGACTACCTAAAGGGTGCAGTTGCCGACGACATCAACTACCGCAACGGCAAGAGCACCAAGCTGCGGGTTTGGCTTTTGCTTGCCAGCATCGTCGCCAAGGTCGGCGTATCGGCTTACGGCGTGTTTCAATTGGTATACTCTATTAGTATGATGCGCGCCCTGTTCGGTTCTATGGGGAATATGGACGGCTACGCCCAGTTCTTTAATCAAAGCGCCGAGCTTTCACTCATCCTTTCCCTCGTGTCACTTTTGATTAGTGCGCTGACCATCGGGTATGCGGTTGTGTATTACATTGCCATGTACCGTGTCTATATCGACTATGTGCCGAACAACGCGGTGTTGTTTTTGGTGCTCTCGATTCTGTTTAACATTGTCGAGCCGTTCTTGGTGTTAAGCATCCGCAACAAGCCTGCCATCTCGATTTACGGTGCGCAGAACCCCCAGTGGCGTCCGGCGCCCCCTGCACAGCCTTATTACACCCCACCCGTCGCCGGTGGTCAGGGCTATGCAGCGCCGCCTCAGCCGGATGCACAACCGCCCCGACAGGACGAAACCGAGCAGTAAATACAACCTAAATAAAAGTCAGCTATACAAATATTTGCTTTATCGGGCGGGCACGAAGGTGCCCGCCCATTTTGCTGCGAAAAACAAAGCATTGACAGCAGTGGGCAACATAAGTATAATAACTGTATTAACACAAACAGTACACTTAATACAGTGATAGCGTCTGACGGAAATTCCTTACCAAAGGGCCTTGTGCGTTACAAGGCCGGAAAGGGTGTGGTCACAGCAATGAAGATATCCATCGATTTTACAAGCCGCAAACCCATCTACGAGCAGCTAAAGGAGAGCATCCTTCGCCTTGCGATGCTCGGGGTGATGGAGCCCAACGAGCAGCTGCCGTCGGTTCGTAGTCTGGCAAAGGAGCTAGCTATCAATCCCAACACCGTGCAAAAGGCATACCAGGAGCTGGAGCGCGATGGTGTGGTGTATTCCGCGCCCGGTCGGGGCAGCTTTGTGGCACAGGGCGTTGCAAAGAATGTCACGCTGCGCACCGAGATAAAAGAACGGCTGCGCAGCGCGTGTATTGCATGCAGGATGGTAAATATTAATAAGGATGAGGTTACACAGATTGTCGACCGGGTATACGGGGAGGGGAATGTATGAAACGGTTGTTTAAACCAAAAAGCATCCCGTCTCAACGCGTATGGCTACGAGACAATTACTCGACAGGCTTTACTTGCATACACATAAAGCCGGAAAGGCATGGTGACAGGGCATGATAGCAGTAAACGAGGTAACCAAGCTGTTTGACGAAACCAAGGCGTTGGGGAGCGTGACGCTCGCGATAGAGGGCGGCGGCGTTTACGGTCTAATCGGCTCAAACGGCTCGGGTAAAAGCACCCTGCTGCGCATTATTGCAGGGGTATACTGTGCAGACGGGGGAACCGTTACAATAGACGGCAAGCCGACCTTTGAAAACGCGGCGCTAAAGGATAAGATCTTTTTTGTCAGTGACGAGCCGTACTTTTTTCCGCAGTCCACCATTGAATCGATGGCGGATTTTTACCGAAATTTTTACTCGGGCTGGGATGAAGCAACCTACAAACGCCTGTGCGGCATCTTTCCGCTGAACACCAAAAAGCGCATCCACTCCTTCTCAAAGGGAATGAAGCGTCAGGCGTCGCTGCTGCTAGCACTCAGCGCAGGCCCCGACTTTTTGCTGCTGGATGAGGCGTTTGACGGGCTAGACCCTGTGATGCGCGCACTACTCAAACGCATCATCGCCGAAAAATCGGCGGATACGGGGCTTACCACCGTCATCACCTCCCACAACCTGAGAGAGCTTGAGGATCTGTGCACCAAGATTGGTCTTCTGCATTACGGACGCCTCGTGATTGAGCGCGATTACGACACCTTAAAGGACACCATGCACAAGGCGCAGATTGCGTTTGCCCACGAGATCCCACAGGATGCGTTTCAGGATCTGGGTGCGCTCAAGGTCGAGACGAGCGGACGCGTGGCAACCATGGTGCTGCGCGGAAACCACGAGGAGATCGAGGCACGCCTCGGTGCGCTCGAGCCCTTGTTTGTAGAGCTTCTTCCACTTACACTAGAGGAGATATTCTTGTATGAAATGGAGGGAACGGGCTATGACTTCAGCCAGCTTATCGACTAATAGCCGCGCACGCAGCCTGTATCTTCACACAATAAAATCCAGCATCGGTCTGATGGTCGCATTCTTTCTGCTTCTATTCTTATCGGGGCCACTGCCGTTTGTCATCCAGAGCCTAAACCGTTTGGGGCAAAAAAGAACGGGCAGTGCCGATATGCTGTATTCAAGCTACGATACCGGGATATACGGCTCTGGCAACTTTGCGCTATTTCTATTCGTCGCCCTTGCCGGCGCACTGGTGGTGGGGCTGATTATCAGCTCGTACATGCACAACCGCCAGGCGGTGGATGTGTTCGGCGCGTTGCCGGTCAAACGCGAGCGGCTGCTGCTGAGCAAGCTGCTGGGCGGGCTGACTATTTTGCTCATTCCGTATCTGCTTAACGCTGCTATCTTGTTTGGGGCGCAGGGCATTTTAAAGGCATACGAAAACAGCTGGCTACTATGGACGGTAGACCTTACGTCGTTCTTTGTATACGCCGCGGCGGTTCTCTGCATCACCGTGTTCTGCGCGGTGAACACCGGTACGGTGTTTGACACCGCCATGTTTACACTCACACTGTGCGGTGCACCAAGCATCGTGCTGCTACTAAATCGCACCTTCCTTTCGACGGCATTGATTGGGTATTCCTCAACCTCGATGCTCAACAATTTTATACTCAACATTTCTCCCGTTATCGCTCCGTTTCGCAGGCTGCTCGACGGAGGGACGCTCGTCGAAGCCCAGTACACCGTTTTAAGCCTAATTATCTGGCCGATTGCGGCGGCGCTAATAGCCTTTTTCGCGCTTGTACTGTATCGGCGACGCGACAACGAGATTGCAGGAACCTCCCGTTCCGGCGGCGCGATTCAGCTCTTAACAAAGCTGCTTGGCGCGGACATTGCGGGTATCTTGATTGCGCTTTTGTTCTCACAAGTCCTTGCAAACAACTGGATTAGTGCCACACTGGGCTTTTTGCTGGGCGCGTTTGTGGCGTATTTTATTATTGAAGCAATCCTCGCCCGCGGGTTTAAGACGTTTGGCAGAATGCTGTTGCAGTTTGCATGCGTCGCGGCGGCTATCCTGGTGTACACCGGCGTGTTATACACCGGCGGGCTCGGGTATTCGCAGCGCGTGCCCGATGGTACAAAGGTACAAAGCGTAGCCATTGACTACGGTGGAGCGGGAAACTACTTTTATTTAAAATACATTCCCAATTACAACAACCTGAGTGATTACTACAAAAGAGACTTTACCGATTCTGAGGTGATTGCACAGGTGCTCAAGGTGCATGAAGCGATTACACTGGGTGAGGGCTTTGCACAGATAAACGGGGTGGATTACGATGAGGAGTCGCTGTCTCAAAAAGGATTGCTCAATTCCAGCATCAACATGACCTATACGCTGAAAAACGGCAGGACGCTAACACGCACCTTCTCTAAAACCCCGATAGAGGCAAGGGATCAGCTGTACGCGCTCGACGGCATCGCCGCATTTCGGGCAAAAACCAGCCCGTTCACCTATCTCAGGGCACAGGATATCGCATCGGTATCCCGCGCTGACATGACCCTACCCTCCTTACAAGCCGCAACTTCTCTGACGCAGTCACAGGCGCAGGCGCTGCTGAGTGCGCTGCAGGAGGATGTCGTTAATACGACCCAAGAGCAGATGCTGTCTCCCCCCGAGCGCGAGCTGTTTACCCTGCAGCTGAATCTGCGTTACCATGACGCAACGGCGAGTGTCGCAATACCCGAAGGCACGGGCACGAGCTATGTGGAGGACATGGCTACCCACCGCATCTTTAGCTGGAACACAAACACACTTGCGGTGCTGCGCGATATCGGATGGCAGATTGACACTGTGCCCGATACAAGCGGTATTACTGGTGCATACCTTGTCTCCTACGGTACCTCCGGCTTGTGGGTTAACGGCGCAGCATATACCACCGAACAACTGGGTGGTGTGGTAAGCGCAAGCGATTATGGTATTTCGGCACAGGAGCTTTACTTTGAGTCGCAATTCCGTAAGAACGAAGAAAATGCCCAGTACTACAAGGAATACGCGTACGAAACAGGCGGGTCACAGCTAAGTGACGAGATGGTTGCGTTTCTAAACGGGTATCGCATCACCGACCCCGGGCAGATCGCACAGCTTGAGCGCGCAAGCGTAGCACAATATCATGCAAAAGCGGGCGAAAGGTATTACACTGTGGCGTTTGAAAATGCGTATGGGGCAAACGGCACAGGCGATATCGCACCGTCGATATCGGTATATATCATCCCCGAATCAAGCGCCCCGGAATTTTTACGGGCTTTACAGCCCATACTGTAAGGCTCTTGTAAGCGGGACAATGGCAAAATAGAAATCGAGGTGCGATTTACATAAAATCACACCTCGATTTTTGTAGGTTATGTGTGTAACAAATTTGCCATGAAAACAGTTTATTATAATGATACAAGTTTTTATTCATTCCATATATTTGGTGGCTACAAAGGAAAAGGTTGGCTACAACTCATCCTTAATGGGCTTAAAGCCCTCGCCGCGAATCTCGTTTGCGCTGGTCACAATCACAAACGACCTTGGGTCAAGCTCATGCGCAATGGCCTTGAGCTTAAAGTATTGCGCATTGCGTACGGCGCATACCAGCATATCCCGTCTTGCGCCCGAAAAACCGCCCCTGCCGTCTAGAATGGTAACACCGCGGTTTAGGTCGCTGATGATGCGCTTTGCAAGCTCCTCGCTTTTCGATGTTACCACCAGCACCAGCTTGCCGGTATTTAAACCATACAGCAGCGCGTCGATAAGCTGCCCTGTTGTAAACATTGCGATGATGGCATACAGCGCAGAATCGATGCTGCGGAACACGAGCATCGAGGCACCAATTACAACAAGGTCTACCATAAACACCAGACGTCCCAGCTGCATATGCGGGTAGCGAATCTGCACCAGCCGCGTTACGATGTCGGTGCCGCCGGTGGTGGAGCCGCCCATGAACACAATGGCAAGCCCCGCGCCCATTACTACGCCGCCAAACAGCGAAGCGAGCAAGGTGTCGCCTTCGTACACCGGCAGGTAGATGACCACGTAGTCCATAATCACCGTCATAATCGCCACCGATATCATTGTGCGGATGGTGAATTTATGCCCCAAAAACCGCCAGCCGAGCAGCAGAAGCGGAATGTTAATTAAGAATATTAAAATACCGATGGGTAGACCCGTCAGGTAGTTTATGATAATTGCAATACCCGTTGCGCCGCCGGGTGCGATGTTGTGCGCGGAGGTAAAGCAGTGTATCCCCACGGCGTATAAGAATGAGCCGATGATGTCACCGCCAATGCGCTTTGCAAGCTTTAGTCGCTTAGAACTGCTCCCGTTTTCCATGTTGTCCCCCTTTACGTGTGCGCGCAGACTGATTAGACATACGCTCTTTGTCCCTAGTAGTAAATGTTATTTTAGGCAGCGATGCAATACAGCTACAGATGCACCTTGCCGATTACCACGCTATAAACGGCAATGCCGCCACGATAGTTCATATCGATTAGCAGCCTATTCCCTATTTATTATGAGCGTTGCGCTTATAAATATCAAGAGGTGGCAGGCATAAAGCAAAGAAAAACAATAGGGGTTTGTCCGTCTGCTAGTCAAGACCGCGGCAGAGGAAAGAGGGGTCCCCGTCAGGTGCGGTCAACAGATAACGTTCTTATTTTGTTAACAGGTTGCAAGACGGTTTATAGTACAATGGTTTGCGTAAATAGGTGCAATTTGGTCAAAAACCGCTGTTTTTACGGGGGAGACGGTTGCACTTAAAAAATTGTAGAAACCGTCGGCAACAAAACTATATGTACTGCGCACTATATAGATGCAGCAGTACAGAACAGGTGGTGCTGCAATGGACATAACCTTATCACTGGTCAACAAAGCAAAACAGGGTGATAAAGAGGCGTATGGCGCGCTTTATTCCGAGATATACAAGGATCTGTACCGCTTTGCCTACTACACGCTAGGCAATCGGGAGGATGCGGAGGATGCGGTGTCTGAGGCGTTTTTGGAGGGCTTTCGCGGGCTGAAGAACCTGCGGGATGACAAGCTGTTCAAGGCGTGGATGATGCGCATTATCAGCATACGCTGCAAGCGCAGGATCAAGCAGTATGTCTCTAGCCGCCAGAACATCGATCCTGAGGATATCTCTGAGCATGTGATTGCTTTTGACCTTAATACAGACAACGACGAGCGCTTGGCGCTAATGTCGGCACTTTCCACCATCGACCCTTCCGAGCGCACGATACTCTTCTTAGCGGTGGTAGAAGGTTACAAGACACGTGAGATTGCCGACATTTTAGGCTGTCCTCAGGGCACGGTATCATCCAAGCTGTACCGTACCCTTAAGAAACTGCGCACCGAACTTGAAAGGAGGTGACGGGGGAATGGCAAACTATGAGCCAGAACAGGACATAGAATTTTTACGCAGCAAATTGGAACAACTGAATCAAGAAATCGTTCCCTCGCACCGTATCTCGCCCGAGATTATGCTGCAAAAACTGGATGATATGCAATCTGCGGTCACCGCAAAGCGGGTGTGGTTTGTACCAAAAAACATTGCGGTCGTATTGTGTGCCGGGCTTGTTTTGTGCATCGCACTGTTTTATGTAAATAAGCTACCAAACAACCTTGCCACGGCATCCGCTGCCGACTCGGGAGATTTGGTTGGCTTCGGCATCATGGAGCAGGCAGAAAATGCATCGCAGGAGGAAGCCCCTTCCTTGCTAACCGATGATTATACCGCCGTGCGCAAGGCGTTATCTAAAACCGCCCAATACGCGGGTGGGGAGACGCCCAAAGAGGATGAAGCAAAAGGAGGCGGGGGAGCCGAAACCGGCGGAAACGGGGACACAGAACGCACAGAGACCCCTTTTGCGTCAGCCACCGTCCAAAGCAAGCAAACCGATATTGTACAGACCGATGGAAGTTACCTGTACTATGCGGCAGGCGATGCGGTGAAGATAGCACAAACCGCGTCAGACGGCACGCTGTCGTTTGTTTCGCAACTGGATACCCTAGCCGACGACCGATATGTAATCTCGGTGTATCAGCAGGGGGACTGGCTAACCCTTTTGTGTAACGACTATAGTTTTACGATAACCCAACCCGAGCAGGGCGCCGACGCCTTGGATCCGATTCAAAGCGTGGGCACCACGGTGTTGATGTTTGACATCACCGACCGTTCCCAGCCTGTTTTATTGCGTCAGTTTACGCAGGAGGGCGCGTACCGCAGCTCCCTTGTCACAGAAAACACGCTGTATCTGGTATCCGAGCGTCAGACGTTTGAGTACAGCGACGCCCTGCCCATTGCAAAAATGGTACCGAGTGTGTACGATACTGCAAAGGGCGGAGAAACTAGCCCCATTGGAGCGGGTGCGATTATTGTGCCCGAAATTGCCGCCGATGCAAGCTATGTGACGGTAAGCGCGCTCGACCTGTACGATTCGGGCACCGAGGTGGTAACCCGAACGGTGCTTGGTGGAGCGACACAGGTTTCTTGCTCGCCCGATGGCGTGGTTTTGGTCAATCCCGTCCAGATAGACGGGGGGGACGGGTCTGAGCTGCTCAAGCTGTCGTTTGCGCCTTCTGGTACGGTCGATGTAGCGCGCACTCAGTTGTCAGGGCGGATGCTTGGGTTAGATGACGCAGCGAATGGCAGCGTAAACGTCGTAACCCAACACAATGGCACCCAGACCGAGGCCCTGCTTAACGCCTTTACTCTTGACAGCTCGCTTGCCGTACTGGGTAGCACGACGGCATCGGTTGCCCTTCGGGGTGGCGACGTCACCTTTGTAGGAGAGACGGCATATGTCGGGGCAAAAGAAGACGGCACGATTATCGCCGCGTTTGACTTTGCACAGCAAGCTGTTCCGCAGGCGCTTATAGACCTGCCGAAGGCGGCACTGCCCGACAATCTGGTCTTTTTGTCCGACACCCTAGCACTGGGGCTTTATTCGGCGGACGTTACCGGCACAGGGCAGGGGGTACAACTTGCGCTGTTTGATATCAAAAACAATCAGTTCACAGTCACGTCTACCCAAACCATTGGCGCGAGTGGCAGCTTTACAGAGGCACTGCGTAGCCTAGATGCCGTTTTATACGACAAGGCAAACGCACTTGTGGGTATCCCTGTAGCGGTTACGAGCGGTGCGGAGAATAAACAGCTCAAGCAGGAGTATTCCGGCTACCACCTCTACCGCATAGAAGACGGCAAGCTGACGCCGATGGGTAGCATAAAGGGTGTATCTGCAAGCCCGCAGGACGCCTTGCTGCGAGGAGTGTTGGTGGATGGTGTACTGTATGCCGTGTCGGATAACAGCCTAATTAGTGCCGACGCGAAAACCCTTTCGGTTATCGACACACTGGAATGGGGAAACCGTTGAGATGCGACCTCTCAGGCAGACCATAACAAAACAACAAGGGGCGGAAAAACCGCCCCTTGCCGTGTTTGATTTGTACCATATTGTTTCATATGGTAGTCTGGTGCTCTATCGTTATCGAAGGAAGAAACCTTAGGTGTTATTTTTAACTGGTGTAATCCTCTACTAAACTGCGCAGGTCGCTTAGACTTTCGGCAAAGATGCCTTCACGCAGTTCGGTCTGGTCATATTCGCTCATCGTAGCGATGCTCACGTTAAAGACGTGCAGCGGCTCCTCGTTGCCCGACTCAAACACCGCAAGCCGTCCGTCATACTCCCGCAGAAAATAGCCCTGCAATGGGGCAGGCGGGGTGGGTTCAATCACGGCTGCATCGTCCGCCGTAAGCGGCGCCGTTTGCGCAATGTCCACGGCGTTTATGTCCGCTCGCGCCTGATTGTTGACTGCGGGGTACTGGGCAAACAGGGTGACGAGCGACGCGGTTGCCGCCGTGCATAACAACCATCGCAGCACAGCTTTCATGGTGTTGCTCCTGCCTTTCTGGCTTAGGGTTTTACATGCCAAAGCCTGATAATGAAGCGATAAAAAGAGACATTTGTTCGATGTATTGTTGGCAACATTGAAATGAAGTATGCGTAAAATCTCAAATATTACTATGTATTTTCGAATTTTTGTTGCACAAACAGCCCTATAATATGATATAATTGTAGACTGGGATGTGCTACAATAACCGATGATTTGGTTTGTGGCTGATTTTTTTGTTTTACTATAATACGAAACTACGAAAAGGGAGGCTGACTGCGGCTATGGCACAGCTTTCAGATAAAAATGGTTTGCCTAAGGGCACAAAGACGACAGGCAGCACAATTAAAAAGAACGGCGGATCCCATGCGTGGCGTGTGACCAAGGGTATTTTTGCGGTAATCGGCAGGATATTATCCACCGTTTTGCTGGTTGGTGTCATCACAGGCTGCATTGTGGCTACCGTGCTTTCGGTGTATATTCTTCGATTGGTTAACACCGAGGATGTCATTGACCTTAGAAACTTTAAACAGAACTATACCAGCATCATCTATGCCGAGGACCCCGAAACGGGCGAGACCTACGAGCTTCAACGCCTGATCGGCGGAGAAAACCGCATCTGGGTAGGCATTGAGAAGATACCAGAACATACCCGGCAGGCGTTTATCGCCATTGAGGACAAACGGTTTGACGATAAGGTGGACGCAGCCCATTCTGGTGTGGACTGGTACCGTACCGCAGGCGTTACAATGCGCTATCTGACCGGGCAGAGCCAACAGGGCGGCTCTACCATCACACAGCAGCTGATAAAAAACATTACCGGCGAGGCCGATGTGACTGTAACCCGAAAGGTGCAGGAGATTTTTCGCGCCATTAACATGGAGAAGGTGTACTCCAAGGACGATATCCTGGAGGCGTACCTGAACACCATCAGCCTTGCAAACAACACCAACGGCATACAAGCCGCGGCAAACCTGTACTTTGGTAAGGATGCCGGTGATCTGACCATTACCGAAAGCGCGTGTATCGCCTCTATTACCAAGAACCCTACCGCATTTAACCCCTTTACCGCAAAGGGGAGCGTAAACAACAAGGAACGCCGCGAATACGTGCTGTTCGAGATGCACGATCAAGGGCGCATTACCGACGCGCAGTACGAGCAGGCGTTAAAGGAGTCGGCAACCCTCACCTTTAAAAAGGAAGAGGCGATGCAGCAGTTCGACTCTACCCAGAGCTACTTTGTCGACCATGTTATTGAAGAGGTTATCGCCGACCTGGTGGCGCAAAAGGGCATGAGCCGCGCGCAGGCGACGACCAAGATATACAGCGGCGGATACCGCATCTATTCCACCATTAACCCGCGTATTCAGGCGATACTTGACGAGAAGTATGCCGACGACGAGACGTTCTCCTATGTCACAAACAAGGAGCCGCCACAATCCGCGATGGTTATTATGGATACACACGGACGTGTGTTGGGCATTGCTGGAGGCAGAGGGCAAAAGGTGAGCGACCGCGTGTTCAACTACGCCACAATGGCAAAGCGGCAGCCCGGTTCGTCTATCAAGCCGATATCGGTATACGCGCAGGCAATCGAGTATGGTCTAATTACCTACTCGTCGGTATTCGAAGACTCGCCGCTGACGGAGGTCAAGAACGGCGACGAGGTAATTAGCCAGTGGCCGTCTAACCACTACAATAACCCCCCTTACATGGGCGATATCACGATAGTTACCGCGATCCAGCGCTCTACCAATACAGTCGCGGCAAAGGTCTGCGAGCTGCTATCCCCCCGCCGCTGCTTTGACTTTATGAAGAGCAAGCTGGGGATCACGACGCTGATAGAAGCAAAAGAGGTCAACGGACAGATTAAAACCGACGTCGGGCTTGCACAGCTTGCGCTGGGAAGCTTGACCGAGGGCGTTACGGTACTGGAGATGACCGGTGCCTATCAGATCTTTGCAAACGGCGGAACCTTTACCGAGCCGTACTCCTACACCAGCGTACTGGACGCCGCAACGGGTGAAGTTGTGCTTGAAAACAAGCAGGTGAGCAACCGCGTTATTAATGAAGACACCGCGTACATCATGAACAGGCTTATGCATCAGGTTGTCAACGCCTCACCCGGAACCGGTATGGGTGCCCGCGTTCAGGGCGCCGAGGTTGTGGGCAAGACGGGTACGTCGGATAAGGACTACAATCAATGGTTTATTGGCGCGACCCCCAACTATGTGGCGGGTGTTTGGATTGGTTACGACCGCAATAAGCAGATTACCTACTCCAGCTATCCGCCGCCCAATGTGTGGAAGCGCGTGATGCAGGAGGTTGTGAAGCTGGATGAGAATCCGGGCAGCTTCCCCGTAGCTAGCAACGTGGTTCAGCGCAGCTACTGCACCGAAACGGGCGAGCTTGCGACCACGCTTTGCCCAAGCACGGCAATTGGGTACTATTCACCCAATAATCTCCCCAACACCTGTATCAAGCACCTGACCGGGTACACCGCGTCTGACGAGCATGACGAGGAGTACGATGACGACAACAGCGACGAGTGGTGGAACTGGTAACCCTTACAGATCACCACATCGGCACATCTTATAAGTTAAGAACGGCTGGTATCGGGTAAACCGACGCCAGCCGTATTGTTTCACGGATGCTTACAGCCTTGTAATGGGCTGTATTTTCATCTGTCATATCCATAACATTCCGTATATACAGTGCAATAAAACACTCCCCGACAGACACTGTATTGATGACGGCAAAGGGTAATACGAGTCTTTGTTATAAATGGTGGCAAAATATTCGCAAATTGCATTAACGAATGCTTTTTCTTGAATTTACTGTACATTTTGAAACAAAGATAATGACAAGACATACTACTACAAACAAAGGAGCAACACATGAAAAAAACACTAATCGCCGTTGCTTGTGCGGCCGTTCTGCTACTGGCAGGCTGTACGCCGCAATCATCCGGCAAGCAAAAAACCCCTGAGGAGCTCACAGCACTCTACACCGCCGCCATCACCGAGGCGCGCAGCCAGGAAGAGAACGACAGCACCCCCATTGCCACCACTGCCGACGACGAGCAGGCAGAGATGGTATTCCCACTCATCGATTTTGCCCATGAGGACGCAGAGGCATACGCCATCAGCATCTCGCCGTGGAACGTCAGCGCATACGGCATCGCGGTGATTAAGCCCGCTGAGGGTAAGAAGGACAAGGTGCTTGCGGGGTTAAACACGTTTGTGGATAATCAGCAGAGGGCGTTTGAGTTCTACCTGCCGGACCAATACGAAAATGCAAAGAACGCGAAGGTATCCGAGCTTAAGGACGGTACGCTCGTGCTGGTGATGTGTAAAAATTCGGATGAAGTTTTACAATCCATAACAAAAAAGGTGCTTGGGGAGTAAGTACGCTTCCGTAACGTGGGCTTTGAGGGGTTTTATGGACCGCTCAAAGCCTTTTGTCTTTGTACAGTTTGTCGTAAGCTAGTGTACATCTCATTTGAGCAGTTTACATAACACAAGTAAAAATGTTGGCGTATATTGCTCATGCAAGAAGGAATAGGAGCCCATAGCGATAGCTGGAAGCGAGAAATGGAAGTAGATTCTTATTACGATTCTAAAATGTAACAAATAAATATAACAGCCCTTTCCATGGTTAAAATATACTACAAATGTGCCATTTATTCTAGTGTTGTTGTACAAAATACACATAAATAGATTACAAATTAGTTACACAATAATGTCGTTTTGGGTATTGCAATCTGCTTGAAATGTGGGCTATAATAGGTCCAGAGCACAACGCTCACTACATTTCAAGGAGGAAAAAAGCATGAAAAGACTAATCGCATTGGTTCTGACAGCAGTAATGATGCTGAGTCTGGGCGCAGTAGTGTCTGCGGCCGACATCAGCGGAGACGTAATTGGTACAGTACCCGGCAGCTCCACATTCCCCGAGAAGCTTGAGTTCACAGACGAGCCTGTAACCGTTAACCTCGCAGCAGGTGGCAACTTTGACGAGTGGAACGGCGAAGAGAGCCTGAGCGTGGCTTCTTCCGACCCCGCAAAGCTTAACATCAGCTACAAGAAGATCACCGAGCCCGACGGTAAGGTAATCTACTCGGTTAAGCTTACCCCCAAGGCTACCATCACAGCTGAAGAGCACGACATCACCATCACCGTGGTTGTTGCTCAGGTTACTTCCGCAGGCGACAAGGTAAAGGGCAGCATGAGCAAGGTTATTACCATGTTCAACGGCCGTCACTATGAGGACGACCTGATTCCCCAGGCTGACGATACCTACAAGCTCAACGCAACCGAGCCTGTTATCGACGCTGAGGTGTTTGCACGCGTTGCTGACGTACAGCAGAAGCTTTCCATCAACTACTCTTCTTACAGCATCGTATTCTCCAAGGTTGTAAAGCAGGACACCTCGTTGTTCCTTGCTGCTACCACCGCTGTTCCCGAGAAAATCGCTAAGATTGCTGGCGATAAGGACGTTAAGTACATCAACTTCCCCGGCAACCCCTACTTAAAGGATGCTGCAAAGATCTCGGTTAACTTCAACAACGACTGGCAGAACGAGAATGGCACCACCGCTTATGTTTACGCTGTAAAAGACGGCGTTCTGTACGGTGAGCCCATCGTAGCTTCCATCGAAAACGGCGCTATCGTGTTCGAGACCACTGGTCGTCTTGGCGAGTATGCAATCTTCGCAACGAAGATGGCTTCCGTAACCGATGCAACCCCCGATAGCTCTACCGCAAACCCCAACACCGGCGATTCCAACATCCTCGCAATCGCAATGGTATTTGCTACCCTTGCTCTTGCAGGCGCAGGCTTTGTAGCCGTTAAGAAGGCTTCTAAGTAGTTTTTGTTTTAACTTGCAGTTAATTTGATAACCACAACAAAGAACGGGTGCGATGCACCCGTTCTTTGCTTTTCGTATTGTGCTTATTAGCTTCAACTACCATAGCACAACGGGTTTAGCACAGCCATCCTTATCGCACAAGACTGGGGCAGCGTGTTCTGGCGCACGCCAAACGAACAGAATAAGCCCCACAGCAATCGAAATGGGGGCGGGGTTAACCGGCTTACGCAACAGCTAAACGAAGGATGTGTACCGCTTGTGCAGCCAATGCAAAAGCGCCGTCGGTACAAGATACCGGCGGCGCTTATTTTAAAAGAATAGACTATCGTTGTTACGGCAACGGGAATATACTATTAGTGCTTACTTGTTGTCAACCGCAACCATGTGCTGAATCAGGTCGAGCACCTTGTTGGAATAGCCCCACTCGTTGTCGTACCAAGAAACGAGCTTGAAGAAGGTGTCGTTGAGGGCAATACCGGCCTTTGCATCGAATACGCTGGTGCGCACTTCGGTGTAAAAGTCGGAGGATACAACGTCGTCCTCGGTGTAACCGAGAACGCCCTTCATCGTGGTCTCAGACGCCTCTTTGACAGCGGCGCAGATATCCTCGTAGGTGGCGGGCTTCTCGAGCTTAACAGTCAGGTCAACAACCGACACGTCCAGTGTGGGAACACGGAATGCCATACCAGTCAGCTTGCCCTTGAGCTCGGGAATTACAAGAGCAGCAGCCTTAGCAGCGCCCGTAGACGAAGGGATGATGTTGCCGGCAGCGGCGCGTCCGCCTCTCCAGTCCTTGGCGGAAGGTCCGTCAACGGTCTTCTGGGTAGCGGTGGTGGAGTGTACGGTGGTCATCAGACCCTCGACGATGCCGAACTTATCGTTGATAACCTTAGCAAGGGGAGCAAGGCAGTTGGTGGTGCAGGATGCGTTGGAAACGACCACCATGTCCTTGGTGTACTTTTCAAGGTTTACGCCGCATACGAAGGTGGGGGTCTCCTTATCCTTTGCGGGAGCGGAGATAACAACCTTCTTTGCGCCGCCCTTCAGATGAGCAGAAGCACTCTCGGTGGTGCAGAACACGCCGGTAGACTCTACAACATACTCGGCACCGCAGGAAGCCCATTTAATGTTGGCGGGGTCTCTCTCTGCAAATACGGTAATCGCCTTGCCGTTTACAATGAGTTTGCCGTTCTCGGTCTTTACATCGCCCTTAAACTGGCCATGGATGGTGTCGTATTTCACCATATAAACCATGTAGTCGAGGTCGATAAACGGGTCGTTGATGCCCACTACCTCGAAGATTTCGGGCTGTGCAACCGCAGCACGGAACACAAGACGTCCGATGCGGCCAAAACCATTGATGCCTACTTTAATTGCCATAGTTTTCAAGCTCCATTCTGCCGCTTTGCGCCGGCCTAGATTGTAAGGAATAAGCGTCCCCCTACCCGCAAAGATCAAACTATAATAGAGGTTGACGCGCGTTAAGAACAGGGCTGCGCACAGAATAAACAAGTACGCCGCCGTATGGAGTCAGCGGTAGTAGCCGAGCCGAAGCACCGGTTTGCATAATCCTTCGCTGTGCCAAAAAATTGTACAGCTACAGGGGTTCACCGCCTATCCATCCAGCTAATATTGTATACCAAAACTGCAAAACATACAAGAACTTTGACACAAATTTAACTTAAATTTTTGCCCCCGATTTCATACCCTTTCGTGTAGTCGCTACACTATTCGTGTGAAAACGATTTATTAAGCCCGCACACTCTTTATTAATGTGACGTTATGTGCAAATTTAGCTAAAAATACAAAAATATTCTCTATTAATTTCTAATACCAGTCTAGCATTTTTATGCCTTGGTATGGTAATATATTGTTAATCATTCGTGCTAATTATACTGATTGTAAGCCGAGAATCTTATCCGAAGGAGCACCGTATGGACAAACAAGCGTTGTTTAACAATGCCATCGGTCTTTATGAACAGATTGATGTCCCGACCATCATACTAAACGAACAATTTGAACTGGTATGGCTCAGTAAATGCGCAGAACGATACTATCCCCAGTACAAGCTGCAAAACGGGTTTGTTTCGGCGTTGTCCGACGGAAGACGCAAGGCTGCAAGGGAGATGTTATGCCAAAATAAGGTGTATTCCTTCTCGATTGACCGCTTCAGCGATTCTCGTTTTAACTGCACCATGACTCCCCTAATGAGCGAGCAGGTCTTGCACTATATTATCGTGCAGCTCTCTCAGGCGTCCGATTGTTTGACCAGTGACGACGGGGATGTCTCGAGGCTTGTGGCTGCATTCTCAAAGCGCGTGCGCGAGCCGCTTTTTTATATCTTCAGCGCCCTTGCCACCATCGGTCACCGCTTTGAAACGGCAGAGGACTACGCCTCTCTTGACTATGTCAAGGCAATACAAAAAAATTCCTATTCCATCCTGCGTACCGTTGCCCATTTATCGGATTATCTCAAGGATGTCAACGGGTTCCCGTCTCACAATCCCAGTCCTATTCCGTTTTCCCTTTACCTCAAGGATCTGTATGCAACGGCGGAGTCGGCAACGCGTGGCACTGGGATCCCCCTTTTGTTGGATGTAGAGGATACAGCAGAGGGCTTCCTTGTGATGGTTGACGAAACCCGTCTCTCCGAAGCGATTCTCAATATTCTGCTCAACTCATTTATTTATACTCGTGAGGGCAACCGCATCACCATATCCCTACGATATCTGGGCAGCAATGCGGTTCTAAGCATCGCCGATCAGGGTTTGGGGATCTCGCCAGAGCACATCGGTAAGGTGTTTGATCCGCACTTTTCGTATGATACAGGGAACGTACCGCTGTCACACATTGGGCTTGGGCTTACGCTTGCGCGAAATACGGTGCTACGTCACGGCGGCATGATTGCCATTGACAGCAAGGAACACGAGGGGACCAACGTAACCATACGCCTGCCCCTTGTACAGCCACAGGATACACCGGATCTGTTTCAATCGCCGGCAATGCTCAACCTGCGCAACCGGTTTTCGCCGGTATATGTAGAGCTTTCAGAGATTTCGACCACACAAATACTATAACAACGGGGTTTTGCACGGTGGCGAAACCCCGTTGTTATATCACTTATTTTTCATAAAATGCAGCATCAACACAATCGTCTTCGCAATACTACCCCAGTGCCCGGCATAGATGGACATTTTGCGTCAGGTAAGTGTCACAGGAAACCGTGAATACTGCCAAATTTCACGTAAACTGCCTTTGCGCCTTGACCTTGCAGGGTAAACAGGGTAAAATAAGCTATTAGTGATTTGAATACAAAAACGAAAAACATAGGATGATTCGTGGGGGTATATGTATGGCTGTCAAGTATATTTTTGTAACCGGAGGCGTTGTGTCCGGTTTGGGCAAGGGCATTACGGCCGCGTCGCTTGGACGACTACTAAAGGAGAGGGGATATCGGGTCACCATTCAGAAGTTTGACCCGTATATCAACGTCGACCCGGGCACCATGAGCCCGTATCAGCACGGCGAGGTGTTCGTCACCGACGACGGCGCTGAGACCGATCTTGACCTTGGACATTATGAGCGCTTTATTGACGAAAATCTCTCGGTAAACTCCAACGTTACCGCGGGTAAGGTGTACTGGAGCGTTATCACCAAGGAGCGCCGCGGCGATTTTCTGGGCGGCACCGTACAGGTTATCCCTCATATTACAAACGAGATAAAGGAACGCATCTGCCGCGTGGGAAAATCCGGTTGTGCGGATGTGGTTATCACCGAGATTGGTGGCACGGTAGGCGACATTGAGAGCCTTCCGTTCTTAGAGGCTATTCGCCAGCTTTCCACCGAGGTGGGTAGAGAGAACGCGATGTTCATTCACGTTACGCTTGTGCCGTATATCTCCGGCTCCAACGAGCTGAAAAGCAAGCCCACCCAGCACAGCGTCAAGGAATTTTTGTCGCTCGGAATTCAGCCGACCATCATCGTGTGCCGCAGCGAGCATCACCTGCCCGACGACATGCGAAACAAGATTGCGCTGTTTTGCAACGTGCGCAGTGAGGACGTAATCGAGAACTACACGGCAGAAACCCTGTATGAGGTTCCCCTCATGCTCGAGGAGCAGGGGCTTGCAAACGCCGTTTGTTACCACTTAAAGCTCGAAAACCACGAGCCCGACCTTGCCGCATGGACCGATATGGTCAGGCGGTTTAAGAACACAAAAAAGACGGTGGATATCGGTGTGGTGGGCAAGTATGTAGAGCTGCCCGACGCGTACCTTTCCATTGCGGAGTCGCTGCACCATGCGGGCAACGCAAACGAGGCAAGCGTAAACATCCGCTGGATACAGTCTGAGAATATCGACCGCTCAAACGTTGCCGAAAAGCTTGCGGGCTGCGACGGCATACTGGTACCCGGCGGCTTTGGCGACCGCGGTATCGACGGCATGATTGAGGCGGTTCGCTACGCAAGAGAGAATGGACTTCCGTTCTTCGGCATCTGCCTTGGTATGCAGATGGCGGCCATTGAGTATGCGAGAAACGTGCTGAAGCTGCCCGATTCCAACTCCACCGAGTTTGATGAAGGCTGCGCAAACCCGATTATCGACATTATGCCCGAGCAGCGGGAGATTACGGATAAGGGCGGCACCATGCGACTGGGGCTGTACCCCTGCAAGCTCGCTGCGGGCGGTCGTTCCCGCGAGCTGTATAAGGACGAGCTGATCTATGAGCGCCACCGCCACCGTTACGAGTTTAACAACGCCTACCGCGACGCGTTTATTCAAAGCGGAATGCTGCTTGCGGGGATTTCCCCCAACGAAAAGCTGGTGGAGATTGTCGAGCTGCCGGAGCATCCTTGGTTTGTGGGCGTTCAGTTCCACCCCGAGTTTAAATCCAGACCCAACCGCCCGCAGCCGCTGTTTCAGGACTTTGTGCGCGCGTCGATAGCAAACAAAGAGAAAGAGTAATAGTTAAGGGGGGATGACCGAGCTCGGTCATCCCCCCTTTTGAGCGTATGCTTTATAAAAAGAGGCAGCCGTAACGACCGCCTCTTTGCTATTTTCCGCTCTACTTTCCAAAAGTGGGTATCTTGACACTCTCGTTCTTATAGACCTCCGCCGGCGTGCCCTCGGTACCGGACACAAGCTTTGCCATGACCACAAACCGCTGGTCGTTGTTAAACCGACCGTACTTATAGGTGCAGGTGGAAAGCGTCAGAATTTTGTCCTCGGGGGTAATGTCTACGTCAAAGTGATACTCGCTGCGCACACTCGCCTCGGATATGATGTACATAAAGCCCTCGTCGCTTGGGTCGGGCTCGATGTAGTAAAAATCAACGTCGGTGGTAAACACGGCAAATATCTGCCATAGCATCTCATCCTCTTTGGTGGAGAACGAAATAAACTGGTGCTCCTTTGCAAACTCCAGGTCCTCATACTTTAGCAGCTGGGAAAAGCGCTTGCCGTCGTTGCTGCCGCCTGTTTCGATGTTATGTCCGTAGATTACAGTATTGCGCGACAGACGGGTGCGGTCCGCCAGCGTATTGCGAAAATCGGCAAACAAAATGCCGGAATAGTCATACTTGTTGTCATAGTTTGTACGCTTGTCCACATAGCTGTTATCTTCCGGGTTATACAAGATCGGGTCGTCGATGGTGGTGCCCGGTATGGTCAGCCAGCCCTTGGAGTCTCCCGCCTTAAAGGTGCGCGATAGCTTCTCGGCCAGCTCGGCGCTGGGGGTAATCGGCTCACCGTATGGCGCGTCCTCGGTGTTTGACTCAACAGGCGCAGAGGATATTGGTGTGGAGCTCTCATCCTGAGAGGGCACAACAGGGCTTGTCTGGCTACAGGATACAAACAGCACGGCGGCCGCCAAGGCCACGGCACACAAAGAAACAATCCGTTTATACAAAGGCAAATTCATAAAAAGACCCTCCGACACAAAAGACTGATTGTGGAAATGATGGAACAATATAATAAGATATAACAAATTAGGGTTACATGTTTACCCAACGCGGTAAATCTGTCGTCAAAAAAACTGGGCAAACAAGTAAGCTTGCTTATTATACCATACCATGTGCGCAAAATAACCGATAAAATATTAACAGTTGTTTTTAGCAAAATTCCCATCAAACATACAGTGCACGCAAACTGGGGTTTTTGTGCAAAACAAGATAGAGATATTTTGGGACATAAAGTTCGGCGGCTTACGTATAAGCCGCCGAACTTAGGTAAAAGGGAATTTACAAAACCTTTGTTACCACAACAAAGCGCTGCTTTGCGCCGGTATTCAGGTAGCGAGAGCAGGTGAAGAAGGTCACCAGCTTTTCACCCGACGAAACCGAAACCCCCGAGGAGAACAGGCTGCGCGCCTTAGCACTTGCCGCGAGTGAGACGGGGTCGCCGTCGTAGATGCAGGCGTTATCGGTGTAGATATTCGGAACATAGAACGCCGCGATTACCGCAAGGGTGATATCCTCGCCCGGAACGGATAGCGTAATGTACGGGTTTTGCGACGCAAATGCGGGGGAGGTGTAGGAAAGCAGCTGATCCATGCGCCCGGCACTGGTTACGTTGCCGATAAACGGATACGCGCCGGTACAGTTGCCCCAGTTGTGTCCGGTAATTACCGTATTGCCCTGCATGGCGGATTTAGAAGCCAACGAACCGGTGTGAACCCAGATTGCGCCCGGCATTTTTCCGTATGCACCGCTTTGCTGCTTAAACTCATACGAGGTACCGCGCATAACGGGGTAGTTGATGTTGGTGCCGGGGATGCGCAAAAACCCAATGGTATCGGGGTTTGTCGCCTTCCAGCTTGCCAGGTTTTGCTGTCCATTGCCCGAAACAACGGGGGCACCGTAGGTAATCGCCGTACGTGAGCCGCCCGTACCTGACTGCGCCGCCTTTGCACGCGCCTCTATCAGCTCCTGCTCCGCCTTTAACTGTGCTTCGGTCATAGCGATGCCCTCGGCAAATTCAAGGGCAGGCAGGGTAAGCCGTGCGCTTTTGGAGAGGATAAAATCGTTCTGCTTAAAAACGGGAACAGGCAGCGTATCGGCGACGTTATAAAGGGAGACCCCGCCGGTGCCCTTGGCAGACAGCGAACCCCACAGGGCACTGTCACACAGGATGCCTGCTATCAGTAAGAAACTAAGCACCGCGCAAAGCCGCACGGGTGCGGTCCATTGAGTTGTAAGCTGTTTTGTTTTATTCACAGTCATTTCCTCCTGGGAAGTAGTTTATACTTATCTATTTTTGAAAAAGGATTGTTGTGTAATTGATTGTCTATGGCGCACAATCCTTTGCGCACAAAGATAACCAGTGCAAACACATAGATTATAGCATAAAAGAATACCAATCTTCAATTAAAAAGGGTCAAAAAATGGCACATAATATTTAAGGTTCACTTGGGTTGTACCGCAAACGATAGTAGAAAAGGCAAAAAACAGCTTTACGCAAGAAAAAACCGTCCGCGGTTGCGGACGGTTTTGAATGGTGAAATTACAGCTTGTGGGTCTTCATAGTCCATTTGGGGTCGAGGTTGCCGGTGTTTTTGGTTACCTTTACGGCATCCTTATCGGTCTCACCGTCGCGCAGCTCACGTGCAATCACGGCAAAACGCTGAATGTTAAAGCCGTCGCCCTGCGTTACGCTTTTGGGATACTTGCGCGAGCAGGTAATTAAGGTGATGATGTTATCGTCGGTGCTCACTGCAGTGTCGTACTTATACAGCGTGCGTGCCTGGGCATCATCAAGCAGCTTTTTATACATATCGTCATCGGGGTTTGGGGCAATGTAGTTGGAGCAGAAGGCGTTGAAATACACAACGCTGAACACCTTGTAAACCTTGGTTTTGTCGCCAGTGGTCAGGTAGATGTAGGGGTTTTGTTTTGCAAAGTTCTCATCGGTGTAGGACTTTAGCTGTGCAAACATCACATCATAATCCTTATCGTTTCCGATGCGGAACGGTTCTACAATGTTGGTCCAGTTATGACCGTACAAAAGCATGTTACGGGATACCTCGCTGTTGTTGGGAGCGTTTACCTTTGCGTCGTAGTAGATGGCACCGACATACGCCTTGGCACCGCCCAGCAGTGAGGCAACCGCCTTGTCCATTTTGGCGGGGTCAAGCGTGCTCTTTTGTCCATCGATGTCCTTGGTCTCATACTTAAAGTTATCTTCTAAGGACTGCAGGACAGGGTAGTCGATGTTGGTATTGGGAATCGAGAGCCAAGATACCGTCTCGGGGTTGGTAGTCTTAGCCGTATCAAGTTTTTTAATAACTTCGTCACTGGTTTTTTGAGGTTCAGCCTGTGAGGACGAGGGTAGCGGTTGAGAGGAAGAAGAAACGTCCGGCTCCTCCTCCACAGGGTCGTTGCCGCCGCAGGCAGCGAGAGAAAGCAGCATCATGGCGCAAAGCAAAAGCGCCACTACGTGCTTGCCATACTTTTTAATCATCATATTTTGATATACCTCCATTAAATAAATCTACTAACATAGTAAGTGTCATAAACACCTTAAATTACTGCGGCAAGGAAAAACTTTTACCACAATTGCAATTAATTAACCGGCAAAGTGACCCTGTGCGCCGCTAAACTCAATAATATAATAATGGCGAGTAAAAAGCAACTACAAATTAAGCAGTTTAGCATCAAGTTTTCAAAATATTTACATATAAATGTTGCATACACAGCCAGTAAAATAACGAAATGAAAAACCCCGGTCTTAAAAAGACCGGGGTTTTTCGGGGATAGAGACATACATAGCATGGGAAAAGGATGAAGTAGTAGTAATCATTATAATGGACAACACAGTTATGATAACACAATAAATCAGGAAATTCAACACTATTTATAAAAAATGTTGAAAGATACTATTAAATTAAACAACTGGATTGATTAGAAGATGCAGATGCATGGTTTTCACTGACCGTTTTGCCGCCCGGCAACCGTGCTATTTGCACAGACAGCTATGGATTGCGCACCGTCTTTGCTAATTGTGTAGTCGAATTGGGGGCGTACATCTATATTGTAACAATAATACAAAAACCAATAGGTTGCCTTGTCCATAGAGGCTTACGCCAGGTTGCAAAAGAACGAACAGGTCTTCTCGCTGTGACGACGTGTAGGAATTGACATGTGATGTTCTTGAACGGGTTGTCGGGTCATATAATCTAGTACAAACCGTCAAAAAACCACGGTATCAAGATAAGGGGGATGGGCACTGGATTATGTTTATTATGTCTATGAAACTCGAGAAACGTAAAATG
>JAEZVA010000047.1 GCA_023443315.1 Bacillota bacterium | reverse complement strand
CGTGTTCGATTATAAAATAAGCCGTACTCAAATATATATTAAAGGATGCGGCTTATTGTTTATGACGAATGCGCGGAAATGCTCGCGCAATGGAGGGTGACTATGACGCGCAGAGAAAGGGAAGAAGTAAAGAAGGAGCAAAGGGAGGTGTCCCGTAAGGGGACGGCTAAGCTTGCAAAGCTTTTAGAGTTTCCCGAAACGGCAATTGCGGGCACCGCGCTACTACAGATTGCAGGAAACAGAGAGGCAACCATAGACGGCTCACAGGGGGTTTTAGAATACAGCGAGGAGTGTATCCGCATCAACGCGGGTAAGATGATGCTCAAGTTTTCTGGACGGGGACTCGCACTGAAATGCCTGACGGGCGAAACCTTGGTGATTGAAGGGTTTATCACCTCGATTGAGTTTATTTCGTGACCGAGTAGTCCAGCCCGGTATGCGCATTGGCGCACCGGACATCTGCGGCGAGAGGAGTTTCCCAAGGTGTTTATAGTAAAGCTGATGCGATGGATAAAAGGATATGTGTCGTTTACGATAACAGGGGTTTTTGCGGAACGATTTTTGAATCTAATATCGCGTGCAGGCATTGCGATATGGGACGTCAAGAAACAAGTGGAAGGGCTTTTTGCTTGTACTGTTGCCAAAGACTACAAAAAGTTGCGCCCCTATGCACGGCGGTCGCGGGTGCGCCTACGGGTTGCTAAGCGGTATGGATTGCCGTTTTATACCCGCAAGTATGACAAGCGTGCGGGGTTGTTTCTTGGAATTGTCCTATTCTTTACCTTTTTAATTGTCATGTCACAGTTTGTCTGGTCGGTACAGATCTCGGGCAACAAAGATGTAACGGATTTTGAACTAATACAGGCTTTGGAAGGGGAAGGAATTCGGTCTGGGGTGCTCAAAAAGAACATTGATGTACCAACAGCAAAACAAAATATCATGCTCAAGCTTGACCGTTTGTCGTGGATTACCATTAACATATCAGGAACGAACGCATTTGTGGAGGTGCGTGAGCGGACACAGCAGCCCGAAATGGAAGCCGTGGATGTGCCATCCAACATCGTAGCGGCAAAATCGGGTCAGATTCTGCGTATGGAGGTGTACAATGGGCAGGCGGTAGTAAAAAAGGGCGAGACCGTGAAGGAAGGCGATCTCTTAGTCAGTGGGGTAATTCAGGGAAAAACAGGACTTAACCTGCTTTCTCATTCGGGGGCAAAGGTCATTGCGCAGATACAGGAAGAAAAGGTGTTTGATGTACCGCTGTTTGTGGAGACCACAAAAGAAACAGGCACAAAACGAACCAAACGGTTTTTAACCTTACTTAACGTCGAATTACCTATATGGTTTTGCGGACCGATTGATTTTGACTATCGACTTGAAACAAAGCGCAATCAGCTTTCTCTGTTTCATACCAAACTGCCGGTTTATTATAAAGAAGAGATTCATTACGAGTTAAGCCATGAGAAAAGAGCAGTTTCAATTGATGAGGCAAAGAGTGCAGCAGCACACCTGATTGCCGATTACGAAGCAAATGTATTAAAGGCGGAAGAGGTCATTTCAAGAGATCTTAGCGTTTCCAAACAGGGGAGCTATTATCGTGTTACGGTTTATCTTGTAGCAAACGCCGATATCGCAAAGGAACAGGAAATATTCTTAGAAAATTCGCAGTGAATTTGCTGTTTTTTTGCTTGTAATTGTGATATAATATCCAGTGATTATACAGATTATAGTGGGGAACTATCATTTTATACGACAATGTCTTTTAAAGGACTTGTATACAGAACGGGGAAAGCGGCGGATGATAGAACAGGTCATAAGTATTGATCGGCTGGAGCATGCGTTTGCGTTGTTTGGCAGCTTTGATTCAAATATGAAGATTATTGAGCAAGAGTTCGGCGTAGCGGTGGTGAACCGAGAAAACGACATCAAGGTAACCGGAGAAGCAGAGAATGTGATGTTTGCCAGCCGCGCTATTGAAGGGCTGTTAAACCTGCTAAGCCGAGGGGAAGCGATTACCGAGCAGAACCTGCGGTATATTATCTCGCTGGTTAACGAAGGCAACGAGGACCAGATTGTTGCCCTTGCGGGAGAAGACAGCATATGCATTACCTCCAAAGGGCGTCAGGTAAAAGGGAAAACGCTCGGACAAAAGAAGTATATCGATTTAATGAAAGAGAACACCATCGTGTTTGCTGTGGGACCTGCGGGTACGGGTAAAACCTATCTCGCTGTAGCTATGGCGGTAAGGGCGTTTCGTGCGCATGAGATTAACCGTATTATTCTGACCCGTCCGGCGGTGGAAGCGGGTGAAAAACTCGGCTTTTTGCCGGGGGATCTTCAAACTAAGGTCGACCCGTATCTCCGTCCGCTGTACGACGCCCTGTTTGATATGCTGGGGGCCGAGAATTTTCAAAAATACGTTGAGCGGGGAAATATCGAGGTTGCACCACTAGCGTATATGCGCGGCAGAACACTTGACGATTCATTTATTATACTTGACGAGGCGCAGAACACAACACCCGAGCAGATGAAGATGTTTTTAACTAGGCTTGGGGCAAACTCACGGGCAGTTGTTACGGGTGACATTACCCAGATTGACCTGCCGGAGGAGAAGAAATCCGGGTTAATAGAGGCAACCAAGATATTGCGGGAAGTAGAGGATATTGGTGTTATCCATCTTAGTCAAAAGGATGTTGTCCGACACGTGCTTGTTCAGCGAATTGTAAAGGCATATGAACGGTATTATGAAGAGAAAAAGCGCATCCGTTAGCACTGCGCACGTTTGACATAACCAAAGGAGGTCATAAATTATGGAGCGAGTAAAGGTTTTAATCTCGAACAGACAAAAAAAGATAAAGATACCCACAGGCATTCGTCTGCTAATCAGACGTTGCTGCCATGCTGTATTGGAATTTGAGAAGATGGACGGTGACTTTGAAGTTAGCGTCAGCTTTGTAGACAATGAAAATATTAAAAGCCTAAACAGCCAGTACCGCGAGAAGGATGTACCCACCGATGTGCTTTCATTCCCGCTCGGGAGTGACGGAAAGTACGACATTAACCAAGAAACAGGTGCTCAGATGCTGGGCGACATTGTTATTTCCATGGAAAAAGCGGTTGAGCAGGCCGAGACATACGGGCATACCTTGCGTAGAGAGGTTGCGTACCTAACGGTGCATTCTGTACTGCATTTGATTGGTTATGACCATGAGGACGGAGGCATTGAGATGGTGCGCATGCGCGAGAAGGAAGAAGCTGTGCTTATGAGCCTGGGGTTACCCAGAGGAGAAAGCTACGTATTAACTGATGAAACATAACGATCATGGCATCAAAGGTTTTATTCACAGCTTTCGCTGTGCCGTTGGCGGAGTTCTCAGCAGTATTGTGAACGAGCGCAATGTGCGCATTCATATCGTTGCAGCGGCTTATGTGCTGTATTTTTCAACATTTTATGATTTTACCCGCGGCGAGTATATCCTGCTTGTAATGACCATTTGTCTGGTGCTTAGTACCGAAATGCTCAACACGGCGATAGAGGCCGCGGTTGATCTTGTAACCGAGGAGTACGCGCGGCTTGCAAAAGCTGCCAAGGATATTGCGGCGGGAGCCGTTCTTGTTACGGCAATGTTTGCGGTAGTGGTTGGCGTTTTGCTATTTTGGGAACCCGACACGTTTGGTGAGATTGTTGCATATTTTGTCGGCGCACCTATGCGCGCCGTGTTACTTGGGTTGTCTGCCCTTTGTGCTTGTCTGTTTATCCTTAAAATCGGCGGCTGGGCAAAAAAAGCAGATCAACGATACAGCTTTAAAAATGGAGGAAGTAATGAACAACACAAAAAGTGAGTTTGTTGCCATAGTAGGCAAGCCGAATGCCGGAAAATCTTCGTTGCTCAACAGCATCGTGGGGGAAAAGGTTGCAATTGTCAGTGCAAAACCGCAGACTACCCGCACCCGCATAACCGGCGTATTGACAAAGGAAGAAACACAGTTTGTGTTTATTGATACCCCAGGTCTGCACAAACCCAAAACTAAGCTTGGGGAGTATATGGTGAAGCAGGTGGGAGACTCGGTCGCGGATGTTGATATCGCAGTATTGGTAGTCGATTTTAAAGGCGAGCCGGTGCAGGCGGAGTATGATTTGATTGCGAGCTTTCGCGCGCAAAATATGCCTGCTATCCTTGTGGTGAATAAGATTGACACCCTTGCGCAGAAGGAGGATATCATCCCCCGTATTGACACGTACCGAACCCTGTATGATTTTGCTGCCGTGGTACCTCTTTCTGCCAGAACAGGTGAGGGTGTCGATGTATTGCTAAAAGAGCTGGATGTATATGCACAGGAAGGTCCGCACTTCTTCCCCGACGACGCGGTTACCGATCAGCCCGAGCGCGTGATTGCCGCCGAGATTATCCGCGAAAAGCTTTTGCGCAACCTGTCGGAGGAGGTGCCGCACGGCATCGCTGTCGCGCTTGAATCGATGAAAGAGCGTGAAGACGGTAGCATGATTGACATTGACGCCATCATCTATTGCGAAAGGGAAACCCATAAAGGGATTATCATCGGCAAAGGCGGCGCAATGCTTAAAAAGGTAGCGACCGAAGCAAGACAAGATATGGAACGATTCTTTGATATAAAAGTAAACCTGAAAACCTGGGTGAAGGTTAAGGACGACTGGCGCAACCGCGACGGTCTGGTTCGGTCGTTTGGTTACAACTAAACCTGCCTAACGCCCATTAAATTATTAAACTTGCACAAAGAATAATGGTATCGTTTTGTAAACAACCACATGATATGGTCCACATTACCTCACATATAATTTTAATAGGTGGCAACAATCTTAATACATCATCTTTAGGGCGCCATGCTGTGCCCGCAAGAATTCGTTGTATCAGATTACCCGAAGACTGCGGGAATGTTCGCGCCTGGAAAAGTCGGGAAGGTAGGGTGAATTGTGGACAGGGAAGCTTTGTGGAAGATGTTTGAAGACACTGGAAGCGTTGAGGCATATCTCCTTTATCGGGATATCCTTGACCGGCAGGGACAGCCTGAAAGTGAGGAACCCCGCAATGCAGATATCTACGGAGGGAGTAGTGCTAAGAGCACGAGATGTTGATGAAGCAGATCGAGTGCTGACCATCCTCACCAAAGAGAGAGGCGTGGTCAGTGCTTTTGCCAATGGCTCTAAGCGGATGAAAAGTAAGCTGATGGCTTCTACTCAGACCTTTGCGTATTCGCGTTTTCAGCTTTATAAAGGTAAAGACCATTATACTGTTGACAGTGCAGAACCGATTACTGTGTTCTATGGTATTCGGAACGATGTTGACCGGCTAGCGTTAGCGGGTTATCTATGCGAGCTTGCCCAATGCCTTGCTCCTGAGGAAGACGAGGCAGAGGGCTTTTTGCGTTTGCTGCTAAACTGCCTTCATTTTCTCGATAAGGACTCCCGCGAACCGATACTGGTGAAAGCACTGTTTGAGCTTAGAACGTTATCCATGGCGGGGTATATGCCCAATCTGGTGGGATGTGATGTTTGCGGGTGCTTTGAGTCTGAGAAGATGTTTTTTTACATAAACAGCGCAAAGCTGGTGTGCTTGCCGTGTGCTAAGCCGCCGTTTTCCGAACAGGTGATAGAGCTAACGATTTCTGTCCTTGCTGCAATGCGGTATATCATTTACAGTGAGTTTGATAAGTTGTTTGCGTTCTCTCTTACGCAGCCTAGCTTAGGGCTGCTTGCCCGTGTGATTGAAACATATACCCTGTGCCGAATCGGGCATAGCTTTAAGACATTGGAATTTATTAAATCATTGCCGCCAAAGGGGTTCTAGCCCTTAGCAGTAATGACGGATGCTCCTTTAAACACAGCCAAAGGGAAAGGACTAACCAAATGTTAAATATAAAAAAACATTATGCGTCGCTTGAGCTGCCCAAGATACTGGAACTGTTAGGCGAAGAGACCATGTGCGCCGATACATACCAGATGGCGCTCGATTTACAGCCTTCTACCGATTATCACACCGTATCGTTGGAGCTTGACAAGGCAAACGATGCGCATATGCTTCTCAATCGTTTTGGCGCGCCCGCATTATCTGGCATCCATAACCCAAAAAGCTTTCTGCGGCGCGCTTCAGCGGGTGGCGTTCTTTCAATGGGGGAACTGCTTACCGTCGGCGCAGTTCTACGCGGGGTGCGCGGCGTGCTTGACTGGCGCAAGCATTGTGAGGGAGTATCTACTACGCTTGATTTCTTATTTGAATCGCTTGTGCCCAACAAACAGGTGGAGGATGCCATCTTCTCTTCGATTCGCTCGGAGGAGGAGATGGAGGATAACGCAAGCCCTGAGCTTGCCGATATCCGCAGAAAGATAAAACAGGCAGGCGTCAAGGCAAGAGAGCTGCTTGACCGAATGGTTCGTTCGCAAACCTACCAAAAGTACCTACAGGAGACCATTGTTACGCAGCGTGACGGGCGGTTTGTTCTACCCGTCAAAGCGGAGTATAAAAACGAGATTAAGGGCTTGGTTCACGATACTTCGTCAAGCGGCGCAACGCTGTTTATCGAGCCAATTGGGGTAGTGGAGGCAAACAACGAGATAAGGGTACTAGAAAATAAGGAACGAATCGAGATAGAACGGATTCTTGCGGCGCTCAGCGTTATGTGCGCTGACTGCGCAGACGATACTGGCTCTAGCTACGATTGTATGCTTGATATCGACTTGTATTTTGCAAAAGCACGCCTTGCGGATAAGATGCGTGCCATTCGACCGAATCTGACCACCGATGGGGTCATTGCATTGCGTCAGGCGAGGCATCCACTAATTGCGCGTGACAAGGTTGTGCCTACGGATATCCGCTTGGGCAATGAGTTTGATACACTGGTCATCACCGGTCCGAATACAGGCGGAAAGACAGTTGCACTTAAAACAACAGGGCTATTTGTGCTAATGGCGATGTGTGGGTTGCTGCTGCCCTGCGCAGAAGGTAGCGCGGTGTCGGTATTTCATCGCGTGCTCGCCGATATTGGCGATGAGCAGAGCATTGAGCAAAGCCTTTCTACCTTTTCTGCACATATGACCAATATCGTGTCTATCCTAGCCGAGGCAGGCGAGGGTACGCTGGTTCTGCTGGATGAACTGGGTGCTGGTACCGACCCCGTTGAGGGTGCAGCGCTCGCCATATCAATCCTTGATCATCTCAAGTGGGCTGGATGCAAGGTTGCTGCCACTACGCATTATGCGGAGCTAAAGGTATATGCCCTTGAATCCGACCGTGTTGAGAATGCGTGCTGCGAGTTTGATGTTGCAACGCTTCGTCCTACCTACAGACTGCTAATCGGCGTGCCGGGTCGCTCAAATGCGTTTGCAATCTCGCAGCGTCTGGGTCTGGAGGGTTCGATTATTGATCGCGCCAAGATGTTGGTATCTAGCGAGAAAACACGGTTTGAAGACGTCGTATCGGGGCTTGAGCAAAACCGTCAGGAATATGAGCGTAAGATGGAGCAGGCACGCGAGCAGCTAGAGGAGGCAACCAAGGCAAACGCCCAGATTCAAAGCCACCGCAAACAGCTTGAGCAGCAGAGAGAAAAAGAGCTGGAACGCGCTCGCCGTGAGGCAAAGAATGTGGTGGAAAACGTTCGCTACCAGGCAGGTCTACTAATGGAAGAACTTGCAGAACTGAAAAAACAAAAAGACAGCGAGGAATTCTCCCGCCTTGCGGCAGAGGCGAAGGCACAGTTTAATTCCCGTATTTCACGGCTGTATGACCATGCGGACCCCGTTACAACAAAAGAGGACAATCATTATGTGTTGCCTCGTCCACTGAAGGAGGGGGACACGGTATTGCTTGCGGATGTGGAACAAGAGGGTATAGTCGTTCGCTCCATTGACAAGGACGGTATGGTTGTTGTTCAGGCCGGTATACTAAAGACCAAAACCCCGCTTTCCAATATCCGTCTTGTAGAAAGGCCAAAGCCTAAGAATCAACAGATACCACGTGGGCGCAATGTTAAGCCCATAGAACGCGTACAGGCCAAGACCGAGATCGACCTGCGCGGGATGAATTTGGAAGAAGCCCTGCTTGAGCTAGACCGATTTATTGACGAATGTGTGATGATGCACATCGAATACATCACCATTATTCATGGAAAGGGCACAGGTGTACTGCGAAAGGGCATTCAGGCGCATCTTAAGACGCACCCCTGTGTAGGGGAGTATCGTCTTGGGAGATATGGTGAAGGGGAAGATGGTGTAACCATAACCCAGTTAAAATAAATCAATACGGGCGCCGTTTGTCATGCGGCGCCCGTATTGTGTGAATTACGTATATTGGGTTTTATTTGGATGCAGCAGGACTAGTGGTTTGGCTCGTGCCTTCGCCCATCATTTCGCTGCCAACCGATTCTACGCCTTCCTCAGCAGCGCTAGCGATAGAGGAAACTCCCTGGGCAACATCCGAGGCTGCGCTTGCAATCGGTCCGGATGCAACCGAGGATGTGGTGTCCTTATTGGGTGTGCAGCCCGAACACAGCATCAAAAGTAATAGAGTGGCGGACAATAATGCGATATATCGTTTCAATGTGGTCCCTCCAAAAGAAATATTAGTGCACGTTGCTGTTTGTGTGCCCTGAAACTATTTTTAACGGTTCTGTGTATTTTATACCGCAATCAATGCAAATTGGCAGAAACAAAAAAGGTCTTTGTTTACCATACATAAGCAAACAAAGACCCGGTGAAAAAATATTAAACAGTTTCATTGCGGTTTTTTACCAAACAGCGAAATGAGCTCCTTTGAGACGACAGTGGGTTTGGCGGATGCAGCCTCCTTGTTCACCTGTTCTGTCTGAAGCAGTTCATTGCGAACAACGCGGATCTCGCGAGGGGCGTTGATGCCGATCTTCACTTTGTCACCCGATACATCCACTATAAGCAGCTCGATGTTATCGCCTATCATAATTCCTTCGTTTATCTTTCTGGTGATAACCAGCATTATTTTACCCCCTTATCGGAAAATAGGGGATAACGAATGGGGTAATCTGAATCGAGAATGCACTGCATTCCACGATTGTTTTTGATGTTGACGACAAGCGGACTTTTTAGGTTGATGGTAGATTGTTTTGCATCCTCGGGTACAACTGCAATCGTAAAGTAACGCAGTTCATCGGGGTTTTGCGCATCAAGCTCTGCCATATCGGTTGCCGATATAATGGGGGAGTAGTCTTTAAAGTATAAGAACGGGTCAAACACAATAAAGCACAGTGCGCGGTTATCGGCACATTGAAGCCACATTGGTGCAATATCCTCATGAGGGTAGTGAATCAACACATACCGATGATACTCTTCAAAAGCAGGGATGCCCTTGTGAAAGTTAAGGATATCCTGCTCGTTTATCTCCATTGAGCCAAAATCTCTTGTATCTAAAGTCACGCACTTCACTCCAAACATCTAACGAATAGTATAAGAGTTTGTTTGCCATAAAGCAAAGGAGCAAGACGCCTTTATGGTAAACGAAAAATCAGGCTAAGCCTGCATATCAAACGCGGGAGGCTGATAGTTTGGGTCGGCACTGGGCGGAACATAGATGGGTCCGCCAATGTACTCTATTACCACGGACGGTCGCTCAAGTACCGTAAGCTCTATGGTGGGAGGGATGAACTCAAAGCTGGGATTTGCCGATTCCCAATCGATGTCATACTCATCCATGTCATACTGGATGTTTAATGTACCGTCTTTCCAAGAGATATTGGGCTTCTGAGACGGAATAAAGCTTAGCATCGTCTCCATGTCGCGGTTTAGGTAGTTCTTCGCAATCTCTGGAATGGGATTTTGAGACGACGGCGTGTCGGCCAGCGCATTACCTTCATCAACAAACCGCGCAGTAGCCTGATACGCGATGCGAATCCCTTTCTCCTTCATCTCATACGTTTTGTCAAGTGGAGACATAATGCCCGCACTTTTCATCGATTGATAGGTATCAATATTAACCTTGATGGGATCCGAAGTGATTTTGTAACCACCTTTGTCATGAGACATAGACAGCTTGGGTATGCCCAGAGATTGTTCTCCCGAGGCATTCTTTAGTTGAGCATGGGATGTCTTAAGCTCAATCGAAATGGGTACAGTTGTGATTTTAATAAGCTGCATAATACCACCACTCTTTCCTTGTGTCAATAGACGGAAATATTATGTTAACCTACGAAATAGCTATCGCAGGTAATCAAACAACGTGTTTTGAATTAGTCTGGGACCTATCTGCAAACAGGTTTTGTACGCCGTTTCCTCCGATTTAAAAGCGGTTATCGCTTCGGCGGGATCAATCAACTCTAAACCGTTCTGCGCTTCTTGCAGGGTGAGAGTATCGGACGCTAGACGTGCAAGATTATGCTCAATATACTGAATGCGGTTACCAATATCAGCAATCGCGGTCAAAGTAGTGCCGTGCATATCATTTAGCTTATCCACATACTTTCGTGCGGTATCACTGTCAAATGACTCCGCTCGTAAAAGCTTGGCGATACTGGTCAAAGCGTCACAGACATTGTTCTCAAGACCATCTGAATCCAACCCATACCCAAGAAAATCAAGACCAGAGGTGGAAATCTTCAGTGCAGTTTGGGGGTCAAGCTTTCCGGTAACGGAATCAAACTCTAGTCCAAGACCGATATCTACATAAACCGCCTCGTTTTCAGGAAAATCAATAATCGAAGGGTCGGAAACCGCCTCGCCGTTATAGAGCAGCCTACCAGTCGCATCATCAAGGGTGAAGGGAGCCTCGTTGCTCGTTCCGCCAAAGATGTATCGTCCCGCAAACGAGTTATTCATGGTCTTCAAAACCTCATCGCGGTAGTATTCAATCTGTACAGCCAACACAGCACGGTCCGATCCGTTTGGGTCGTTCAAAGCCTTTAACAGGGTAGAGGTCGCGTACTTAATACTAGAGCCGACTGTGGTAGCAGAAGACTCGGCTGAGGATAGGATATCCTTTGCATTATTGAGGTTTGAGTCGTACATCTCAATGCGTGCAAGCTGTCTTCTAACCAAGAATGCCTTAGACGCAGCAGCGGTGTTTTCCGAAACCTTATTGAACTTGCGATGTGTGGTAACTTGATCAAACAACTTGTTCATGCGGGACACACTGTTGCTGTAGTTGTTCATAAACCTTCTTTGCGTAATACTGTTTGTTATTCTCATAGTCTACGTACCCCCGTCCAAACTGGGTCAGCGTCGTCGGTTTATAGACCGACGCGTCCTAACTTGTTTATTAAGATGTCGAGCATCTCGTCAATGGCAGTGATTAGTCTTGCAGCTGCGTTATAAGATTTTTGATAAACCATCATGTTGATGGCCTCTTCATTTTCTGATACGGCGGATACAGAGTCTCTTGCGTCGAGCAGTTCCATGGCAACACTTGTGGTGGATTTGGTAGTGCTCTCATAATAATCCTTTTGGTTGCCAAGTTTGGTGGCGAAGTGAACCAGATATCCTTCAAAGGTACCGGTAAACTCAGTATAGCTTCCATCGCCAAAGCTCAAAGTATTATCATCGAACATAGCGATCATTTTCATGATATTGGAGTTGTCAAGCTTGCCCTGATTGGATGAATCCGACATCAAAATGAACTGCGGATTCGCAATCCATGCATCTGAGATGCGAAGATTGCCGGCTGTGTAGTCGGCTGAGCCGTCCGACGTTTTAAACAGGTCTCCGCCACGGATAATTGGGTTTCCATCCTCATCAACTCCAGGGACGGTGTTTGCCGAATTAAACGCAGTAACAAGGGTACTGGCAAAGGAATCGATGATTCCTCTGTAATACTCAATCCCTTCAAAGCTGTTTTCGCCAGTCGAGGCAAAACCGCCTTTTCCTGCAAGCAGATCGACGTAAGCGGTAATTGCACCGTCTTTTGCACTAAACTCAGTTCCGGCACGGCGCCAGGTAAGGGTGTTTACACCATTCTCACCCTGCGCCAAGGCAATGGAATCCGCTTTGGTATCGGACAATACAACGGTACCGCCAAAGGTTAGGGTTATGGTGCCGTCCGATTCGTTTTTCACCTTGACCTCACCATATGCCGACAACTGGTCAAGAAGAAGGTTGCGGTCATCGTAAAGCTCGTTGGGACCATACGGACCAAGCATCCTTCGCTCGCCCGATATGGGGTCTACAGTAACATTGGATAGGCAGGCATCCTTAATTTGTCCGTTGAGTGAGGAGAGCTTTTCCAGTATTGAATTCACATTTTGAACACATACGTTTAGGCTTGTCTGGTTTTGTTCCGCAATCTGATCTAATTTGGAATTGTAGGAGTTCATAAGCTGAACAAGGTTTTTTGCGGCAGTTAAAACGGTGTTTGCTATTTCGGGCTTCTCTGCATTTGTCGTAACCTCCTGCAGCTGAGCCATTAGCTTGGACATAGTGTCCTGCAAACCGGAAGAATCAACGTCATCAAACAGGTTTTCCATGTCTTTGTATGTTGACACAATTGTTTCAAGGCTGCCCAAATATGCAGATTGCTCGCGGTATCTAGCATCAAGATAAGGGTCGCGAATCTGGCTAACACCCGAAACGTATACGCCTTGGCCTGCCATCGTCGTATTGCCTACGGCATAACGGCTTGCAACGCTCGATGCCGACATTGATATCAGGTCGACGCGCTGACGGGTATAGCCTTCGGTATTCATATTGGCAACGTTGTTGCCTACAATATCAAGAGCCTTTTGGCTGGCAACTAAACCGCTGCGTGCAGCTTGAAATCCTAAAAAAGTTGGGCGCATTATATGTACCTCCAACAATCAAACATTTTTCGTAATAAGACTTTTGTTTATCCCCGCATTATTATCCGAGACAGTGCCGGTTCCATCATAGGTGTGGAGGTCTTGAATATATCCCGAACGCTCCAGTGTTGCTTCAGAATTCTTTAATCGAAGTTCAACAAGCTGTAAACTCTTTGCGTTAATTTCCTTAATGCTCTCTAACATGCCAAGCAAATTCTGACGGTAAGAAAGCAATCGTTCTTTATCATCTGGTTGTGCGGCTTGAGCCATTTCAAGCAGCGTCAACCCTTCCTCTCCCAATTGTGTTTGAAGACTGGAGCGATTCTTTTCGAGTACGCTTGCCTTCATAATCATAGCCTGTTCAACCTTTAGCATTTCCTCAAGCTGGGTAATATCCTTTTGTACAATAACCTGATATTTTGATTTCTCGAAATCCAGCATATTGGAGTAAAGGACGATACTCTCTTCCAACATCGAGTAAAAAGGATCATAACGGCTCATTGCAATTCATCCTCTCAATTCTAAACCAGGTTATACGCTGTACTGCGCCCCAAGCATCGCGGATGCAATGCTCTCCGCTGATGGATTATAGCTTCCTGTTAAAACGAGCTCCTTAAGCTGCGCTAATCTCTGGGCGGACGCACCGGATGAAACCTCTTGTGAAAGGGCAGACGACATGGTTTGCTGCACCGTCATCCCCGAAGCATCTCTCGACAGCTCCAACCGATCCTGACGGTCGGATGGGGCCATCTTCTGCTCGGTCTTGGCTTCGTTATTCTTGGTAGAGGGGATATAAGCCTTATAAACCTGCGAAATATTTGATGGACGAATCGTCATAATTCAAACTCCGTTCCCGCCGTTAGATACGGCCAAAAGATAGGCTGCACTATGGTCAATGAACCACAAAAGCATACCAAACCACATAGGTGGAAATATCCTTATAAATTCTATCGGTCAGGCATTGCAAAACTTTAGCGCGAATATGCAAAATAGTTATAAAGAACATAGGAAATATCACATCTTCTGTCCTCAGTATAAAACAATAAACCAAAAATGAAATCGCAACACCCCACACCATCTGCAAACAATAGCGAAAATGTTTCGAAAAAGGAGGAATATGAGCGGCAAAACATGATATATCTAGGCGATTTATTGACAATTGAAAGAAATTCGTGTAACATTACTTTAATATATGTAGCGCATTTAGGGCTGATTTCAATTATATTCGCCACCATATTTTGTTTTGGTTTTTCGCTGCAAATGGAGGGCTGAATGAAGAATGGACTTTTATCTCATTTCATTAACCGATACATACTCCCACAATACGGTACAATCATCCTTTTTCGCAGTAAAAAGGTTATGAAACAGCACAAAGAATTAAACAGGTTTATTTTTTCAAAGCACTAGGGTGCCGATTACTAGCTGTAATCGGTGTCTTGGTGATTTTGTCTTATATTGCGGGTTGATTTTAAAATATTAATATAATTTTTGCACCTTTAGTGTGGTTATAATCCGGCTCGAATGCCGCATTACCATAGTGTTCTTAACCTAAACCGAAAATCAACAGGAGGTATTTTGATGGATATTTTGGGCGGCGCATCGTTTAATCTGTTGCAGCAGGGAATGGATGCGGTGTGGAAGAAACAGACGGTTACCCTGCAAAACATTGCCAATGTTGAAACCCCAGGATATAAATCGAAGTATGTTGATTTTGAAACGATTTATACCATGCTCAAAGATTCCGCTGGCAATAGCACCGGTAAGGTAGCAGCCCAGCTTAAGGCTGTTATCAAAGAGGACACCACAACCTCCCTGCGCGAGGACGGCAATAACGTTGATGTTGATAAAGAAAGTCTTAACCTTGCTAGGGCGCAGATTGAGTACGATTATTACCAAAGCAAGATTACTCACCGACTCAACTGCTTGCAGCATGTAATCAGCGAGGGGACACGTTAGCTTTTAGTCGCATAACGAAAGAGAGGGAACGATATGTCGTTTTTGAGTTCTTTGGATATCAGTGGATCCGCGTTGACTGCGCAGCGGTTTCGCATGGACATCATTTCGCAAAACATAGCGAACTCATCTACAACCAGAACAGCAGAGGGTGGTCCTTATAAACGCAAGCTGGTGGTCTTTGAAGAGCGTGCCAGCACTGGCATGTCGTTTGGCAATGTGTTGTCAAACAGCATGAAAAGCTATAGTAAGCTCAGCGGTGTACGCGTAAAAGAGGTCATTGAGGATGAAACCCCGGGCACGCCTGTATACAATCCAGATCATTCGGATGCCGATGAAAATGGTTACGTGATGATGCCCAATGTCAATACCACCGAAGAGATGCTTGATCTTATGGCGGCGTCCAGTGCTTATGATGCAAACATTACCGCCTTAAATGCAATCAAATCAATGGCAATGTCGGCGCTCAATATTGGAAGATAGAACAAAAGCGCAAATAGTGCCTATTAACTTCTTCACGTGAAAGGAATGGTTTACGATATGACCGGACAGTTTATTGTTCCAATTTCTCCGATAACCCCGATTGGTAGTTTATCTGAGCTACGCGGTGCGCAAAGGACATCTACACAGGATGCGGGGCAGATGTCTTTTTCCAGTATCTTAGACCAAGCTATTAACACCGTAAAAGAGACAAACGCCGCCGAGGTGCAGGACTCCTACGATCTTGTTTTGGGTGACACCGATGCCCTTCACGACCTGCAGATCAACCAAGAGAAGGCATATCTTGCCATACAGTTGTTGCAATCGGTCAGAAACAAGGTGCTGGAAAGCTATAAAGAGATCATGAATATGGGTATTTAGTGTAAGGTTTATAACGAATGTCGTTTTGGTTTTTCATGAGCTTTTATTATAAAGGAACAGTTGGGGAGTCTATATGGACGAGCAAATTAAAAATGTGTTAGCCCCTGTTAAGGATTTTTGGAAAAGACAAAGCAAAAAACAAAGGGTTGTCTATATTTCTATCCTTAGTGGAGTTGTTGTGTTTGCAGCAATTCTCGCGGTGGTGCTAAATATTGATTCTTATGTTGTGATTGCACAAGGGCTTGATTCATCCCAAAGCAGTGAGATGATTGCCCTTTTACAGGAAAACGGCGTTGAAGTTCGCGCCGAAAGCGGAGGCGTTATTAAGGTTCCAAAAGAGTCGGAATCGCAGGCGCTCATGAACCTTTCGATTGCCGGTTACCCAAGCGGTGCCGTAAGGTACGATATCTTCAGCACCAATGTTGGTTTTACCAGCACGGAGTTTGAAAAGAACCAGTATCTGCGCTTTCAAACCGAAGCGAATATTGCAGCGTCAATTAAAACAATACCTCATGTAAAGGATGCCAGCGTCTCGATTGCAATGGCCGATAACAACCAGTATGTTTTATCCACTGAACGGGTGGAAACCAAGGCATCTGCCAAAGTGGACATGTATTCGGGATATGAGCTGACAAGCGCACAGGTAAAGGGCATTGAGTCGTTGATTGCAAACAGCGTACCGGGTCTTTCGGCACAAAATGTCTCGGTGGTAGACGGTACAGGGCGACTGTTATCTTCGGGCAACTCCGAGTTTGACGAGACGTCCGATAATAAGCTGCGGCTTTCTTATGAGCGCCAGGTGGAAGAAAACCTAAAAACCAAGGTGTTTGACATCTTGTCAGGTCCGTTTGGCTCGGAGAATGTTTCTGTTGCGGTTACGGTTCAGCTTGATTATGACAAGATGATTTCAGAGGAAATGAGCTACCTGCCATCTGTGGATGACGGGGGCATTGTTAGTCATGAAGAGACGGTGGAATCAAGCGACACGCAGACCACACAAGGTGGCGTACCGGGTGTAGAGAACAATGCCGAGGTGCCCACATATCCCGAAGTGGATGGGGGAAGCGGTTCACAAAGCACCAGCAACGCCAGAAGCGTAGATTATTTAGTTAGCTACATAAAGACGCAGACAGAGAAAAACGGTGCTCAGCGTAAGGCGGTATCCATCTCGATCATGTTGAATCGAGAGGTGATGACCGAAGGAGACAGGGAGAGTTTAACCAACGCGGTTGCAATGGCTGCGGGCGTTGATGCGTCCAACGTCAGCATCCTAAACATAAAGTTCATTGAGCCAGAAGGGATTATAACCCCCGAACTCAACACCAGAATGCTCACAATTGTCGGCGGTGGTGCGCTTGCTTTAGTTCTAATTTTAATCCTTGTTATTTCGCTTATTGTTCGTGCTGTCCGTCGCAAAAAAGAAAATGAGGCGCTTGCGGCAGCGATGAATCAAGGAGCAAACGTGGATCTTTCACAGTATTTCGGGGAGAACAGACCGCAACCGAAGCAGCCTGTTGATTTGGGAGTGGCGAAGCTTGAGGTTACAGAAACAAAAGAGATGGCACTCAAACGCGAAATTCAGTCCTTCTCCAAAGAGAATCCGGATATTGCGGCTCAGCTTCTGAGAACATGGATAAAGGGGGACGACGACGATGCCTTCTACTAAGAGTAAGATATCACCAAAACAAAAAGCAGCAGCTGTTATTATATCGATGGGTGCCGATAATGCTTCTCAAGTCTATAAATACATGCACGAAGACGAGATTGAAGAGCTTACCTACGAAATCGCACGCCTGTATCGACTTGAGGCGGAAGAGCTTGAACAGATACTCAATGATTTCTACGGGCTGTGCCTAACCCAAAAAGTCATTACCGAGGGTGGGCTGGATTACGCGAAAAATGTTTTGGAGAAGGCGTTTGGAACTCAGACTGCCTCGAACCTGCTTGAACGTGTAACGCGTTCTTTGCGCACCAAGGCGTTTGAGTTTGTGCGCAAGGCGGACTATAAGAACCTGCTTGCTATCATACAAAATGAACACCCTCAGACGATAGCACTTATCCTTTCATATGCGCGTGCTGACCAAGCGTCTACCGTCATATCTGAGCTGCCAAAGGAAAAGCGTATCGATGTGGTTGAACGTATCGCAAGAATGGATAGAACCTCTCCTGAGATTATTAAAAATGTAGAACGCATCCTGGAACGAAAGTTCGATTCCGTTGTATCGGTTGATTTTACCGAGATTGGCGGCGTCAAATACATAGCGGATATCCTCAATCAGGTCGATAGAGGAACCGAAAAGCATATCTTTGATGAACTGACGCGCAAGGACCCCAAACTCGCCGACGATATCCGCAAGCGCATGTTTGTATTCGAGGATATTATCGGGCTCGACAACATGTCTATTCAGCGCTTTATTCGCGAACTGGATTCGAAGGATATCGTTGTCGCACTCAAGGGTGCCAACAGCGATGTTGCGGAGGCATTCTTTGCTAATATGTCGCAGAGGATGGGCGAAACCATCCGTTCGGATATGGAATACCTGCATAACGTAAGGATCCGTGATGTGGAAGAGGCACAGCAACGTATTGTTTCTGTAATCCGCAAGCTCGAAGAGGATGGTGAGCTTATCATTTCCAAGGGCGGAAAGGATGATATCATTGCCTAGAATCTTCAAGGCGTTGGAAGCGAATATCAAGGAGAGTATTCTAATTTCATCTGCTCCTATTTATACTGCTGACAATACCTCCGCTCCTGCGTCTGAAGAACAAGAGTATTCGGAGAAGACAGGGCAGGCGCCGCCTGCAGTTGTAACAACGTCGGTACTGACCGAGGAGCTGCGTATGCAGGTTATACAGTCAGCACAGTTGGAAGCGGATCGAATTGTCGCTGCCGCGTATGCCGATGCTCAGCAAAAGGCTCAACGACTGCTTGACGAGGCACAGGACGAGGCAAGACGAATAAAAGAACAAGCAATGTCGGACGGCTTTGCAAGGGGGAAGCAACAGGCAACAGAACAGCTGCAAACAGGGCTAAACGATATTGCTGCATTGCTTGACCGTATAGACGATAGGCAGCGCCAGATTATTAACGAGACAGAGGAAGGCATCAGACTTCTGGTTGTTGATATTATTCGAAAGATTATGGGAAAGGCCTTACGAGAAGACGATAAGGCGCTGGTTGGTATCGTAGAACGGGCGCTTGCCAACTATAAGAATATGGACTGGGTCAAGCTTACCGTATCCGAAACGGATGCCCAGACGAGCTGCATTACCGACAAAGCCCTGCTTGCAAAGCTGTTAGACCTTTCGGGCAGTATTGAGGTTGAGGTTATTACGGATGCGACCACTGGTCTTTGTATTGTAGAGACGCCGGACGGAATTGCCGATGCTAGCGTTGAGACGCAGTTGTGCAATTTAAAACAGATATTAACAAAGGGGTAACCCCTTTCTTGTTTTAAGGATGTGCTGGGATTGGTATTAGAGGGCATTAAAAACGACCTGCGCCGAAAAAGCTTGATAATCTATTATGGCAAGGTGGATAAGATTATTGGATTGATGATTGAGTCCAAGGGTCCCCTTGCAAACATCGGCGATGTCTGTAGAATCTATGCGGGGCAGGCAAACCGTATTGTGCAGGCAGAGGTGGTCGGTTTTCGTGAAAGCCGAGTACTCCTTATGCCATATGATGACATTGATGGCATTGGACCCGGTAGCATTGTGGAATCCACGGCAGACAAGCTAAAGGTAAAGGTGAGTGAGGCGTTAATCGGGCGCATCCTTGACGGCACAGGCACCCCGATTGATGATAAAGGCGATGTGGATGGCAGTCTGTTTTACGATGTTACCAACACACCGTCCAATCCACTGGGAAGACCAAGGATTGACAAACGCATCAGCTTTGGCGTTAAGACGATTGATGGATTGTTAACTTGCGGAAAAGGGCAGAGAATGGGCATCTTTTCGGGCAGCGGCGTCGGTAAAAGCACCCTGCTCGGGATGATTGCGCGTAACGTCACGGCGGATGTCAACGTGATAGCACTGGTGGGCGAGAGAGGGCGAGAGGTGCGCGATTTTATTGAGCGAGACCTTGGAGAAGAAGGGATGGCTCGAAGCGTCTTGCTGGTCGCTACATCCGACCAGCCCGCGATGCAGAGACTTAAATGTGCACTAACCGCAACAACGATAGCCGAGTATTTTAAGGATCAAGGCAAAAGCGTCCTGCTGATGATGGATTCCCTAACCCGATACGCAATGGCGCAACGTGAAATCGGTCTAGCTACCGGAGAGCCGCCGGTTTCTCGCGGGTATACCCCGTCGGTATACTCGGTAATGCCAAAGCTGTTGGAGCGCACCGGGAACTTCGAGACCGGATCCATTACGGGTATCTATACCGTACTTGTCGAGGGGGATGATGTCAACGAGCCGATATCCGATACCGTACGCGGTATTATTGACGGACATATCGTTTTGTCACGGAAGATTGCCATGCGCAACCAATATCCTGCTATCGATGTTTTGGCGAGTGTAAGCCGTCTGATGAACGAGATTGTGGATAAAGAGCAGCTAGACCTAGCAAACCGCATTCGAAGCGTTCTTTCGGTGTACTACTCAAACTACGATCTGATTACCATTGGCGCCTACAAGGCGGGAACCAATCCTGCGTTGGATGCGGCCATTGCAAAGATTGAAAAGGTCAACGACTTCCTTCGTCAGGATATCTATGAGGCATTTGATTACCAAAAAACAATCGAACTAATGAAGAACGCGCTGATGTAAAGGAGCATGGATAGTCCATGAAACGATTTGAGTTTTCATTGGAAAAGATGCTTGATTATAAGGATCAGGAGCTTAGAGACGAGAAGAACCGTCTTGCGGAGCTTAGGCAAAAGCTCGATTATTTGATTCAAACACTCAATTCTCTCCGTGAAGAGTTTGCAAGATATAATAGCGAATTGAATGAAAAGACACGAGAAGGTGTTGCGCCTCAGGAGGTATCTCTACGTAAAAGTTATCTTAACTCACTTAACGAACGTATCAAGATGCAGACCCATCAGGTGAAGTTCGCACAAGCGAGAGTCAATGATCAGATGACGGTGGTGGTAAAGGTTTCTCAAGACATTTCGACCCTTGAAAAGCTAAAAGAACGCCAATATGAGGAGTATTTGCTAGAAGAAAGCAAAGAGCTTCAGTTGCTCATTGAAGAATTTGTCGCCAATGCTGCACTTTCCGGCTAAATACTACAGCTTTAAATATATGTTAATAATGCTTAATTATGTAATATAACGCTTATATAAGATACAAAACATAAAATAGTGCAACAATAGTGCAACAAATAATGTATATCTTTTCCTCACAATTTGTTATAATATACAGGATAACAACGAAAGGAGGTGAGAAAAACATGAACACGCAGATGTATACCGATTTTGCCGTGCAAACGGTTCAATCAAAGCCTCGGCCGACCAAGCGGGATGAAACGACCGATGAAACCAGCTTTTCGAGTGAGCTAAAAAGGCGTCTAGACGAAGCGAAGCAACCCAGGTCGTCTGCCGAAAATGGTACTGACACAGAAGTAAAAACCGATTCAAGCGATTCGATACAAAACGAACAACCAGTAATCGATGAAGCTGATGAGAACGAACAGCAGGCGGATGCCGCGATGCAGATTGTCTCCATTTTTGCAATGATGCCTGTGTCGATTCCAGACATACCAGTGCAGATGCAAACAGAACACCCGCCGCAACAGGTACCTCCATCTGATACTTCGGTCAATATACCTGCTATACCAAGCTCAGTTCCTGCGGTACAGGAAGCGCTGCAACAAGCAGGGGAGGCGCCCCCCCAAACACAGTCTGTTGAGACAAGTGGTCAGATCTCGGTGCTGCAGGCAAGCTCGGATAAGAGTAATGCTGAAACAGCGCAAGACTCATCTGTGATGACAGTCGAAAACACACAGAGTACCGAACATGAGTTTGGCACAAAGCAAGGCAAACAGAGCGGCTCTGATGCGGGAAGCCGAACGGCATCCGAAAACACGAAAACAGTACAAAAACCAGAGACGCAATCCAAAACGCAGCCGGATACCGGACAACTCAATACCTTTTCGCAACGGCTTGAAAATGCCGGTCTGACCATGCAAGCGGTTACCGCGAAGGAGCAACCCAATATGCCTCCGTCCGCGCAGGTTGCAACCGCGGTGATGGATGCATACAGTAGCGGCAAAACAGAGTTTACGATGAGGCTACAGCCAGAAGCACTCGGAGAATTAACTGTTAAGCTTGTGTATGAGCAGGGAACGGTCTCCCTAAGCATCCTGACCGCAAATGATCACGCTACCAAGCTTATCAACACACAGATGGCGGAACTCAAAACTGCCTTAAAGGAAAACAACATTCAGCTAGAGACCTGCTCCGTAGAAAACCAAGCGTTTAACAACCTTGCGTCGGGCGGACAATTTTCTATGCTGGGCGGACGGCAACAACAGCGCCCAGAGCATACACAGCGATTTACCATCCGAAGTATGCCGATTGTTGTGGAGAACTCCATTTCCCCCGTCAAGGTTCTAGGTTCCACATCAATTTTGAATTGTTATGTTTAGTTTTTAAGAAAGGAGGATGATTATGGGCGGTATTTCGGGATACAACTCGCAGTACGCGGCGACTGATGGCAAAAAAGTCTACACAACAGAAGGCGGACACAAGTATTGGCTTTCGACTGAGGATAACTCCAGTGTAGACATCTCCGATTTCTTTTCGCTGATTGCTGCACAGCTATCCAATCAGGATTTTATGAATCCCACCGACAACGCCGAGTTTCTCGCTCAGCTTGCTCAGTTTACGGCAATGCAGATGCAACAAGACATCCTGTATTCCACCAACGCAGCGTTTGCTTCTTCGCTAATAGGGAAAACCGTAATAGCCGCTAAGATTGATTCCAATGGAAACGTGGTTTCAACAACAGGGGTGGTGGAACGCATCGCCTTTTCATCGGGCGGGTATGAGTTTTATGTTGACGGCAAGTCGTTTACACTGGAGAATCTGATGGAGATCAAAGTGCCTGATACCCCAGCCCAAACAGGCGACGAAGGCAACAACTCAGGCGGACCAAACAACCCTGAAGACCCAGGGGATTCCGGCGGCTTCGAATAATAACCACCTCAACTGTGAACTAAAATGGAAGCAAACAGCTACCCATCCAGGGAGGGAACACATCAATGGCAAACGGACCAATTATTAACCGGCCGTTTTCCGTTACCACAGGCTTCACACTGCCACAGCAAAACACACCCGTCAAGCAAACAGGCGGAGAACAAACTTCTTCGTTTGCACAGATTTTAAAGACGCAGCAGCAAAACCAGATTAGCTTTTCAAAGCACGCGCAGAATCGCATCATTGACCGCGGCATAGAGCTGGGGGATGCGAAGCTTGAGCGTCTGAGTCAAGGTATGAGGCTTGCGGAAGAAAAAGGACTTGACGATACACTGATTTTAATCGACAAAACAGCCTTTATCGTCAGTGTTAAAAACGGCACGGTGGTAACCACTTTAAACGGCGATGACCTAAACGGAAGCGTATTCACAAATATTGAAGGAACCGTAATTATTTAACCGGACCTTTTTGGAGGTTGATTCAGTTTCCGACTGACTGACGAAACTGACGGTTCCCAGAAAAGGAGTATATTTTAATGGTAAGAGCCATGTATTCCGGCGTTGCCGGATTACGCGCACACCAGACAAGAATGGACGTAATCGGCAATAATATTGCCAACGTTAACACCTATGGCTTTAAGTCTTCCAGAACCACATTCCGAGACGTGTATTATCAGACCCTTAGCGGTGCTTCATCGGGTACACAGCTGCGTGGCGGTGTCAACCCCAAGCAGGTTGGTTACGGCGCTCAGGTTGCCTCCATCGACATCTTGATGGGGCAGTCCGGCTTCCAGCCGACGGATAACGGCATGGATGTTGCGATTGCAGGGCAGGGCTTTTTGCAGGTGCAGGATTCTGCGGGCAATGTCTTTTATACCCGCGCAGGAATGCTCGGTATCGACTCCAACGGTAATGTAATCGACTCAGCAGGCAACTTTGTACTCGGTGCTTCGGGACCCGAAGCACGTACAGCGACACCATCCAGCGGAAAGATTCAGGTTACCGTTCCCCCCGTTCAGGATAATCAAGCGTTTGATGAGAAAACGGTTGCCCTTTACGGCACATTTTCTCAAGCTGCCAAGATTACCTGTATTGGTGCAGGTGAAAACGGGAATATGACCGTGAACTTTGTAGCAGGTGTCGCGGGCACGCCTACGAAAGCGGTGTTAGAAGGTACTACGTTGACTGTTACATTTGACCCTAACGAAGATTTTGCAGATATGGACGACATCAACAAGTATCTCGTTATCGCAGCGGGTACTCCGGGCGATACAGCTGCTTCGGGTACTGTGGGTATTTTGGATGCCGATGGCAACTATCTTTCACCAGATGCCATACCGGGCGGTGGTTTTGTACTGAGCGATTTGATCTTCCCTACTGATAATGGAAGTCCTCCAGTGGATCAGCCTATGACCGGTGATCAACTTGCTAAACTTGGAACATTCAAAACCGAGGAAGGCAGAAGCTTTGCGTTGCAGGAAGTTAGAGACCTCACGAGTGTTTCCATTGGATCAGACGGCGTTATCTCGGGTAACCATGCCATTCACGGCACACTGGTGCTCGGGCGCATTGATCTTGCAATATTTAACAACCCAGAGGGTATGAATGCAGAGGGTAACACCTATTTTTCTCAGAGTGCAAACTCTGGTGAGCCATCTATCTGTGTTGCGGGTACCTCTGGTTCCGGAGCGCTTCAGGCAGGTACCCTTGAAATGTCAAACGTAGACCTTTCCGCCGAGTTTACCGATATGATTACAACACAGCGCGGCTTTCAGGCTAACGCCAGGATCATTACGGTAACGGATGAAATGCTCAATGAGCTTGTGAACCTCAAACGCTAATCTGATTATTGGTGAATAAGGGGTGAAAACAGAGCCCCTTATTCACTAAATTGTTAAAAACGAAAAAGAACATCAGTTAAGGCAAAGACAAATCAATGTTGGTTGTCATTTAGGAGGGAGATTGCCATGATTAAGCTAACCAGGGTAACAAAGAAGGATTCTAAAGAATTTATTTTAAACTGTGACCTGATTGAATCGATTGAAGAAACTCCCGACACCACCATAAAACTGTTAAATGGAAAGATTTTAATTGTCGGAGAAACCACCAACGAAATACTTGAGAAAATAATCGCATATAAGCGAAGAATATTCGGCAAGTTCAACTAATCTGTAGGTGCGTATTCCATAAAAGATAAAAGGATGATACCAAATGGATTTAATGTCGATTATAGGATTCATAGCCGCGATTGTTTTGGTTGTATTTGGCATGGTGTTTACAATGCCAGAAGCGGGGCAGGCATTTAATTTTGCAAACCAGATTAAGTTTTCTGATATATTAACATTCATTGATTATCCGAGTATTGCCATTACCATCGGCGGTACGTTTGCCACTTTGATGATTTCATTTCCGGGAAAAGCGTTTGTAAAACTGTTTAAGCATTTAAAAATTATCTTTTTACCGCGCAAATATAACCCAATCGATCAGATTGAACGCATTGTAGCCCTTGCTAAATCCGCGCGATCCAGAGGCTTGCTTGCTCTGGAGGATGAGCTCAAGGACAACGACGATGATTTTTTGCGCAACGGTATTATGATGGTTGTTGATGCAATTGACCCCGAGAAAGTAAAATCCCTCCTTGAGGACGAACTGGATTTCTTGGATGAACGCCATGCGCAGGATCGATCGTTTTACGACAAAGGTGCGACGTTTGCCCCTGCATTCGGTATGATTGGTACGCTCATCGGTCTTATTTTAATGTTAAAGCAGATGGATGATCCTGAAAGCCTAGGTAGTGGTATGTCCAAGGCGCTGATTACTACATTCTACGGTTCTATGTTGTGTAACGTTATATTTATGCCTATCTCATCCAAACTCAAGGTGCGCCATGAAGAGGAATATCTCTGTAAGCTAATTATTTGCGAAGGAATTCTGGCAATTCAAGCCGGTGAAAACCCAAGGTTTATTTCCGAAAAACTGTACCGCTTACTTCCCGCATCGTTTGTAGCAAAACAACAGAAGTCTGGGGCGTCGGATTCGAGTGGAGATATGGATTCTGAGCCTGCTGCGAAAAAACCCGCTAAGATTAAAAAATAATGTTGCAAATGATTGCTGTTTCGAGGGGAGGGATCACCCGTGGCAAAGCGAAAAAGGCAGGATGAAGGGGCGAGCAGCGAATGGCTCAATACCTATGCGGATATGGTCACGTTGTTACTAACCTTTTTTGTACTTCTTTATTCCATGTCAACCGTTAGTGAAGAAAAATGGGAATTTTTAAAGGCAGCGCTTTCGAACATAGGCATTACGACAAGTCAGCTTGTGGTAGTTGACGATGTTACTGCAGATGGCGATGGTCAGGTGGGAAGCACGGGAACCGGTATTGGCGAATCCCCTGTTGTCGAAGAATCGGATGCACAGATAGATGTTGAGATGCTGTACAAACTTCTCGAGGATTATGTCGAGTCCATGAGCGACGGTGAGATGAAGGAGAGTATTGAGATTCAAAGTGGTAAGAATTATGTTTTTATTCGCTTTACCGATAATGTGTTTTTCAACCCCGACAGTGCGGTTTTGCGCGAAGAGGGAAAAACCGTCCTTTCTGAAATTGGTGGGGGAATTAAGCTGGCTGAAGACTCTATTGGAGTTATTCGAATAGAAGGACATACAGCCACTGTATTAGAAGATGCGAACTATCGTGTCGATGACCGCCAGTTGTCCTCCGACCGAGCCAATGCGGTGCTAAAATACCTAGAAGATGCTTGCGGTATTGCCTCAGAAAAGTTGAGTGCGCTGGGTTATGGTAAATACAGACCCATTGCCGATAACGCAACGTCTGACGGAAGAAAAAAGAACCGCAGAGTTGAAATCTTGATTGTAGAAAAAAATATTAACGTTGAAGACCAAGAAAGCCTCAAAGAGCTGGTTTCCAAGTTCTTTGGTCAAGATAAATTTACCGTTGATAACGACTATATGCCATAATGACCCGTTTGCCCTGAAAGCCGTAAAAAAGGAGAACCCCTGATATGCCAGATATATTGTCACAACAGCAGATTGACGAACTGCTCAAGGGTCTCAATACCGGT
>JAEZVA010000092.1 GCA_023443315.1 Bacillota bacterium | reverse complement strand
TTTACGGGCAGCAAGTAACAATCTCTGTGCAACTGGCAGATCGTATTACACGTTCGACGTGTTTGCAAGGACAATAGGGCTTTGCCCGCATATGAAATACCCCCGGCTTCGCCGGGGGATGTTTATTAAATCATTTCGATTTATTCAAAGCTGCAATCGCCTGAGAAAGGTTGCTGACGCCAAGTATCTCTATTCCATGCTTTTGTGGGTTAATAAGCTTTGATAGAGAAGCCTTTGGCATAATGCACCGCCCAAAACCGAGCCTTGCCGCTTCGTTAACCCGTGACTCCGCATTGGATACGGCTCGCAGCTCTCCCGCAAGCCCGAGTTCGCCAAACACAAATAAATCCTCGCCAATCGGGCTGTCAATTAGACCAGAGACCAGAGCCAACGCCACGGATAGATCGGCTGCTGGCTCATCCAACCTTAACCCACCCACAATGTTAACGTAGGTATCAAGGCTGGAGAAAGCAAAGCCTGCACGCTTCTCAAGCACTGCCAGAATCAGCGACATGCGATTATAATCAAAGCCGGTAGAAACCCTTCGAGGGGTGCCAAACCCCGTTTTTGTGACCAATGCCTGAACCTCGGCTAGGATGGGACGACTACCCTCCATCACACAGGCAACGCAGGTGCCCGATACACCAATCGGTCTGCCCGAAAGCAGCATCATGGATGGGTTGTCCACCTCGCTCAGCCCGCTGTCTGTCATTTCAAAAACACCAATCTCGTTGGTAGAGCCATAACGGTTTTTTACCGCACGCAGGATACGGTAGGGCATGTTGCGCTCTCCCTCAAAGTAAAGCACTGCATCCACGATATGCTCAAGTACCTTTGGTCCCGCAATCGCTCCATCCTTGTTGACGTGCCCCACGATGAAAATGGCGATCTCCTCGCTTTTTGCGCAACGCATCAGGCATTGGGTGCACTCTCTTACCTGGCTGACGCTTCCCGCGGCGGAAGAAATAGCGCTGTGTGTCATCGTTTGAATCGAGTCAATCATCACGATGTCGGGTTTATGTATCGCAATTGTGTTTATAATACTCTCTATATCCGTTTGTGCAAGCAAAAAGAGGTTTGGACCAGATACGTTTAATCGCTGTGCGCGCAGCTTAATCTGCCGCTGGGATTCTTCTCCCGAAACATACAATATCTTTAACCCAAGCCCAAGATAACTGCACATCTGAAGCAGAAGCGTCGATTTACCGATGCCTGGGTCGCCGCCAAGCAGCACAAGTGAACCGCGTACAATTCCACCGCCAAGAACACGGTTTAGTTCCTTAATGCCGGTGGGGTAACGAATCTCGTCGGCATCTATAACGTCATCCATGGGGACAGGGGCCGTAAAAGACGATGGGCCCCTACCCAGCAATGCACCCTTTACCGTCGTCGATGGCGGTGTAGACAACTCCTCAATCAGGGAATTCCATTCTCCACAGCTTGGGCATTTTCCCATCCAGCGCGGCGAGTGCGCACCGCACTCACTGCATACAAATATGCTTTTTGTCTTCATAGTAAGCCGCCCTTCGCTGTTTTTTACACATCCAATTTACTAATCATTCTCGGCTGTGTTTGCCTTACATGCCTCTATGTACTGAGAAAGCCCCGCATAGATGACAAATGCCACCTCGTTTTGGTACTCATCGGTCTTTAGGCGCTCGCATTCTTCCGCATTAGATAGAAAACCGCATTCCACCATAACAGAGGGGATATCGGAATGATACAGCAGATAGATCTCCTTGCCGGTTTTTTTAACCTCACGTGCGTTATCGGGCTGTAGCATCGCGCGAAAAGAACTTTGTATGGCTTGCGCAAGAATTTGGCTGTCGGTATTTTTGCGTCCATAAAAGACCTGCGCGCCATTATATTTTGATTGTGTAAATTTATTCTGATGTATGCTAATAAACAACGCTTCGGGGTGTTCGTTTATAATCTTAAGCCGATTTTTAATATCCGATGTTTTTTGCTTTTTTATGGTTTTAATACCTTCATCGTAAATCAGCCGGTCGTCCTCCCGCGTCATCACAACATTATAGCCACCAACAATCAAAAATTCACGCAGCTTAAAAGCAATGGAAAGATTGATGTCCTTTTCCACCGTCTTTTTATCGTACGCAACCGCTCCGCCATCCATACCTCCATGACCCGGATCAATAATAATTGTAATTCCGTTGTCTGGAACGGTATATGCGGGCAAAACCTTGTTATTGTTAAGTGCAGCAATCAGAATGGTTATAGTAATTACAGTAATGAAAAATACCGCTATAAAGCCCGGACGAATGCGAATGGTAGGATACCGAAAAGAAAGCCGTTTGTTCATACACATCACCCCAACATAGGGTATGCGAATGAACACGTAAAATATGTTCTATTTCTTTTTCTTATACACTAAATGAGTAAACAACGAAATTCTATGGTTTCCTAGGTAGTATGCAAGCATAGAGATTGCAGGCACTACAAGCGGAGGCAGCAGCGTAAGCAGCACATGAAGCAGTGTAAAGTCTTCTACCTTTTCAGGTAAAAATAAGCTGTGGAATCCAAAAAACACTGCACTTAGAATTCGAAAGATCCCAACAAACACTTGATTTTGCTGAACCATTCCAATTACCAACAATACCACAGGTAGGTACAACACCGTCATTCCAATCAAGCCGATTTTTAATCCACAATGACGATCGAAAGGAATGTGACCGGTCTGCACATAGTTGATATCCTTCTCCCCCACATACCATAGCCTCATATAAACCAAAAGATACAGAACAAGCAGCGTTATCACTTGAACCAAAGCCACCCCTGCATTATATTGCAGTATACCTGTTAGGGTAGCCAACACTATCATACTAAAAATACAAGCGGTTAAAATGCTTCCTATTAATGAAACGCTTAGTCTCAAATTCGATTTTCGATTCATTCCAATGCGACCTTTCCCAGTTGAATTGTCTATTTTCCGTGTTGTGTATCAGTACCATTATATCCAAAACCCATCGTATAGGCAAGCATGACCGTAAACGTCGATGCAAGAAAACACGTTATCTGGCAGTTGTTTTGTTCGAACATATGTGCTAAAATATCCATATTATCATTCTTAATGTTTTACTGAACTAATTAGCTTGTTACGGCTCTCGTCTCTAGAACGACCGTAATGGATTGATAGGAGGACATGCAGATGTCGGCACCGCTTGCAGATCAAATCCGCCCCGATACCATTGACGACGTTGTCGGTCAACAGCACCTGTTAGGCGAAGGTCGTGTTCTGCGCAAGATTATTGAAACAAGGCAGATACCAAACCTTATCTTCTACGGTCCGTCGGGTGTTGGAAAGACCACTGTTGCGCGTATTCTCGCGCAGGCTGCAGGAAAGCGCCTGCACAAGTTAAACGGTACGAGCGCGTCAGTATCCGACATCAAGGATATCGTTGCCGAGCTTGAAACCTTTGCGGGAACAAACGGTGTCTTGCTCTACCTTGATGAGATACAGTACCTAAATAAAAAACAGCAGCAATCACTTTTGGAATACATTGAAAACGGTCGGATAACACTGGTTGCCTCCACCACCGAAAACCCCTACTTTTATGTGTACGGGGCGATACTCAGCCGTTGTACCGTCATGGAGTTTAAGCCTGTATCGAGCGACGATGTGATACAGGCAATTTTACGTGCGTTTTTAATTATCGGGCAGCAACGCCACGAGCAGTATAAGCTAGAAACCGGTGTAGCAAAGGCGATTGCCGAAACCTGCGGTGGTGATGTGCGTAAGGCAATCAACACAGTAGAGCTGCTGGCACTGACAGCGCCGTTTCAGGGTGAAATCAGAACCGTAACGCTAGATGCGGTTACAGAGATAACACGAAAAAGCGCCACCAGATATGATCGGGACGGCGACTCGCATTACGATATCTTGTCCGCGTTTCAAAAGTCAATTCGGGGCTCGGATGAAAACGCGGCACTTCATTACCTTGCAAGGCTACTCGAGGCAGGCGATATCATCTCCCCCTGCCGCCGCTTGCTTGTCACTGCTTGTGAGGATATTGGGCTTGCGTACCCACAGGCGATTACGATTGTGAAGGCCTGTGTGGATAGTGCGCATCAGCTTGGTTTGCCCGAAGCGCGCATTCCCCTTGCGCAGGCGGTTATTGTTTTATGTACCGCTCCTAAATCCAACACTGCGATATGTGCCATCGATGCCGCGAGTGAGGATGTGCGCACCAAAAACACGGGGGATGTGCCTATCCACCTAAAAGATACCCATTACGGTGGCGCCAAGAAGCTTGGGCGCGGTCTAACCTACAAATATGCGCACAACTATAAGAATGGGTTCACCCTGCAGCAGTATCTACCTGATAACATTAAGGACGCAAAATACTACGCCTTTGGAGATAACAAGGTCGAGCAGGCTGCCAAAGCATACCGCGAAAAGGTGGTTGCCGAGGATACCTCAAACAACCGTTGATGGAGGATTTTGCTCATGACATTGTTAGCCTTACTAAAAGTAGTTCTGCTATCGGCTGCTGCATTATCCGCTTTGTTTCTGATATTGTCGGCATTGGTGTGTGTAAAGCTATTATTCTTTACGAAGAATCAAAGCTATCAAGATTCGCTTGATATCCTGGCACAAAAAGGCACGTTGTACACAGACATCATCCCAACCGACATCCTCGAGCGCATAGAGATAACAGGGGTAAACGGCACACCGCTTATCGGCTATTTTGCAAACCTTTTTCCAGGCTCAAACAAAACGGTGGTTCTGGTTCACGGTATACGCGCCAGTCACATCATCGGTCTACAGTATGCCCCGTTGTTTACTGCCCACGGCTATAATCTGCTTGCCATTGACCAGCGCGCACACGGGCTGAGCGGCGGACGTGCTTGCTCCTACGGTTATTTTGAGAAGTCCGATTTATCTGCATGGCTTAGTTATTTACGCCAACGTCTCGGCGATAATGCGGAGTTTGGCTTAATGGGACATTCGATGGGCGCCGCTACCGTTCTTAGCGTGGCTGAGCACCGGCAAGATATTCGATTTATCGTAGCGGATTGCCCTTTTGATCGGCTCAATGACTTTATCCTGTATCAACTTAGCAGATTAGGGGTTTTTGCGCGCCCCGTATATGCCTTGGTTCGGCTGATTGTCCGCTTGTTCTTATCGTTCGACCCAAACTCCGTCGCTCCTATTCAAACCGCGTTTGGAGCGGGACGGGATATCCCCACCCTGTTTATCCACTCGAAAGGAGACCGAATCATCCCCTATTCCTGCGCGCATCGGATGTATGAAGCGAAAAACAACCCCCTTGACCGCTTATATATTCACGTAAACGCCGCACATCCCGACGTGTATGCCATAGACAAGGAACACTATAAAAAACAATTGGATGAATTCTTAAACGGGTTCAAATAAACAATGGCGTTTGCACCACACGCAAACGCCATTGTTTATTTTATGTTGTAACATACAGATTAACATCCCACGCCGGAATGTATGGGTGTTTCCGCAGATAGATGCGATAGTTAGGGTTTAGTTGCTTAATAAGGCGTGGTAGGACAAACAAATCCTCGTTGCGGTGGTATGCGGATACAATTAGCCGCGGCGCATCCCTTTGTATGGTTTGTGCACAACCAAGCAGCGCGTCGTACTCTGCGCCCTCTACATCAAATTTGATTATGGTCGCGGGGGTATCACACCCCCGAAGCAGATTGTCCACCGAGTCGGCCTCTTTTGCGACACTTCGCACGGTGTTGCTTGAGAGAGCGGAGTTTCTACCCGCCCGAGAGTCAAAATACAATGTATCACGGTTTTTGTGTGCGAGCAGGTTGTATGCAGCAACTTTTCTTCTGTCAGAGGGCGTTAGCTGCTGTTCCAATTTGAGCTGTAGCTTACGAAAGTTTTTTGCGTCCGGCTCCAGCGCGGTAATATGGGCAAATGCGCCGCCGGTGTACCCCAGCAACTCCCTAATTGTGTCCCCGTCGTAAGCACCCAGATCGACATAATGCTCGTTCGGTTTGGGCCCAATGATTTTGAGTAGTGCATCCGATTTCGGAGTGGTGCACGCCTTTAATAGCTTGATTCTCCCCGTTAGCTTATAGTCGATTAGCTGCTTAAATACCTGACGTGACCAGTCATCCTCCAAAAGTGCATAGGTCTCGGTTAACTCCACCTCATGCGCTTTTACATAGGTGTCATCAAACAGCCCCTCACCCGCAACAGGAACGTCCGGCGCGTACAGCTCATACCGCGTATCCAGTTCATATAATCTATTTAACATCCCATCATCGTGAACCGCAAAGCAAACGACGATAACAAAATCATTATATATTTCCTGAATCTCCGAAAGCCGTTTAACCCGAAAGCCTGCAAAGGAATGCCCTCGCACATATTCATCACTTGCAAAGATATCGCTAATTGTTATGCTTTGTTGCGCACAAGCCTTTCGTATCTTCTCCGCTCCGTCGCCCATTCCATATAATACGACAGGCTTTTTGGTCTCACGCAGATACTGCCATACTGTACGCTGTTGTTTAATAAAATCCATTATAAAAAATCCTCTCGCTTATACAAAAACCAGTCGAGTTGCAGTAACGCTATTAAAACGAATCTCTCTGTGCCTTAATTGTATTTACAACGATGGTAACCGTATCAACAATAAACGCAAAGATAAGCACCAAATAAAAACAACCGGTAAATGTGCTCCAGAAGGTTGAGAGAACAGCAATATCAGCCCCCATGCTTGCAAGGGTAATATCGCGGATGAAGTTATGGTTCCAGATCTGCGGTGTCTTTAACACAGGCACGATGATAGCCAGTGACGCCACATTAAGTAGTGAAACAATAATCGATAGCTGTACCGTATATCTGCCAATCAGCAGCTTTGCCGTTTCGCGTATGATGCCCAATGCGGTACAAATATTAAACCATATCACCACTGTTTTTAGGTATTCAAGATTAAACACGGGAACAATACGCAATGTTTCGTCGTAGAAAAAGATGGCACCAAAAAGCCAGGGTACCGCATTAAACAGAATAATGCCCACAATGTGAAACACGATTTCCACAATCGGCTCTGACCGTTTGATGCCCTTAGCCGCTTCCGGCAACTGTGGCAGCATATTGGGATACCACATTTCCTTTGTTTTATTATTGCTTCTTTTACTGAGATAATCAGAAATCACAAATGCAATCGTTGTAAAGGCAAACGCGTTGATAATCGCCATATACACAGAAAAAATATAGTTTCCAAACAATACAAGTGTGTTTTCTTGCGGTGATAAAAAAGCCAAGATTCCATGGGCAATTGTCATGCCGAAGGCTACACAGATTAAAACTAGAACCATAATATAGCGATACGTTTCGAATAATTCTGGACCAATGAGGTATTGCGGATGCTGGGTATATTGTGCAGCAAGCTTTTCGGGCGCACCAAGCCCCATAAGCACCTCGTCTATCTCCTTTGCGGTTGGTTCGTTGCCCTGACATCGTTCCGCCAGCAGATCGTCGATTAAGCTCCGCAGTTCTCGCTTGATATCCTCCCGCTGAGAACGAGGCAGGCGCTTTGTAACCGCATAGATATATCGGTTACTGATCTCGTCTAGATACATTTCATTCGCCGACATCGTCACTCTCCCCTTCCGTAAACAGTTGATTCATACCGTTATTTATCTCTATCCAGCTGGCGCGAAGCTTCAGATACAGCTCGGTGCCGTATTCGTTACGAGAATAATACTTGCGCGGTTTTGCCCCGGTTGTCTCCCACTCACTGGTCAGCAAACCTTGCGACTCCAGACGGCGCAGAAGTGGGTAAAGTGTTCCTGCATCTACTGTTATTCCTTTTTCACATAGCTGTTGCACCAGCACATAGCCATACTTAGGTGTAGAAAGCTGGCTTAGCACAGAAAGCACCAACGTACCCCGCCGCAGCTCCAACAACAACGACTCATATAACTCTTTGTCCGCCAAGATACCACCTCCTACCTGCATTATACTGTGTGGCATACACTAATGTCAATATGTTATTATAAATATTATCACATTATTTTGCAAGGGGCAAAGAAACACCGTGAGATATGTATTTGCCCCTTGCACATAGTCTATAAAAAGGTTTAAAATAAAGATATCTCCGTATTATGATGATGTTAACAAAAATACAGGCAAAAGTGAGGAAACAATGATGATTACTTCCAGCATCAAGGCACGGGGCGTCCACATCTCTCCCGCATCGACGCTTTGCGAGCAATTGGGAATAGAGCTTTCGGATCATGCTTCTGCGGTATTTGCGCGGGGAGATTGTTTTGACATCGCAGCAGGCGTAGACGGGCTGCCCTTTTACACACCGGTAATTGGGGCGCTAATTGCGGACGAGCTTTTGTGCGCTGTTTTTGAACGCGCGTTCACAAGTAAACAATCCGCATTGGTGCGATGGAATAATGAAGATCAATCGGTTTGTGTGTTGGTTGGTTTAGGCGGAAGTGCCTCTCTCTTGCCACTTTCTGAGGATGCTCAGGCAAGAATGTGTGCAATCATCTCCCAGTCTCTTGGCTGGGGCGGAACGCTTGATGAAAAAGGGCAACATATCTGTGATTTAAAGTCCCCTCAGCCGGGACCCAATTATTATACCAATATGCTTATCGGTAACCGAATGGGCTTTCAGCGTCCGCTGCAGAGTACACCCAAGGCCGTAGTCGACCGGCTGGGGCGCGGCAGCTTTCGTTCCCATGCGGATACACAGGTTCTTGCCACCCGTTGGGACTACAGACCGGAGGAGAACGGAAACCCCGCCAACCGCCAGTTCTATCTTGTGGAAAACGGCAAGGTCATCTTCTATTCTGGCGCACCAGAGGACAATGGTATTTTATCCGCACGCTGCATCCATTCGAATAACCATACAATAATCGAATACAAAACTAACTGCGGACTTGTAATACGCCGCACCATCTTTATCCTACCCCAGTATGAAGGGCTGCCCCTTGCTACCGAGGCACAGCTTGTTGAAATAAAAAACAAGGGTGTAACCGCCCGAGACCTGCGCATTGTATATACTGGCATGTTTGGAACTCCTGCCACACACGCGCTGATGCAGGACATCATCTACACCACGGTAATCTGTCAATCTGAGGTTCTGTACGATGATGATGGTAATATTGCCGCTGTTAGCTACGACTACAACCCTCCCTGGGAGAAGGGTAATGTGCGCTTTCATTCGACCATTCTGCACCAGAATGGCAAGGTTGTTTACCCCGACAGCTTCTGCTTTAAGTATGATGAGCTCGTTGGTTCCGGCTCGCTTAAAAAACCGGAATTTGCGGGGGCGCTCCCAAATCATCATACCCGTAAGGGTCCCGGCTTTTTCGCCGTAGGGGTTCCCTTCTGCGTAAACAAGGGAGACTCGGTGAGCATCGATAACTTTACGGGGTTGATATCCGAAGTGGTGGAGGACAACTACGACGTTGTGCAGACCACCCGTACACAGATTGCCGCATTGCTCGACCGCTTTTCACGCCAAAATGCGATACTAGATTCGCTTAATGAAGTGCAATCGTTCTGTACCAAGTACGCTACTTATCTCTCGGTTAACAGCAACAATCCCCTTTTTGACAGCTACTGCAACCACAACCTACCGTTTCAGGTATTTTATCAAACCTTTGTATCCCGTTCCTTTGATCAAACGCAAAAGGGCTACCGTGAGATTGGCTTTCGAGAGATTCAGGATGTTTTCGCGTCGATGTACTATTTTGTCGGCATGGGACGCCCCGACTTTGTTCGTCAGCTAATCAGTGAATGGGCATCCAACGTGTATGCCATGGGCTATGCAAACCACAACTTCTATTGGAAAGGCAAAGAGCCCGGTGTGTACTCAGACGACAGTCTTTGGCTGTTGCAAGCGGTCGGACGCTATATCGACCTAACGGGCGACCTTGCATTTCTGGATCAGAAGATTGCGATTGCCGACGGCGGAACACGCCCCTTGTGGGAGACACTGTGCGCAATTATCACCTACTCCGCGAAGATCTCGGTTGGTAAGCATGGCTTCCCTCTCATCGACGCGGCAGACTGGAACGACTGTTTGCATGTTGACCCCGATTGCCTAAACGGCGTTGAAAAGGAAAAGGCGTATGACAAACAGATCGAACAGGGCGGTCAGTATGGCGAACCCTTGAAGAGCGACCTTTCCGAGAGCATTATGAACGGCTTTCTGCTTAAGGTAGCCATCGATATCGCCGTTAAGCTTGCTGCTGCCAAGGGCAACACAAACGAGGCAAAATACTATTCTACGCTGGGCGCCGACTTAGCAGATCGCCTGCAAAAGGATACATGGAAGGGCGACTATTTTGCCCGTGTATTGTTTAACCGCGGAAATGGGCTTGACTACCTTGGTGCAAAAGGCGACACCCTAGCCATCGAGGACGGCGCAGAGGGAACTTACTTCTTGAACTCGTTTACCTGGTCTGTGCTTGGCAATGTTGCAACCGATGAGCAGATTGCTACGATGCTCGACACCATAGACAAGCATCTGCGCACGCCCTACGGCTACCGACTTTGCACCGGTGTGGATTATCCTCGCATCGCCCCCCGCATCGCGGTCGCGTTGTACTTCCTCGGTGACCGAGAGAACGGCGGAGTATTTAAGCATGCCAATACCATGGCGGCAACCGCTATGCTCAAGGCAGCAAATACCGTCAAAGACCCTGCCCTTGCAAAACGCTTGACCGAAACCGCATACTGGGTTATCGATGTCATACTGCCCTACAAGACACTGTCAGCGCCCTTTATTACCTGCGGCAACCCGCGTTTTTGTACGCAATACAACAATTATGAGTCGGGCGAAAACATTGGTCCGACACTCAGCGGCACCTCAACCTGGCTGCTGCTTTCTTTGATGGAGGCGTTTGGCATCGAGTACCACGCCGATGGACTAAAGCTGCATCCGCTTCTTCGCCCCCGGGACACCACCCTATGTTATACCCTGAAAACAGGAGACACCTCCTATGTAATCAGCGTACAGAAGGACGCAGGATTTGCACGTTGCGCGGATGGCTGTACAGTGAAACTCGATGGCGCCGTTCTTGCTGACTCTCTTATCCCGCTTCTTAACGACGGCAAAGAGCATACCGTTGAGCTGTTGCTATAGTCCTTAATAAACGAAACAACAACAAAAAAACTTCCTGTTTACACAGGAAGTTTTTTTGTTGGAGGTACCACCCGGATTTGAACCGGGGAATAGAGGTTTTGCAGACCTCTGCCTTACCACTTGGCTATGGTACCGTGTGGAGCGGGTTACGAGGTTCGAACTCGCTACCTCCACCTTGGCAAGGTGGCGCTCTACCAAATGAGCTAAACCCGCAAACATGGTGCTTCCGGTCGGAATCGAACCAACGACACGAGGATTTTCAGTCCTCTGCTCTACCAACTGAGCTACAGAAGCACTTTGTGGCGACCTGAAGGGGACTCGAACCCCTGACCTCTAGCGTGACAGGCTAGCGTTCTAACCAACTGAACTACCAGGCCATGTGGTGGGAACAACAGGGCTCGAACCTGTGACCCTCTGCTTGTAAGGCAGATGCTCTCCCAGCTG
>JAEZVA010000031.1 GCA_023443315.1 Bacillota bacterium | reverse complement strand
CGGCATATACTGTTTGTGCGGACAACCCGATATACAGCAATGCAAAGGATGAAACGGCAATGGACAACGTGGTTCTTTCGGTTTTTAACAAAGAGGTTACTATTACAAAGAGGATAACCCTAAGGGTGTTCGACCTGCTGTTTTTGGCGGGCATTACCCTTGCGGGGGTTTTGGTGCGCCTTGTGCTGTTTGACATCGTGTCGGGGGACTACCTTGACTTTTTGCAGCACTGGTATAACGAACTTGCGGCGGTGCCGGGGTTTGGTGCGCTGGGGCAGTCGGTGGGCAACTACAACGTGCCCTACCTCTACCTGATGAAGCTGATGACGGTGCTACCCATGCGCGACCTGCATGCGATTAAGCTGGTTTCGGGGGTGTTTGACCTCTTTGCGGCGGCAGTGATGGGCGGTATTGTGTGGCGGCAGACGGGCAACAAGACCTATGCCCTTGGTGCGTATGCCGTAACCCTGCTTGCCCCAACGGTGGTGCTCAATGGTGCTGCATGGGCGCAGTGCGATATCATCTATTCGCTTTTTCTGCTGCTGTGTGTCGGCGCGTTCTTAAAAGAAAGACCGCTTTCGGCGGCAGTGTGGTTTGGTGTGGCGTTCTCGTTTAAGCTACAGGCGGTGTTCTTGCTGCCGCTGCTCGTATGGATGTGGATAGCAAAGCGTATCAAGATAAGACACCTTCTCGCAATCCCCGCCGTATATTTTATATTACTAATTCCTGCATGGATAGCGGGCAGACCGCTTGGTGAGCTGCTTCGCATCTATGCCGACCAGACCAGTGCGTATGAAACGCGGCTTTCGATGAACTACCCAAACCTATACACCTTTATCAGCGGGCAGTATGTAGAGGAGTTCTCGACGGCAGGCATCTTGATGACTGTCTGCGTGGTGGGGCTGATGGTGTATTTTATGTACAGCACGGCGGCGCACCCAACCCCCAACCTGATTGTGACCTTTGCGCTTCTGTCGGCGATGACCATTCCGTTCTTTCTGCCCTTTATGCACGACCGTTACGGCTTTGTGGCGGACGTGCTTGTGATTTTATACCTGTTTATGCGCCCTGCGCGCTGGCCTGCGGCAATCGGGTTTACGCTGATATCATTATGCGCTTACGCCCCGTTTTTGTTTGGTGCCGAGCCCATTCAGCTCGAGCTTGTGGCGGTGGGGTACGTGTTCTGCATCGGCTACGTGGCGGCAGATCTTGCGCGGCAGTGTGTGAGCCAGCGCAGCGCCGAGACGCGCGGCGCATAAGAACGCGACGAAATAACGCCAGTGGAACAATACAAAACGGAATATTAAAACTACAATATACAGACAAGGCGCAAAGCGGAAGGGCTTTGCGCCTTTACTATTTCTCATCTTTGCATATCGGCGGCGGGGGTAACCCCGAAAAGCACGCGCCTTACAACCTCATAAATCCACGGTTATTAGCATAACAATGGCAGTAGAAAGAATGCGACGGGGGGCGGGGCAGTGCGCGTCAGGGCAAGGCTTTTGGCACGGGCAGTTGCGGCGGGGCTTGCAATGACGGCCGCAGTTACCGCCCTGCTTGGGTGCGCCAAAACGGATAAAACCATCCGCCTTGGCGTGAATTTGGAGCTGACGGGGCGGCTAGCGTGGTATGGGCAGGCGACGCTGTCCGGCATCCGTCTTGCGGTGGAGGAGATTAACGCTTCGGGCGGGGTAAGTGGGCGACCGGTGGAGCTGGTGGTGCTCGACAACCGTTCGGAGAACGCGGAGGCGGCACTTGCCGCCATACGGCTTGCTGAGCGCAAGGGGGTTACCGCCATCATCGGTCCGTCTACGTCGGGCGGGGTGAAGGCGTCGCTTGCAACCGAAAGCGGCGTGCCAATTATCGTGCCGTCCGCCACGGCGGATATCTTGGTGCCCGAGTCTGCCACACGCAATGAGATGATTCGCCTTTGCTATACCGACACGATGCAGGGCGGCGCGATGGCGCGGTTTGCCCACAAGGCGGGCTACCGACGTTGCGCGATGCTCATCGAATCATCAAGCGATTACGCGCGCGGCATGGGGGATGCGTTTGCCGAGCTATTTCGCCAGCTTGGCGGCGAGATTGTTGCCGAGGAGTTTTACACGGGCGGCGAGACCGACTTTGGCGGGGTGATTGCGCGGCTAAAGGCAGAGCGGTTTGACGCGCTGTTTGTGCCTGCCTATTACACCGAGGCGGCACTGGTGCTGCGTCAGCTTGCCGAGCAGGGGGTGACGGTGCCCATCCTGTCCGGTGACGCGTTTGACGCGCCCGCCCTTGACGAGCTGGTCGGCGACAGCAGCGTGATGAGTGGCATCTATTATTCAAACCACTACGCGCCCGATGACAGAACAACATCTCGGTTTGCCGAGCGGTACTATCAGGTTTACAAAACTACCTCGCCCGCGTATGCCGCCTTGGGGTACGACAGTGCGCGGCTGTTTGCAGCAGCGCTTCAGCAGACCGAGGGCAAAACAAGAGGGGAGCTGCTTGCGCTACTTGCCCATACGGTGGATTACGAGGGGGTAACGGGCAGCATTACCATCGATGAAAACCACAACGCGCAAAAGGCGGTGCACATCATCGCCATCCAAAACGGGGTGCGGCAGGGCGTGGATGTCATTGCGCCCACGCTGCTCCGGCTGGAGCAATCCGCGACAAAACGGCGCGCGCGGCTGTATGTCTCCACGGGCGGGGAGGTCTTGGATGCTGTGGCTTGAACAGATTGTGTCTGGTCTTTCGGTTGGGGCGGTGTATGCGCTGATTGCGCTTGGGTACACGCTGGTGTTCGGCGTGCTGCGGCTGATTAACTTTGCGCACTGTGACGTGATGATGGTGGGCGCATACGCAGGCTACCTGTGCGCGGCGCACCTTGGGCAAGGGCTTGTGGTGTCCGCGCTGTTTGCGGCGGTGCTTTGCGCGGCACTCGGTGTGCTGATTGAGTGGGTGTGCTACCGCCCATTGCTGGCGGCAAAGGGGATGCCGCTGCTTGTCGTGACGCTGGGGGTGTCGCTCTTGCTGCAGTACGGCATGATGCTGCTGTTTGGTGCCGAGGCACGGGCGTACCCTGCCGGATTCGCGGGCGGGGTAGTTACACTAGGGGCAGTGCGCATTCCCACAATAAAGCTTGCGGCACTTACCGCCGGCATCGTGCTGACCGCCGCGCTGCAGCTGATGCTGACCAAAACACGGTCGGGCAGGGCGATGCGCGCGGTGGCGGACGACAACACGGCTGCAAGGCTGTGCGGGATTGACGAGCGGGGAGCGGTCAGCCTTGCGTTTGCGGCGGGCTGCGCCCTTGCGGGGGTGGCGGGTGCGGTGTATGGCTCGATGTACCTGTTAAGCCCGCTGATGGGGGTCGCCCCGGGGCTAAAGGCGTTCGCGGCGGCGGTCATCGGCGGCATTGGTAGCGTACCGGGTGCGGTGTTGGGCGGGTTTGTACTGGGGCTGAGTGAGGCGTTCGCGGGTGCGGTGTTTGGCACGGCTAGCCGCGATATCGTATCGTTTGCGCTGCTCATCGGCTTCTTGCTGGTGCGCCCGGGCGGGCTGATGAACGCAAAGTCGGGCACACGGTAGCAATACGCAAGTCTCATTAGTAATATGGGGTCACCCACGGTCTGTGTGGCATTACGCGTAAAGTCGTATGGCGTATGGCATGCGGGGCGTAGATGGGGGAGAAGGATAGACGGATGAAACACCGCTCGCTTGGGACGGGGTACTTTGTCGCTTGCATAGGCGCGCTTGTTTTACTGCTGCTGCTCGACCGGGATGGCTACTCGTCGGCGGTACTTTCGCGCATGCTGATGGCAGCCGTGATGGCGGGTGGGCTGGACCTGTGCGTGGGCATGGCGGGGCAGCTCAGCTTAGGGCAGGCGGTGTTTATGGCGGCGGGCGCGTACAGCTGCGCGGCGGTGACGCGCACGGTCTCGGGCGGCTTTGGCGAGATAGCGGGGCTTATTGCGGGGGCGGTGTGCGCCGCCATTGTTGCGCTGCCGCTGGGCGCGGTGGTTTTGCGGCTGCGGGGCGACTACCTTGCCGTAGCGACAATGGGGTTGGGTGAGATTGTGCGGGTGATATTGGAAAACAGTAAGGCGCTGGGCGGGGCGGCGGGGCTGTATGACATCCCGCGGTTTACGACACCGCTTACGGCGTACCTTGTGGCGTTTGGCTGCGCAACGGGCTGCTTGTGGTTTGCAGGCAGCCGTCAGGGGATGCTGTGCCGCGCCATGGGGCAGGACGAAACCGCCGCCGAGGCGGTGGGGGTAAACACGTTTGGGGTGAAGCTATTAGCGTTTACCCTTGCCGCGGGGCTGACGGGGCTAGCGGGAGGGCTGTACGCAGGGCTGCTTGGGTTTATCAGCCCCAAGGATTTTACGTTTGCACGGTCGGTGGATATCCTTGCGGCGGTGGTCATCGGCGGAACGGGCACGATAATCGGACCGATGCTTGCCGCCATGGCGCTAGAGGCGCTTGCCGCCCTATTACAGGGGGCGGCAAATTTGCGGATGATTGTGTATGCACTAATCCTTATCGGGTATACGATGATAAGGTACAGGGGAAAGGGGAGGGCGAAATGCCGCTTTTGACCTGCGACGGGGTAGTTAAGCGGTACGGCGGGGTGACGGCGGTTGCTGGGGTGTCGCTTACGCTTATGCAGGGCGAAAGCGTGGGGGTGATTGGCTCGAACGGGGCGGGTAAGACGACGCTGTTTGCGCTGCTTACGGGCTTTGAACACCCCGACGAGGGCAGGATATTCCTTACCCCCCATCGTACAGGCGCGGGGCAATTGGTGTTGCCCCAGCCCATTGCGGTGCACACCGCACCCGCCTACCGGCTGGCGCGAGCGGGTGTGGGCAGAACCTTTCAAAACCTTAGGCTGTTTGAGGGGTTGACGGTGCGCGAGAATATACAAACAGTGATCTATTCGCTGAGAATTACAGACTGCGGTTGTGACGCGCTGCTTGACGCGCTAAAGCTGCGCCCACAGGCGGACACCGTCGTGAGCGCGCTGCCCTACGGTACGCGAAAGCTGTGCGAGCTTGCCCGCGCGGTGGCGGTGGCATCGGGCGGGTGCGGTCTGTTATTCTTAGACGAGCCGTGCGCCGGGCTGTGCGAGGAGGAGACCGAGCAGCTGGCGATACTGCTTGGTGAACTAAAGGAGCGGTACCACCTGACGCTGTTTTTAATCGAGCACCACATGGCGTTTGTGGAGCGGGTGTGCGGGCGGCTGTACGCGATGGACACGGGACGGGTGATTGCCGCGGGCACGCCGAGTGAGGTGTTTTTGAACACGGCGGTGAAAAAGGCGATACTGGGCGTGGGATAGAATGGGATGGTGGTAAAGGCTGCCATACGGTGCTGCCTGCAAGAAACCACCGCAAACAAACGAAACAGGGAGGAGTGCTGCCGGTGCTGCGGGTCGAGAACATCTGCGTAAGGTACGGGCAGGTAACGGCGGTGCATGACGCTAGCCTGCAGGTTAAAAGGGGGGAGGCGGTGGCGTTATTGGGGGTAAACGGGGCGGGCAAAAGCACCGTTATGCTTGCCATAGCAGGGCTGCTGCCTCTAAGCGCGGGGCGCATTCTGTACGACGAGGGCAAGCATGAGGAGAGAAGCACCCCCTTTATCGTTACGGGCGAGGGCGGTTTGGCAGAGCCGAGGAATGGCTATCGGGATATTTCGGGCAGTAGCACACAAGAACGACTGCGGCTTGGCATTGCGCTAGTGCCCGAGGGGCGCAGGGTGTTTGGGCTGTGTACAGTCAAAGAGAACCTGCTCATCGGCGCGCACACCGTAGAGACGGGGGTGCAGGGTGAGCTTGAGCGGATGTATGCGTTGTTTCCCCCACTGTATGAAAAGCGCAACACACTAGCACTTTCGCTTTCGGGTGGGCAGCAGCAGATGCTCGCCATCGCCCGCGCGTTGATGAGCCGCCCGAAGCTTCTGCTGCTTGACGAGCCGACCATGGGGCTTTCGCCCGCGCTGTGCACCGACGTGTACGTATTTATTCAAAACAGAAAAAGGGAAGGCTTGACGGTTTTGGTCTCGGGAGAGGGGTCGGACGGGCTGCGCAGGAGCTGTGACCGTACGCACACCATTGTAAATGGCATACTGTAATACCTGTTAGAAGCTGCTGTTTGCGGTGTTATAGCATATCGAACGAAGCGATTGCCTAAAAATAACCAAAAATGAAGTTTGCTGCTTGAGAAATATTATGCAAATGTGAGTATATATCTGGTATAACCCCCATGCGGTTGGTGCACAATGCTAAAAATAACAGATGGCGACACAAAATATGAACACGATGTTGCTTTTATTTTAACATTTGAAGTATAATTAAAGACGCAAAGTGTAATACGAACGCGCCGATAAATGTAACCGACAAGAATCTGCATAAAGCCTAGTCAAGCGAGGGGTTTATGCCGATTTTTCACGGTCTTTTTGTACTTATCTTTGGTTAAGATTTGTATTGTGGTCGGATGGTTCGTAGGACAAGGGATTGCGCTGGGGCTTCATCGGTCCAGTAACGCAGTTCGAATTGTGTACAAAAAACAGGAGGAAGTCAGATGGAGAGATTCTTTAAGCTCAAGGAAAACGGCACCACGGTTTCCACCGAGATTATGGCGGGCTTTACCACGTTCTTCACCATGGTTTACATCATCTTTGTAAACCCGAACATCCTTTCGGCAACCGGAATGCCCTGGGGCGCGGTTTTCCTTGCGACCATCATCGCTGCCGCGATTGGCACGCTGATTATGGGTCTGTTTGCAAACGTACCGTATGCGCAGGCACCCGGCATGGGGCTCAACGCGTTCTTTACCTACACCGTATGCTTTGGGCTGGGCTTTACCTGGCAACAGGCACTGGCAATGGTGTTCTTGTGCGGAATTATTAACATCATCATCACGGTCACCAAGGTCCGTAAGAGCATCATCAAGGCAATCCCGGAGAGCATCCAGCACGCCATCGGCGGCGGTATTGGTATCTTTATTGCCTACATAGGCATAAAGCAAAATGCAGGCTTCATTCAGTTCCTTTCTGACAATACAAACCTTGTAGAGGTCAACGGGCAGCCCTTTGCTGCAGACGCCACCTATACCGGCATCTTTTCGGCGGTAACAAACGGCGGCATTGTGCCCGAGCTTGTTAAGTTTAACAACCCCGCAGCACTGCTTGCGCTAATCGGTCTTGTACTCACCGTGGTACTGCTAGTGCTTAAGGTAAGAGGAGCTATTCTCATCGGCATTGTAGCGACTACGGTAATCGGCATCCCGATGGGCGTTGTCGATCTTTCTTCCGCAACCATTTCGTTTGCGTCTTTTGGCGATTCGTTCTCGCAGCTGGGTGCTACCTTTGGTGCCGCGTTTGGTTCCGAGGGACTGCTCTCGCTGTTTGCGGACCCCGCTAAAATTCCCCTTGTGCTGATTACCATCTTCGCGTTTAGCTTGTCTGACACGTTTGACACCATCGGTACCTTCATCGGCACAGGACGCCGCAGCGGCATCTTCAGCGAAGAAGACCAGAAAGCGTTGGAGAACAGCACCGGCTTTAAGTCCAAGATGGACAAGGCGCTGTTTGCAGACGCCATCGCCACCTCGGTGGGCGCAGTGTTCGGTACCTCCAACACCACCACCTATGTAGAGAGCGCTGCCGGAATTGGCGCGGGCGGACGCACCGGACTGACCAGTGTGGTCACCGCAGTTCTGTTCCTGCTCTGCTCGTTCCTTGCACCCGTTGCGGGTCTGGTTCCCGCCGCAGCAACCGCACCTGCACTGATTGTGGTGGGTGTAATGATGCTCAGCTCGTTCAAAGAGATTAAGTGGGACGACTTCGAAGAAGCGGTTCCCGCCTTCTTTGCAGGCGTGTTCATGGCGCTGTGCTACAGCATCTCGTACGGTATTGCAGCGGGCTTCATCTTCTACTGCATCGTAAAGCTTTGCAAGGGCAAAATCAAGGAGGTTCATCCCATCCTGTGGGTGTCCGCCCTGTTGTTCCTTGTCAACTTCGTTGTAATGGCGTTTATCTAAGCGTAGTTAGCTAACTGGTATAAGTAAAGCGGCAAACGATTATTCGTTTGCCGCTTTTTGTAATGTATAAGAGAACTTAGTTTGTTACTACAGTTCTAACGACGGTTGGTATGATACCCTTTTAGATAGGATGGTAGTTAAGGCTTGCCCTGCTCCCGTTTGTATTCCGCACACCGCGCGGCGAGCGGGCAGCCGGAGCAGGACGGCTTTGCCTTGCAGTGGTGCTTTGCATGGGTAACAATCAGCGCGTGAAATTCGTTGTACAGGGTCAGGTCACGGGGGAGCGCCTGTTCAATCATCAGGCGCAGCGCGTCGTACTGTACGGGCAGCGTAAAGCCCAGGCGGGCAAACAGGCGACGGGTGTAGGCGTCCACCACAAAGTAGGGCTTGTCAAAGGCGTACAGCAGCATCGAGTAGGCGGTTTCGTGCCCCACGCCGTTTAGGGCAAGCAGCTCATCGCGCAGGTGTTCGCCGTCCGCTGCGCGCACGCGGGCGATGTCTGCGCCGTAGCGAGTATACCACGCGGCAAGTGTCTTTAGCCGTTTTGCCTTTTGGTTATAGTAGCCGCTCGGGCGGATGATGTCGGCAAGTGTCGCCTCGTCGCACGAGAGGATAAACGAAGGGGTGAGGTTTTCACCAAACGCGGCGATTGCCCGTTCCACGTTGCTCCACGCGGTGTTTTGGGTGAGTATCGCCCCCACCATCATCTCAAACGGGGTGCGGGCAGGCCACCAGTGTTGCTCGCCGTAGGCGTGATACAGGTCGGTGTAGATGTCGTGTAGGTCTGTCATAGCCCGTGTCCCCTCCCGTTACGCCCGACGCTCAAGGCACAGCAAGCGATCCTTGGTATCCAGCCCTGCGGCAAAGCCAGTCAGTGCGCCGTTTGACCCCACCACTCGATGGCAGGGGATGAGCACCGCAATCGGGTTGCGGTTGCAGGCACGACCCACGGCGCGCGCCGCGCGCGGGTTGCCGCACAGCGCGGCAACCTCCCCGTAGGTGCGAGTTAGACCGTAGGGAATGGCTTGCAGCTGCGCCCAAACGCGCTGCATAAACGCGGTGCCCACAGGGGCTACCGGCAAGGTAAAGCGGGTGAGGGTACCGCTTGCGTAGCAACGCAGCTCCGTCTCTGCTTGGCGCAGCAGCGGGGTGTCGTCGGCGCAGGAGTGCTCGGGGTCGTTGTCGGCCGCAAAGCGGGCGGATACGATAGCCCCGTCCTGCTCGGTGACGATGAGCGTAAACAGCGGCGTTGTAATGCAGCGGGTGGGCATGGCGCACACTTCCTTTTCATTATGATGCGAAAGCAACGATATGGCTACCATTATAGCAAAAAGAACAGTTGGTCTTCAAGTGTGCTGTTTTCGCTCATAATTATTGCAGTGACGACGGGGGAAGTGTGACAAAAAAGCACAAAACAAAACCAAAAACGAAAGAAATAACTCCACATGCGGGGGTTTTGTTGGGTAATAGTGCAATAAATATGACAAATAGCACCACTTCTTAATCAAAAGCAACGCAATAATTTAACAAAGTTTAGTTAAAATTAGTGAATAAATATTGACAAGGATAGCAGTTGTCGGTATTCTTGTATATGTACGATGATAAGCGATAACGCTCCTATTAATTTGTATATATTGCACAATATTGTATTGAATTACTGCAAAAGAGGCGGTCGCTTGAGGAATAAACTCTCAAACCACAGAAAAACAAAAGCATAGCTTTTTCAGCGGCGTAGCCGCACCGCTATTTTTCACGGCGTTTTGTGCCCCCCCGGTACCATAACGCCCGAAAGGAATGGTCACGATCATGGATGATGCGGTGAAAACATGGATGTTTCACGGAAAACTGGGGGACTTTACGCTGCCTGACCCGGAGCGAACAAGCTGCCTGTACTTTCCGCTGGTGAACAAAAAAGGGATGATATCCTGCATAACCCCACTGCTGGGCGGAGACTGCAAAACAAGCCAAGAGCATTTTGCGTTGCCGCCGGTATGCGCCGAGGATCTGCATAGCAGCAGGGCAACAAGAAACTTTTGGCTACATATTAAAAACCACGGCAAGTGGAGCGCGACGGGGGTCTCGTGCGCGCAGATGTCTAAAACGTTTTCGCCAGACAAGGAGGAAACCTCCCTGAGCGCGGGTTTGCTGTGGCATCAGGTCACACGCCATAACCGCGAGCTTGGAGTGAGCAGTGAGATTACCACCTTTGTTCCGTTCGGCGATACAGTGGAGCTAAACCGTGTGGTGATTACCAATACAGGCAGTGAGCCGCTATGCTTTAAACCATACGTGGCGGTACCGCTCTATGGGCGCAGCGCCGACCATATTCGAGACCACCGTCACGTGACCGCGCTGCTACAGCGCATGCGCGTGAGCCGATACGGCGTGGTGCTAAAGCCTACCATCGCATTTGACGAGCAGGGGCACAAAATGAACCAGACCTGCTACGGGGTGATTGCCGCGGACGGCAGTGGGTTGCCCCCTATTGCCTGCTGCCCCGTTGCCGAGTGGTTTTTGGGGGAGGGCGGCACCTACGACAACCCGGAGATGGTGGGTAGCGACCTGCCCATGCACGAAGGGGACACCGCAGAGGGCAGTGAGGGGATGGGTGCGCTCCAGTTTGCCGAGCAAACACTGGCGCCAGGGCAGAGTGTTAGCTTTATTTTTGCTATTGTAATTGCCGACAACTCGGCAAACATCAGCACCCTATGTGTGAAGTACTTAAGCGACGACGCGTTTACGCGGTATCTAGAGCAGACGAAAAAATTCTGGCAGCAGGAGCTGAACCTGCACTTTAATACCAAAGACGAGCGCCTGAACAACTGGCTGCGCTGGGTGTCGCTGGAGCCTGCGCTGCGGCGCATCTGCGGCAACTCCTTTATGCCACACCATGATTACGGGCGCGGCGGGCGCGGGTGGCGAGACCTGTGGCAGGACTGCCTAGGACTGCTTTTGATGGACACCCAAGGGGTGCGTGGCGTGCTGCTTGATAGCTTTGCAGGGGTGCGGTTTGACGGCACCAACGCAACAATCATTGGGCGCGCACAGGGCGAGTTTATCGCCGACCGCAACAGCATCACCCGCGTGTGGATGGACCACGCCGCGTGGCCACTGCTTACCACCCGCCTGTATATCGACCAGACCGGCGACATCAAATTCTTGCTGCAAGACCAGTGCTACTTTAAAGACTCGCTAATCTGCCGCTCGAACGCCCGCGACAACGCGTGGTTACCCGAGCAGGGAAGCCGCCTGCTAACCGAGCAGGGCGACGTGTACAGCGGCACGGTGCTTGAGCACCTACTCATACAAAACCTTGCGTCGTTTTATTGGGTGGGCGAGCACAACATCTGTCGCCTTGAGCATTCTGACTTTAACGACGGCATGGATATGGCATATGAGCGCGGAGAAGCTGCTGCGCTTACCTATCTGTACTACGGGAACCTCACCTGCCTAATCGAGCTGTTAAACCGGCTAAAGGTGGTTGGTATTACCCATGTGACGGTATCGAGGCATCTGCTTACGCTACTCGACGATCTAACGCAGGATGAGGCAAACTATTACTCGTATGCGTATAAAAAGGGCGTGTCGCTGCGTTTTCATCAGGCGAGCATGGGCAGGCTGACGGGCGGGCAGACCGACGTTGCGATTGACGACATCATCCAAAACCTGACCGTCAAGGCAACGTGGATGGCACAGTTTCTGCGGAGTCAGGAATATATTACGGTGAGCGACGACAATTCGTGGTACAACAGCTACTACGACAACGACGGTAAAATGGTGGATGGCGACCACAAGAATGGGGTGCGCATCTCACTTGGCGGGCAGGCGTTCTCACTCTTGTCGGGCGTTGCCACCGACGAGCAGGCGCACAGCATTATCGCATCGGTAGAGCGGTACCTATATGATGAGCAGGTGGGCGGCGTGCGCCAAAACACCGACTTCCACGAGTTAAAAACAAACCTTGGCAGAGTGTTTGCATATGCCTACGGGCACAAGGAAAACGGGGCAATGCTATCGCATATGCATATGCTGTACACCTACGCGCTGTATGGGCGCGGGTTTGCGCACGAGGCGTACCGCCTGTGTGATGTGCTGTACCACCACTGCTGCGACTTTAAAACGGCGCGCATCTACCCGGGCGTGCCGGAGTATATTGCCCCAAGCGGACGCGGCATGTACCACTACCTGACTGGTGCTGCAAGCTGGATGATGTTGACGGTACTCACCCAGATGTTTGGTGTGCGGGGGTATTTTGGTGACCTTGTGATCGAACCCAAGCTACTGGGCAGGCAGTTTGACCAAAACGGACACGCCGGAGTGTCGACCGTGTTTGCAAACAGGGAGCTGCAGATTATGTTTGTGAATGAGCAAAACAAGGACTTCGGTCAGTACCGTATAGACCGCGTGGTGCTCGGGGATGAGGAGCTTGCCTGCGACGCCTTTGGCAGCGGAATTGTGATAGAGCGCGGCGTGCTCGATTCCTTAAGCGGCGCAAGGGTACACCGTATGACGGTTTACCTGCTGTAACAGCGTATCGCGTGCAGTACAAGGTGCAGATAAAGCGGTATCAAATAGATATAAAAAAGCCATGCGACACACGTAACACGGTGTGGCATGGCTTTGCTTTTGTTTTGTGCTACTTATTCCTTGCTTGTGGCCGCAAGAACCGCCTGCAATATCAGGGTAATTACCACGGTAATCGGGAATATCACCCATAGGATGTACCATAGACCGGTTGTAAAGCCCAGTATCAAAAACACCACGATAGCTAGTACCCACAGCGCGCTGCTTAACGCGTTAAACACGCGGCGTTCTTTGGGCATAGCCCAGTTATCCACATCATCGGGGTCTTTGTCCCGCTCCCTTTTCCAAGCGGGCTTGGTCATATTGTAGTAGATGATAATTGCCGTGGCAAGCCCTGCGGTAAACAAGAACAGCCCGATACCGACGAGGTCGCCGCCAAGACGCTCGCCCACAAAAAAGAAGATGGGGCTTAGGATATACAGAAATACCGAGCTTGCAACGAGCAGTGCAGAGCGGCGGCGGTCGCGCTCGGTCTCGACATGCTGCTCCTCTGCCTCTTTAACCAGCGACTGGCATAGCTCCGAAAGGTCGCCCACACCTGCTATCACTTCGTTGTATGCCTCTTCGGGGGTTTTGCCGCGGGAAATGAGGTCGTCGTACTTGTCGGTGAGGTCAGCGAACAGCGACTCCTTAATCTCACTCGACTTCGCGTTTTTGGGTGCGTAAGAAAACGAGCGGTCGATATAATGACGGATGTTTGTATGCATGTTGTCCTGCCTTTCTTGCCTTGTGTCGCGTCGCGACCAGGCGCATAACGTTAAGATGAGAAACAAATGCCAAACGGAAAGCGCTAGATTAATCGGTCTATGAGCTCTTTTGCGCTGTGCCACTCCTCGCGGCAGCGGGTAAGGTACCGCCTGCCTTCGGGGGTGATGGAGTAGTACCGGCGTCGCGCACCGGTGGTTTCGTCCCCCCAATATGGCGAGATATAGCCGCTTTGCTCCAGCCGCCGAAACGCGGAATAGAGCGTTGCTTCCTTTAGTTCATACATCCCGTCGGTTTTTTCGCCGATAGACTGGTTGATGCGGTAGCCGTAGCTATCCTGCTGCTCTAGGTGGCTTAGTATGATTGCCTCGGTATGTCCGCGGAGGATATCCGACGTAATAGACATGGGCTCCCTCCTTTACAATTACTATTATATGCATAGTTACATCGCCTGTCAAGGTATATCAAAGAATACATTATATACTATTTTAAAAAATCGCTTATATTTGCATATCCGAAACATCAAAAACAACCTAGAACATATATTTGTTTTCCCTATTGAAGAAAAATATGGTTTATGCTATAATCGTAAAACTGGAAAAAAGGGAGGGACACGTATGCGCGCTTTTTGGGAGGTTGTAAAGCTTGAAGTCAAGCAGGACATCCAGTATCCCTTTGGGTTTATGATCAGCGTGGTAATCCAGCCGATTGTACTGTTGCTGAACATTGCGCTGTTTACAAGCCTGTACGGCTATAACGGTTCAGACATCATCAAGGGCTACGAAATGGGGCAGATGATATGGTATTTTACCGCGACGCACTTTATCTGGGTTTTTGTTTATAATGCTACCGATTACCGCATCTCGCAACGGGTGCTCTCGGGTGAGCTTGCGGTGGATCTATTGCGCCCCATGCACATCTTTGTGTACGAGCTAGGCAACTCGGTGGGTTTGCGGCTGACCGCGCTGGTTACCGAGCTTGTTCCGGGAATTATTCTGTACTCGCTCATCTACTTTCCGTACTTTATGACCCCAATGTCAATTTTACGGTTTTGCTGTACAATCGTAATGGCGTTTATTCTAATGTATACCATTAACTTTTTAGCCGGACTGTTTGCGTTTATACTAAAAAGCAACGCAGCGGTGACGGGGCTAAAGTTCCTTGCGATGGGGCTGCTTGGCGGAAGCTATATCCCTTTGGATTTTTACCCCGCAAGCGTGCAGCGCGTGCTTGCGTTTTTACCATTTGAGTACATATTCTACTGGCCTATTCAGTTTTTTTTAAACACCGAGCAGTCTGTACAGCCGGGGGTGTTTGTGCGTACGCTAGTGGTTCAGGGGGTGTGGTGCATTGCGTTGATTGCACTGTGTTCACTAGCCTGGCGGCGTGCATCACGCCACTTCTGTGCGGTGGGATAACGAGATAGTTCGGGCACTAAGCCCCGGAAAGGACAAGGTTTTTTGCAATGAAGATAGGCAAGACCATAGAGCTGTTTGCGTGGTACGCGCGTATTCGGTTGCAGCGCAACATGAGCTACCGCGCAGACTTTATTGTAGGGCTCATTATCTCGGTGTGTAACGCGGCGATAGGACCGCTGTTTCAGTTTTTGCTGTTTACCACCACCAAGGGCTACCCGGGCTGGTCGCTTTATCAGGTAATGCTGTTTCAAGGTATGCTGTTGTTGTTTACGGGTATTCGCGGCATGGTGTTTGGCAATGTGTTTGGAAATGTAAGCACCATGGTTTGGCGTGGCGATTTTGACCGGCTGCTGGTTTTACCGCAGCGCCCGATTAAGCTGTTGCTGTGCTCCGGCTTTGATGCGGGAAGCGTAGGGGTGCTGCTATCTGGCATCGTTTTGCTCGTCTATTCGGCAAATGTATTAGAGATTGTGGTTACCCCCATTCGTTTGGTGCTGGTGGCACTGGGCATTACCTGCGGGCTGATGCTGTACTGTGCGTTTTTGGTGGGCTACTGCATCCTGCTTGTGATGGTGACAAGAAACAGCCGCGTGGAAGAGGTTATTATGGCGATGTTTAATTTTGCGGGCTATCCGGCGCAGATATTCCCCAAGGCGATTGGCACGGTGCTTAGTACGGTGTTGCCGTTTTTGGTTGTGGCGTACTTTCCGTCACAGGTGCTGCTGGGGCGGGCGGACACCGCTGTGGTGCCGGGCATGTTTGTGTGTCTTTTTCTACTGATGGCTACCCTGTTTATATGGGAGCGCATGCTAAAACGGTACACCAGTGTTGGCGGTTAGCAAATTGGCGCACGCAGGGCGTGCGGACAAGTTGTGCACGAACACACAATATTTGGTAATTATAACGCACGCAACCATTTCCCGGGGAAAATGCCCGACTGCCGCCCTCTGCGGCGACAAACGCACGGTTTATTCTGCGTATTTCGGGCGTTTCGGTGGTTTGGATGCCGCCCGAGTGGGGCGGACTTCTGCAGCGTATTGCGGCAGGAAATGTAAC
>JAEZVA010000017.1 GCA_023443315.1 Bacillota bacterium | reverse complement strand
AGCAGGCGGAGATTGAGCTGAAATACGAGGGGTACATCCGCCGCCAGCTTGCGCAGGTAGAGCAGATGCGCCGTCTGGAACAGCGTCCGCTTTCCCCCGACACGCCCTACCATGAGATCGAAAGCCTACGGCTAGAAGCGCGCGAAAAGCTAACACGCATCAAGCCCCTGAGCATCGGGCAGGCGTCGCGCATCTCGGGTGTCAGCCCCGCCGATATCTCGGTGCTGCTGGTGTGGCTGGAGCGCAATAAATAACCGAAAACGCGCAACCCGTAAGGAACGGTCCCCGACCGTTCAGATAAATGGGGGGTACGGTTCTATGCCGACAATCAAACGATTATCGATAGGAATGCTTGTAGGCTTGACGCTGCTTTGCGGCTGCGCACCATCCGTTGCCGTACCAATTCCCAACAATGAGCTGACGCAGGAACAACGTTCTGTTGTTGAATTTGCGGAGGGGATGTTTTTTCTGGAGCTTACGGTGAGCACGCCGCCCACCGAACGAGAGAAAGCAGCGTATTTATTCTGGATACTCTCGACCGATTTTTATCAGGACAAACAACAAGAATGGTTTGACGGCAGTGTGTATCGAATTCCGATTGCCGAAATCGAGCAAATTTTATACACCCACCTCGACACCGATTCCTTTGACCCCCAGCAGAGCTTCGACCCGTTAAACGGCGGCACAAAAGGGTATGACAGCGCATCGGGAGAGTATGTAATGCCAATGCTCGGCGGATATGGCGGGGTACGGGTGTTTGGTGTGCTCAGCTATAAACAGGAGGGCGACCGCATTACGCTGACCCTCGGTTCGTATGACGTACCGTCCTATTACGCAGAGAATCCGGTATATACTCTGTTAAGCCGATATGAAGCCGAATTGATTGCCCTGCCCGAGCGCGGGCAATATAAGGTCATATCAGCAAAACACACCCCAATATCCTAACAAACGCTTCATCCCCAAACCAAAAACCCAACCCGTAGGGAACGGTCCCCGACCGTTCCGAATGTCACCGAAAAAACAACCAGCATGCCTATTTATATCTGGTCGGGGACGGAGCGCCTAGTAAGGCGCAGAAAACCAGAGAACCGAAGGTTCTCATAATGCGAAGCTTTGCTTCGCTATGCGAAGGTTTGCTTCGCTATGCGAAGGTTTTCCCAATGCCAGCCTTTGGCTGGCTATGCGACGAGGGCGTCGCTCCCTACGGCGTGGGTTTTTATTTAGCACCGAAAACCGAAGGTTGGCGTTTTGTAGGGGACGGAGTCCCCGACGCCCCATAATATTTTCTCATCCACATACCCCCAAAAAATCCTCCCCACAAACCAGCAAAAAAAGGAGACCCGCCATGCCTACTGTTTCCGACATCCTAAATCAACACGCCGCGCCACTGGGCATCACCCTTACCGACACCCAGCTTGCGCGGTTTGACCGCTACGCCGCGTTTTTGCTCGACTGGAGCAGCCGCATGAACCTGACCGCCATCAAGGACGACGAGGGCATTGCGGTCAAGCATTTTCTCGACAGCATCCTGCTTGCGCACCACGTCGCCATCCCCGAGAGGGCAAGCCTCATCGATGTGGGCAGCGGGGCGGGCTTTCCCGGCGTGCCTGTCAAGATTATGCGGGAGGATGTCGCCATCACCCTAGCCGACAGCACGAACAAGCGCATCACCTTTTTGGAAGGGCTGCTTCAGGAGCTGTCTCTTTCGGGCAGTACGGTGCACGCCCGCGCGGAGGACTTAGGCAACGACAAGGGCTACCGCGAGCGGTATGATGTCGCCACCGCCCGTGCCGTCGCCCACCTGCGCGAGCTTACGGAATACTGCCTGCCGTTTGTAAAGCAAGGCGGCGTATTCGCGGCGATGAAAAGCGGCAATGTGGATACCGAGCTTACCGAAGCCGCCCGCGCCATCAAAACCCTAGGCGGCACAGTTCAGGACGTAATACGCTTCCCATTACCGAGTGCAGGGGAGAGAACCATTGTTGTGATAAAAAAGATATCGCAAACCCCGACAGGCTACCCGCGCCCCGGTGCAAAAATGGCAAAAAACCCCTTGTAGCCGCGCGGATGGCGGAACATCCTGTCGCAAAGCAGAGATAGAAAATACTGGAAAATAGGCTACAACTATGATATTCTGAGCACAGACAAGGCGGACAAGCCTGTTCTGTGCTTTTGCTTTTTTAGGCATATGCAGAAAACGGCTATTCCCACTTGGTTACTGATTTTATTCGGACATGATTAGAGTGATTGGCTATAAAGGCGAGGTGATTGCCCATGGCGGTGTTTTCACGCGAAAAGGTTGTGAATAAGGTCATCGAGGTGGGGGTACATAACATCCTGCCAAACCCCGCCCAACCGCGCAAGGTCACCAGCCAGTCGGAGCTTGCAAGTCTTGCGGAGAGCATCCGCGAAAACGGGGTGCTGCAACCACTGTCGGTGCGGCGCATCCGCGACGGAGTGTATGAGCTGATAGCGGGCGAGCGCAGACTGCGCGCCGCAAGGCTAATTAACCTGCCCGTTGTACCCTGCATTGTTGTGGACGCAACCGCACAGCAATCCGCCATCCTGTCGGTGCTCGAAAACCTGCAGCGCAGCGATCTTACCTTTTTTGAGGAAGCGAATGCCTACTACTCCCTCATCCACGATTGGGCAGTCACGCAGGAGGAAGCGGCGCAGCGCCTTGGCAAGGCACAGTCCACCATCGCAAATAAGCTTCGACTATTGCGAATCTCGCCAGAGCAGCAAAACAAGATTTTACAAAACCGTTTGTCCGAGCGACACGCACGGGCACTGCTAAAGATAGAAGACCCCAAAAAACGCGACCAGACGCTAGACGTGATCATCGCCCGTAGGCTTACGGTGGAAAAGACCGAGGAGTACATCAACGGACTGCTCTGCCATACCCCAAAGCCACGGCAGGAGAGGGTGTTCGTCGTAAAGGATGTGCGGCTGTTTCTAAACACCGTGAACCGCGCGGTGGATACGATGCAGAAGGCGGGCGTGAACGCACAGGCAAAGCAGGTGGAAAAGGACGATTACATCGAGTACATCGTCACCATCCCAAAGCAGGCGAAAAAAACCGAGCCAAAGCTTGCGGCGGTTAACTAATGGCGTTTTACACTTTCCCTGGTGTAAAATAAATTTACTCATCCCCTGGCTGATTTTATCGAAGAAAGCGTGGCGCAAGCCACGCTTTCTTCGTGCGTCGGCGCAAGCCACGCTTTCTTCGTGTTCTGGATAAACAATTCCCTTGTTTCTCTCATGTACGATTGCACACTTTGTTTTCGCGCGTTATACTAAATAAAGATGATAGCCATTGCCCGGTCATATCCTAGTGGCGATAGGGGAGGAACTGTTTATGGTGGAGCTTGTGCCGCTGCGCAAACAAAACTACGCAAAGCTGGTGGAATACAACAAGGACAAGGGGGCAGACTTTCTACGCCAGTGGAGTGGGCTTGGCTACCATTATCCACTTACCGTAGAGCAGCTTACCGCCCGTCAGGCGCTTTCGCTACAGGTCAAAAAGAACAGCGACTTTATTACCTACGAGATCATTCTCGACAAAACCTATTTTATCGGCACGGTGGAGCTGTTTCATATCGATAAAAAGACCCTGCGCGCCACGATGGGGCGGTTTTTATTGTTCGATGCGTATCGCGGCAAGGGTCTGGGGGGCGAGGTGCTGCGGGCGGTGTTTCGCATCGCAAAAAACCTGTACGGCATCGAGGAGCTGCGCCTGAATGTGTACGAATACAACGTATCGGCACAGCGGTGCTACGAGAAGGCGGGCTTTGAGTTCGAAAGTCTGACCGAGGACGCCGTCACCCCCAAGTGGAGCTCCTACTGCTATGTAGCCGAGCTGTACGCCATGGATATCGAGACAGGGGAGCGCACCCTGCCCGACCTGACCCCCGAGCTGTTGCCCGACGATGAGGAGGAACAGGGGGCAGAGGGGCTGCAGGAGGAATCGGAGCAGACGGAGGAAACGGCAGAACAGGACAAGACGAAGCAGACCGACATGGATGCACAGGGAGAGTAATTGTTTCATGTGAAACAGTTTTCGTAGTAGGGCGAATATGATTCGCCTGTGGTTAACCGCTATCGAAACGAAAAAAGGGCGATTGATAATCGCCCTTACTGGTTGATTTTACGGGGTAATGTGTGGGCGTTTCTCAGGTTCTCAGTTTTCCAGTTCTCTTTTCTGGGTTTTACTTCGTCCTGCGGTTGGTTATGGAACTACCTTTGGTGGTCTGTGGCGCGATGTTCCTGGATTTAACGCTGTTATGCTGCGTAAAACCCGATTGTTTCACATGAAACATTAAGGCAAACATCGGTTTTTGCTTTGCATACTTTTAAACAGCAGGGTGGTGTGGTATAATAATTCCATTGCCGCAAAGGGGCATTCTCCCAAACGCGGACAAGCAACCGACGTAAGCGGCCACCCAATTGGCACAACGAACAGCAAAGGTGGAGTAAAGAAAAAGATGGGTAAGATAATAACCATAGCAAACCAAAAGGGCGGGGTAGGCAAAACTACAACGGCGGTAAACCTCGCGGCGGCGGTGGGCGCAAAGGGCAAGAAGGTGCTACTGGTGGACATCGACCCTCAGGGCAACGCCACAAGCGGGCTTGGCATCGAGAAACGCTCGATTGCCGTGTCGGTGTACGATGTGCTAATCGGCAACGCCAAAACGACGGAGGTAGTTGTGCACAGCCCGTACAAGAACGTAGACGTTGTGCCGTCAAACATCTCGCTTGCAGGCGCGGAGATTGAGCTTGTAGACCTTTCTAACAGGGAGACACGCCTTAAATACGCCCTGTCTCAGGTGCGCGATAGCTATGATTATATCTTTGTCGACTGCCCGCCGTCACTTGGGCTGATTACCCTGAACGGGTTAACCGCGTGCGATACGGTGCTCGTGCCCATCCAGTGCGAATACTACGCGCTCGAAGGGCTAAGCCAGCTGGTTGCGACCATCAGGCAGGTAAAGCGGCTGTATAACCCGCAGCTCGATATCGAGGGCGTACTGCTTACGATGTACGATGCACGGCTGAACCTGACCGTACAGGTGGTGGACGAGGTCAAGCGGTTCTTTCCCCAAAAGGTATACGCAAGCGTCATCCCGCGCAATGTGCGCATCTCCGAGGCGCCCAGCTATGGGCAGCCGATCCTGTATTACGATGCATCCTCCAAGGGCACGCTTGCGTACAACGAGCTAGCCGCGGAGCTAATTACAAAGAATAAAAAGAAATAACACATAAAAAGCAAACCCACTAAGCAGCAAAGGAATGAGTACAGAGATGGCAAAGAACAGGGGACTAGGCAAGGGCTTGGATGCATTGTTTGCCGATAACACCACGCCCGATGGCGGTGGAACGGTTACACTGCCCATCACCGAAATCGAACCAAACCGTGCCCAGCCGAGAAAGAAGTTTGACGATACAGCACTCGCCGAGCTTGCCGACTCCATCCGTCAGCACGGGGTAATCACGCCGGTGCTGGTGCGCCCCATGACCGACGGCAGCTATCAGCTGGTGGCGGGCGAACGCCGTTGGAGAGCGGCTAGGATGGCAGGCTTAAGTGAGCTACCCGCCTTAATTAAAGAGATGAGCGACAGCGAGGCGATGGAGCTTGCACTGATAGAGAACCTGCAGCGCGAGGATCTGAACCCCGTAGAGGAAGCGGAGGGCTACCGCGTCTTGATGGACACCTACGGGCTGACGCAGGAGCAGGTGGCACAGCGGGTAAATAAATCCCGCCCCGCCGTGGCAAACGCGGTACGTCTCTTGGGCTTACCCGACGAGGTGCGGCAGATGGTCGCCGATGGCAGGCTATCAAGCGGTCACGCCCGCGCGCTGATTACGGTAGAGGACAAGGCGCGTGTTAAAGAGCTTGCGAGCGAGATTATAAAAAAGGAACTGACCGTCCGCGACGTGGAGCGTCTGGCAAAGGCGGACAAAAAAGGCGAAAGCAAGCCGTCAGCAGGCAAAAACAAGCCCCTGCGCGACAGCTTCTACACCGAGATGGAGCTTGCTCTGCACGCGGAGCTTGGGCGAAAGATAAAGGTTACCGAGGGAGCGAAGGAGCAGGGCGTTCTGGAGATTGCGTTTTTTGACAAGCAGGATCTGGCGGACATTGCGTCCCGCCTGGCGGGTAAAGACAGATAACGTCGCGGTAAGGGTGCGGACATTACGCCGCCCTTGCAAGCAGTAATAGTTAAAATTCACTCGCTTATTAAACACATCAAACAAAAGGAGCATGAAATACAATGCTTGATATTAGAATCATCCGTGAGGATGCAGACGCCGTAAAGGCGGCACTTGCCAGAAGAAACAAGGACTATGCACCGATTATCGACGAGATACTGGAGATTGACGTGCGTCGCCGCGAGGTAAGCAGCAAGGCAGACGCGATGCGCGCCGAGCAGAACAAGGCAAACAAGCAGATTCCTGCCGTCAAGCAGGCGGGCGGGGACATTACAAAGATCATGGACGAGATGAAGAAGCTCTCCGACCAGATAAAGGCGTGCGCCGCCGAGATTAGCGAGCTGGAGGAGCGTCAGCGTAATCTGCTGCTCAACATCCCCAACACCCCAAACGCCGACGTGCCCGACGGTGCGGACGACAGCCAAAACCGCGAGCTGCGCCGTGTGGGCGAGCCCCGCGTCTTTGAGTATGAGCCAAAGCCCCACTGGGATTTGGGCAGCGCACTGGGTATTCTTGACCCCGAGACCGCCGCGAAGGTGACCGGCGCACGGTTTCATTTTATCAAGGGCTTGGGTGCGCGCCTGGAGCGCAGCATCATCAGCTACTTCTTAAACACCCACACCGCACACGGCTACACCGAGGTGTTCCCGCCGTTTCTCGTTAACCGCGCGTCGATGACCGGAACGGGTCAGCTGCCAAAGTTTGAGGACGACGCCTACAAGCTTGCGGGGGAGGATTATTTCTTGATTCCCACCGCCGAGGTGCCCGTTACCAACATGCACCGCGATGAGATTATGGACGGAACCGCCCTGCCCGTGTGCTACGCCGCCTACTCCGCCTGCTTCCGCGGCGAGGTGGGTGCTGCCGGACGCGACCAGAAGGGCGTTATCCGCCAGCATCAGTTTAATAAGGTGGAGCTTGTGAAGTTCACCACCCCCGAGCAGTCCTACGAGGCGCTCGAAGCTTTGACAAACGATGCCGAGCGCGTATTGCAGGGGTTGGGGCTGCCCTACCGTGTGGTATGCCTGTGCGCGGGCGACCTAGGCTTTAGCAGCGCAAAGACCTACGACATCGAGGTATGGATGCCCTCATATGGCCGCTACGTGGAGATCTCGAGCTGCTCGAACTTTGAGAGCTATCAGGCACGGCGCGCAAACATCCGCTTTAAGAACAGCCAGCAGGATAAAACCCAGTTTGTGCACACCCTAAACGGCTCTGGCGTTGCGGTGGGCAGAACGCTTGCCGCCATCTTAGAGAACTACCAGAACCCCGACGGCAGCATCACCGTGCCCGAGGCACTGCGCCCCTATATGGGAACCGATGTGATAAAGGCGTAAAGCTAGAATAAACAGGACGAACAGGGGAGGACGCATGGATGAAAACCTGTCCGAAATGTGGGGAGCTTAACGGCGAGGATCGCACCACCTGCTTTTCCTGCCGCAAGGTACTCCAGAACACCGCACCCTATCAAAAGGTGTGCCCGAAATGCCGTACGATCTATTTGCCCAGAGCCGAGCGTTGTGAGGACTGCGGCGGGCAGCTTGCGGTATACGACCCGGTGGTAACTAGCGCCTATGCGCGGCAATCCGTCGCGAGATGGTGGCATTATGTGATTGCCATTTTTCTGCCTTTGATTGGTCTAATTATGGCGCTATATTACCTCGGTCAGGGCGACAACGACCTTGCCAAAACAATGCTTACCACCGTTGTGGCGTGCGCGGTGATTCAGATTGTGCTCGGCGTTTTGCTTGCCGCCTGCGGAATGCTTGCATAAAACACATAAAAAAAGCAGAGCAGGGAAACCGAGCCGCAAGCGGCAAGGCTTTCCCTGTCGTTTGTAATGCGGGATTTGCCCGACGAAATTGGTGGAAACGAGTAGCGCGGGCATTGTCAACCGTTGGTTGGCGTTGTAATCGGTTGGATGTTACCGCCATTGATGGGTAACGTGGAGGCGTCCCCGACGCCGCCCCGTACGGGTGGGGTTTGTGGTCACCCGCGGGCGATTGATATGTGTAGAGTAGTAAGATAGTTTACAGATGGTGCAATAGGATAGTTTACAGATTTGCGATAAAATAAGGCATAAGGAATCAAACCGAAAGGGGAGAGCAAGATGCCTTGGAAAGAGCAAACTGTGGAAGAAAAGAGAAAAGAGTTTGTACGGGCAGCTAAAGGGAGTAGGAATCTAAGCGCTTTATGCCGGGCATATGATATCAGCAGACCTACGGCATATAAATGGCTCAGACAGGAGCAGAGCGGTGAAGGATTCTGTGACCGCAGCCATGTGCCTGTGAGCATTCCGACAAGAACCAATGCGGCAATGGAAGAGTTAATTGTATCCGTCAGAAGAGAAAATCCCGGTTGGGGTGCAAAGACCATCCGAAAGGTTCTTGAAAATGCAGGTCATGATAATCTGCCCTGTGTAAAAACCTGTAATAATATTCTAAAACGCAACGGCTGGATAAGTTATGAAGAATCCCTCAAACATAAGCCATACGTTCGTTTCGAGAAAGAGAATTGCAATGATATGTGGCAAACTGATTTCAAGGGTGACTTTGCACTTGGTGACGGGAGTCGGTGTTATCCGCTTACTATTCTTGATGACCACTCCAGATTCTCGGTACTGATAGCGGCGAAGCCAAGCCCGTCAGGGGTCACAGAAAGCTTTCGAGAGGCGTTTATGCTCTATGGGATGCCAAAATCAGTACTGTCCGATAATGGTGCCCAGTTTGCAGGCTTTAAAAAAGGATATACCCAGTTTGAGAAATGGCTAATGAACCATGACGTTTTACCAATACATTGTCGGATAAGACATCCGCAGACGCAGGGCAAAATAGAGCGATTTCACCGCACGATGAAGCAGGAGCTATTAATGCAAAACTCTTTTTCTGATCTTCAGCAAGCAGACAACAAACTGCAATACTGGAGGGAGAAGTATAATACGGTTCGCCCTCATGAAGCACTTAGAATGAAATGCCCTTCTCAAGTGTACATACCCAGCTGTCTGCAATATAAAGACGACATCCGCCGGTATGAATATGGCGGACAACATCATGTGATCAAAGTAAACAGTTGGGGGTATGTTCGTTTCAACAGCTTTCAGGTCTATCTTAGAGAAACAATGAGCGACGAGTATGTTGAGTTTCGCCCCAGTCCCTATGCCGACTCATTCATTGTTTGCTATCGTAATTTCAGAATCGCTGAATTTGATGCTGCCACTGGTTCTCGGTTAAATCGCAGCATTTGTAGACTGTAATTCTGTAAACAATCCTCTTGCACTTGTGTAAACAATCCTACTCTTGACATGATAATCGCCCCTACGTCTGGAATTTTGGTTGTGATGAAAACCTGATGTTTTTGCTATATGAAATATTTAGGTACAAGGGCGAATAGTGAAGCAAGTTTGCATTCTGAAAACCTTCAGTTTTCTGGTTCCTTGGTTTCTGTGGTTCTTTTACAACTGTGGCTAAAATATTGAAGCTTACCGATAGGGAGGAGTGCAACCTGCACGGGCGAATCGGAACCATTCCGATAGAACGTAGAGGGAATCAAATGCGCATGCATTTGACGTTTGCATCAAACTCCTCCCTCTGCCATTTGATGCAAACGAAAACCGTAGGTTTTCATAATGCGAAGCTTTGCTTCGCGATGCGACAGTTCTTCGTGGGTAGAACACCCATTATTCTTCGCCCGTGCTTCGACACCCCGGGATTCAAGGGGGCATAGCCAACCTTCGGTTGGCATTTTGAGAACCTTCGCATAGCCAAGCTAAAGCTTGGTATTATGAGAACCTACGGTTCTCAGGTTCTCAGCTCTATTTCGGCTTGTTTTTGCCTACTTTTTTCAAGCAAAAAAAGTAGGTCGCCCGAAGGCGAAACCCTCTTTATTCCAAGCCACGGGACGTCGGGGACGCCACCCCCACCGGCAAAGCCAATAATCCATGCAGCAAGGAGATAGAGACAAATGCAAACATCCTATACCGTTTCGTTTACCGTGCCCTACCCCGAATGCGACGTAAACAACCGCATGCGAATCTCAAACATCATGCGGCATGTACAGCAGATGGGCGGCGCGCATCTCGACAGCCTGGGGCTGACCTATTACCGCATGGCGGCGGACGGCGTGGTGCTGCTGCTTGCCAAGGAGGGTATGACGATCAACCGTCTGCCCGTGGGCGGCGAGCGCATCCGTATTGAGACGACCCCCCGCAAGCCCAAGGGGGCAACCCTGCTACGTGACTGCACCTTCTACGCCGAGGACGGCAGCGAGCTTTTGTTTGTCGAGACCACCTGGGTGGCGGCGGATACCACAACCCACCGCATCGTGCGCCCGGATGAGCTTACGTACGACATCATCCCGTCGCTGGAGGAGAAGGACTACGCCGTAACGGGGTTGCGGGTGCGCCAGACGGAACACGCCCCGATTGTGGGCGAGCGCGTGGTGCGGTTTTCGGATATCGACTGCAACCG
>JAEZVA010000088.1 GCA_023443315.1 Bacillota bacterium | reverse complement strand
TTCCAGCGTTTGTATATGTGTATATTGCCTCGTATTTTTCCCTGACATGATAATACCCCCTATCGTAGTTATATTATCCTACGATAGGGGGTATTTGTCACTGTCCGTTTTTACTGGTACAGTTCATACGAAGGGGGGCGTTTTTTGTTGTGTATATCGAATTTTTGAAGGATTCGCCGCAGGGATTTCCCCCCTGTTGTTCCCCTCCCCGGAGCCCCATCTTGTTTAATAAAAATAAAAAAGAACTTGGGTATTGATTTTAATAATATTAAGTATTATACTGAATATTATTAAAGTACAGGGAGGGGGTGGACGCGATGCCAATACAGGTTGTACCCGAGTGGATGAGCGGGTTGGACGACGAGGATGTCGCCTTTATCAAGAATTTTCTGCTCTGCTCCGGCTCGCTAAAGGACATCGCGCTGCAATACGGCGTCACCTACCCCACCGTGCGGCTGCGGCTAGACCGGCTGATACAAAAGATACGCATCAGCGAGGACACTGCGCAGGAGCCGTATGTTGCGCTGATTAAGCGCCTTGCGGTAAACCAAAAGCTGGACTTTGACACCGCAAAGCTTTTGATAGGCGAGTACAAAAAACAAAAAGGGGAGAACGCATAGTATGGGTGCAGCGATACTGCTGATTCTTGGGATTCCAATCGCGCTGGTGATGTTGGTGGGTCTTATCATTTTGCAGGTGTTTTTGGCAAAGAAAACGAGCGTACTACCCGGGCTGATTCTGCCCGTGGTGCTTTTAGTAGGGGCGGTGGCTGTCTCGGTCATAATGGTCTTGTTTACGGGTGCCGCACGGTCGATTGTGGTGGTGTTCCTTCTGGGTGGTATTCCCGCCCTGCTGCTTACTGTTGTGCTCGTGGTGGTGCGGCTGGCAAGTAAAAATCACAGCTCGAACAAGCCCGACCCAGGCGAAAACAAGGAGCTCGACCGCATGAATATTCAGGATTTGGGCTAGCTTAGGTGGCAAGCTTCCTGACAGGAATCCATATCTCGCTTTTGTAATCCGGCTTTGAGGTATCGGGACTTTCGTTCCACAGTATTTCGGGTCCGTTTACCAGCTCGTAACCGCTGCAGGGAAGCCACTGTGCATAGATATCCGCCCACGTTTGCTGAAGTGCTTTGGGGAACTCCCCTACCGAGGTGAACACTGCCCAGGTTGTCGCCGCCACTCGTAGCGTCTGCCAGTTTGGGGGGGCTTGCTGCGTGGTGGCAACGCCGACGTACTGGTCTAGCTCGCTGCCCTCCTGCGTTCGGTCTGAGAAGTTTGCCGACACGCACACAATCCCTCGCGGCTCGGTATCACAGAGTGCTTTTAGTTCCTGAATTTTGTCGGGCGTAAGCTGCTGAAAAAGCCCCGTCATTTGAGGGTTTACACCCTCGAAAACCATGGTGATTCTCTTTTTTAACCCAACGATGGTAAACGCCTCTTTTTTTACAATTCGGTACTGCATCTCATTTCCTCCTTTTATGGTTAGACGGAAGCTCATTGGCAAAAACGATTGGATGACGGCGCCGGGCTTTCTTGCCGCAGAAGGGGAGATCCCGTGCATTGCCGTAAACGCCTTGGCAAACGCGTCGGGGGAGTCGTACCCCAACTGCAGGGCAAGGTCTATTACCTTAATGCCCCCTTGCTTAAGCAGTACGGCAGCAACGGTAAGCCGTCTGCGGCGGATATACTCGCCAAGTGGCATGCCCGCTAAGAAGGAGAACATGCGGCGAAAATGGTACTCCGAGCAGCAGGCAATCATTGCTGCCTGTGCGGTATCAAGCTCGCCTAACAGGTTATCTTCAATATAACGCATCGCCCGGTTCATCTGGTCTTGTGTATTCATTGTTGGTCACCTCCGCTGTACTTAGCTTACTGGATTACTGTCTGATTTACCCGTCAATGCGGTTGCGGGTTTTCACTGATTTATTTATTTGACAGTTTAATTGTACGCCGTGATGGACTAAAAGCAAGGCTTTTTTCTGCCGCCGGGCAGCTTTGGTGCGGGTTGAACCGTATGACTAATTTCAAGCAATATCGCGCAACGGCTCGCATTTACTTCTTTTACGAAGGCAGACAGGATAGGTGAATTAGGGATACACAAAGTGACAACACTTTTCGTAACGAGTGTGAAAGGAACTGCATGGTGGAACAGCTAAAGGCATGGATGATGGCAGTGATGGACAGCTGGATAGGGGACTGGGTAATCCCGATAGGGGTGGCGGTTTTATTCTTTGCGCTCATTCGCCCGCTGCGGGCACTGGTGTTTGCCATTATCCGGCGGCTGATGAAAAACCGAGCGGAGGATTTTGTGCGCCTGCAAAGCACGTTCTCGCGCCCGAGCACCCTACTTGTGCTGTGCGTCGGGGTTTATCTTGCGCTTTTTCTCTCGCCTGCGGTGCACGAAACCCCCGCGGTGTGGGCGGTTGTGGTAAAGACGTTTCGTAGCCTGCTTATTGTGTTTGCGGCGTGGTTTGCGTGCATTCTCGAAGGGGTGGACGGTCCGCTTCTCGGACCGATTGCCCGCAGGCTGGAGGTTGACAAGGTACTAATGCCCTTTGTGGCAAAGCTGCTGCGGTTTCTAACCGTCGCGATAGCGGTGCTGATTATCGTACAGGAGTGGGGCTACAGCATCAGCGGGCTGCTAACAGGGCTCGGGCTGGGCGGGCTTGCTGCCGCGCTCGCCGCGCAGGATATGCTCTCGAACCTATTTGCAGGCGGGGTAATTCTGCTTGACAAGCCGTTTGCCATCGGCGATTGGATCTCGTCCGGCGACATCGAGGGCACGGTGGAGGATTTAAACTTTCGCAGCGTAAAGATCCGCACCTTTACCCAAGCGGTGGTTACGGTGCCCAACGCCACCCTTGCAAACGCGCCCGTCACAAACTTCAGCCGCATGGGCAAGCGTCGCGTGCTGTTTAACCTGACCCTGTCGTTTGCCACCACCCCCGAGCAGATGAAGCGGTGCTGCATGCGCATTACCGCCCTGCTTCGCAAGCGGGAGGACGTCGATGACGAGACCATCGCCGCGGTGTTTGACAGCATCGGTGATAGCCGCCTAAACCTGATGGTGGTGTACTACACCAAAGCGACCGACTGGCTGAGCTTTATCGACGTGCGCGGTCAGGTGTATTACGAGATTTTAGACGCGCTCAAGGACGAGGGGGTAGCCCTTGCCCTGCCCGCCCAGACGGTTTTTGTGCGGGACGGGCAGGGGTAGGTATATGATGGATATAAGAATAAAACGAGCCGACCACAAAGTTCACAGTGGTCGGCTCGTCGTCATTGTTATTCTATCTCTCCTGCGTATTCTTACCCCAATTTTATCGTGCGAAAATTTACGCAAGGGTGGGTCAAATATGGGGTGGGAAGTGATATAATAGCGTGATGTAATTAAACGCTGTGAGGGTTTGTATGAAGAACAAGAATACGCTGCTCGTCCTCCTCAAAACAATGCTTTGGGTATATATCATCCTGTGTATCGTTATTGCAAGCTTAAACTATGGTGTTGCAAGCAAAGCCCCTGAGAAAGCAAAAGAGTTCATTTCGTGGTCATGGCACTTCTACGAGAACTGGGTAAAGACCATCTTTATTGTGGTTTGCAGCTTTTTGACGATGAAGATACTGTCGCCAGCCAATACAACGATGCGCAGAAAGAACCTCATCGGGTTTAGCGTATCCGCACTGGCTATCCATATCATAGCCCCATTTTTCTTACATAACTCGGAGGTCTATTTCTTTACCATGCCGCTGCCGTGGACAACGGCGCCGATACAGCTGCTTGACCCCAGCTCTTCCTTTTATGGGTCGCGTGCGCCAATCTGGGGGCTTTTTGGTGTGAGTGCGGTGCTTGTTTTTTACTGGTGCTACACCACCCTTGTGCTGCTGGGAACCCTGTTGCTGGGCAGAAGATGGCAGTGCGCCACACTGTGCCTGTTTAACGGCTTTGCCTCGGAGGTGTTTGCCCCGGCGTTTCCGCTTATCGGAAGGAAAAAGACCCCCGACGAAAAGATGATGCGCACGTTTTCGGTATTGCGATGGCTGTTTTTGGCTATTGCACTTTTCTTTACCGTCTTCTTCCTCCTTCATATAGCAGGCGTTCAAACCTTGCTGGATTCGGGGATAATCGGAAAGATAGAAACCTATAAGTATCTTGCCACGGAGCTGATGGCCGCCATGTTTTTCTGGGTCGCGTTCATTGGCAGGGGGTATTGCTATTACTGTCCCTTAGGCACGGTACTGGGGCTCTTGAGCAAGGTTGCTGGTCAACGGATCATCACAAACCATACCAAATGTGTACAGTGCGCCCGATGCAATGTTGCCTGCCCGATGTCTATCGATATCATGGGCAAGGCAAAGGACGGGGTATCGGTCACAAGCCTTCGGTGCGTAGGCTGCGGGCATTGTGTCGATGCCTGCCCGACCGCAAACCTATCCTATTCAACAAGGTTTTTGTCGCTTGTTAATAAACCCAAGGCGATTGTCGAGCAGATGGAGACAACACTGCCCCCTGCCGTTGCCGATGAGACAACGCGCAACCAAATAAAAGGCTGATGAGTTTTCGTACACGAGCAAATCCGAGCACGCAGGTTACACTGCGTGCTCTTTTTTTATCACAACACGCGTCCCACAAGCCACGGCATACCCGGGCGCCTGCGCAAGAAGCACAATGGGGTTGTGCGGTTTCGCTCCTTGCCTTTGGCGTCTGGTTTTAACTCGGCGGATGCTCCTGTATTATTTTGCGTTTTTACACGGGCACACGACAGCGGGTCACGGGAGCTGAACCACAACAAGATGTTCCCACTGCCGTTTAATTTGAAGCGCACAAGCCACAAGCGGTAGTACACAGCCCTAAGGTGAGGTGGGGGTTTTTCATATATTAAGCATAGAAAACAGGCTCACAACCGCAATAATTTATTGCAAAAGGTCAAAAAAGTCCATTGACTGTTTTTTACATCGGTTGTAAACTGGTTGTTGTAAGCCACCCATCGACATCGCTTTCATTCTTTTATTTGCAGGCGTATTCATCGACACGCTTTATAGACTAGCAAATAGTGTGCACGTGCACGGATGAAAATCATGTCGATTTTTTGGTGCCTTTCGTTTGGTTGTTCTCTGTCCTTAACGGGGCAGATGCAATAAATAATACAGGATTCGGAGTGAAAATAATGAAGAGAGTTATTGCAATTTTACTTGTGGCAGTACTTATGTTTACATTGGGTGCCTGTGCACAGACACCCGCTGGTGCCCCTTCCGCAAACATCGCAAAGGGTGACGGCAGCAAGATCGGCGTTTCAATGCCCACGCAAAGCCTCCAGCGTTGGAATCAGGACGGCGCCAACATGAAAAAAGAGTTGGAGAACGCGGGCTACGTCGTTGACCTCCAGTACGCGGGCGACAACGATGTTCCTACCCAGATCGCTCAGATTGAGAACATGATCACCGGCGGATGCAAGGTGCTTGTTATCGTAGCAGTCGACGGTTTCTCTCTGACCGAGGTTCTTAAGTCCGCCAAAGAGAAGAACATCCCCGTTATTGCGTATGACCGCCTTATCATGAACACTGACGCGGTTTCCTACTATGCTTCCTTTGACAACACCAAGGTAGGCACCATCCAGGGCGAGTTCCTCCGCGATGCGCTGGATCTTGACAAGGCTGCTGGCCCCTTCAACATCGAGCTGTTCACCGGCGACCCCGCTGACAACAACGTAAACTACTTCTTCGGCGGCGCAATGAGCGTTCTGCAGCCGTACATCGACAGCGGCAAGCTCGTTGTAAAGTCTGGTCAAACCACGCTTGCACAGTGCGCTACCCCCAGCTGGTCGACAGAAGAAGCTCAGAAGCGTATGGAAAACCTGATTACTGCAAACGGCTACGGTCCTTCCGGCACAAAGCTTGACGCAGTTCTCTCCTCCAACGACTCGGTTGCATACGGCATTACCAACGCACTGATTGCGGCCGGCTACACCAAGGATAACTTCCCCCTGATTACCGGTCAGGACTGCGATAAGCCCGCTGTAAAGAATATGATCGCTGGCACACAGAGCATGTCTATCTTTAAAGATACCCGTACCCTCGCAGCCAAGGTGCTTGAGATGGTTAGTGCGGTTCTTACAGGCAAAGAGGTTCCGGTAAACGATACCAAGACCTACGATAACGGCACCGGTATCATCCCGTCCTTCCTGTGCGACCCGGTATTCGCAACGGTTGATAATTACAAAGAGCTCCTGATTGATGGCGGGTACTACACCGAGGCAGACCTTGCCTAATATCTTCCTAACAAACGACTAGGCGGTCACTTCTGGCCGACGGATTGGTCTAGCGGCAGGCGGACGGAAGTTATAATCCGTCCGCCTGTTTAATCATTCAATGGGGGGAATATCAGTGGCAAAAACGCTGCTTAAAATGAAGAATATCACCAAGGATTTTCCCGGTGTTCGCGCGCTGAATGAGGTGAACTTCGAGGTCACCGAGGGGGAAATCCATGCGCTTGTAGGTGAAAACGGCGCGGGAAAATCCACCCTGATGAACGTCCTCAGCGGCATATACCCCTTTGGCAGCTACGACGGTGAAATCATCTATGAGGATGAAGTGTGCAATTTTAACGGGATTCGAGACAGCGAAGGCAAGGGCATTGTCATTATCCATCAGGAGCTTGCGCTGGTGCCCTACCTGACCATAGGCGAAAACATGTTCTTGGGCAACGAGCGCGGCAGCAAGGTGCGGCTTGATTGGGATGAAACCTTTCGCAAGGCCGATGAGCTGTTGCAGCGAGTCGGGCTTGCCGACAACTCCCGAACTCTGATTAAGGATATCGGTGTGGGCAAGCAGCAGCTCGTCGAGATCTCAAAGGCGCTTGCAAAGAACGTACGCCTGCTTATTCTGGACGAACCCACCGCTTCACTCAACGAAACGGATTCGCAAAAGCTGTTAAACCTGCTGCTTGAGTTTAAGAAGAACGGCATGACCTCAATTATCATATCCCATAAGCTTAACGAGGTATCCAGTATAGCGGACAAGATTACCGTACTGCGCGACGGCGCGGCGATAGAGACCTTAACCAAGGGAAAAGACGACATCAGCGAGGAACGGATTATACGCGGCATGGTTGGCCGCGAAATGACCGACCGCTTCCCAAAACGAGAGGTTGCGATCGGCGAAACCAGCCTAGAGGTAAAAAACTGGACGGTGTACCACCCCCTGTACGAGGGGCGCAAGGTGTGCGACAACGTCAGCATCAAGCTGCGCAGGGGAGAGGTTGTGGGTATTAGCGGGCTAATGGGCGCGGGGCGCACCGAGCTTGCGATGAGCATCTTTGGCAAGAGCTACGGCAAAGGCATTACGGGTGAGGTGCTGCTTGACGGCAAGCCTGTGCAGCTTAATAGCGTAAAGGACGCGATCAGCAACAAGATTGCCTATGTAACAGAGGACCGTAAGGGCAACGGGCTGATACTGGACATGGAGATTAGCAAGAACACCACCCTTGCAAAGATGGATAAAGTCAGTCATTATCAGGTGCTTGATAAGGACCTTGAGATTAACGCCGCGAATGAGTATAAAGAAAAGCTCTCGACAAAATGCTCGAGCGTAGAGCAGAAGGTGGGCAACCTTTCGGGCGGCAACCAGCAAAAGGTGCTGCTGAGCAAATGGATGTTTGCCGACCCAGAGATTTTAATCATGGATGAGCCGACGCGTGGTATTGACGTTGGCGCCAAATACGAAATCTACTGCATCATCAATCAACTGGTGGCGCAGGGTAAATCGGTGCTGATGATCTCCTCCGAAATGCCGGAGGTGCTTGGCATGTGCGACAGAATCTACGTAATGAACGAGGGAAAGGTCGTTGCGGAGATGGCAGGCAAGGAAGCGACGCAGGAAGCGATTATGGCAAGCATCCTCCAGTCCTGCTAACAGCCTGACATGGTGGCTTTTATCCGCTCGGGCTGTAGACCCGCGAGACGCTGTTCTCTTATTCTATTCTAATGCATTTTAGGGTGGTTGCGCCATAGGGGTGCAACACATCGGAAAGGTATGGTCATAAGCATGACAAACATTAGAGAAACGCTTAAAAAGAATACCATGCTCATCGCACTGGTAGTCGTAATGCTCTTGTTTCAGGCACTGATTCTTGCAAACGGGAAGGGCTCGCTGTTTGACCCACAGAACATTACAAACCTAATATTGCAAAACAGCTACGTGGTTATCTTGGCAACTGGTATGCTGCTGTGTATTTTAACCGGCGGTAACATCGACCTTTCGGTGGGCTCGGTGGTCGTACTGGTGGGCGCGTTTGCCGGTACGTTTATCGTTAACATGAAGTTAAACATCTACCTATCAATCTTTTTGTGCTTACTTATTGGTATTGCCATCGGTGCGTGGCAGGGCTTTTGGATTGCGTTTGTGCGCATCCCCGCGTTTATCGTAACACTGGCAGGCATGCTGCTGTGGCGCGGTTTGGCACAGGTTATCCTGTACGGTCTTACCATCTCGCCATTTCCTGATAACTACCTCAAATACTTCACCAGCTTTATCCCGGGCGAAAGTCAGAACGCCTTTGCCCTCTCGGTGATTGTCGGCGCCGTGGTATTTGTTGTGTATGCGGTTGTGCAGGTTTTGCAGCGCTCACAAAAGATGCGCAAGGGCTACGATGTTCCTTCCTTGCCCGTGTTTATTGCAAAGCTTGCCATTTTGGGCGTGGTCATCGGTCTGCTCGCCTTCTTGCTCGGCAAGCACAAGGGTATTCCTGTGGTGCTGATTCTACTGGGTGTTGTGGTGCTGTTCTACGGCTACTTTACCTCCAACACCGTTCCGGGTCGTTACCTGTACGCCATGGGCGGCAACGAAAAGGCGGCAAAGCTTTCGGGTATTGACACCAACAAGGTGTTGTTCTTCGCCTACACCAACATGGGCTTTCTTTCGGCGGTTGCCGCGCTTGTGTGCGTTGCGCGCTTTAACAGCGCATCCCCCTCTGCCGGACAGAACTACGAGCTCGACGCCATCGGCTCCTGCTTCATCGGCGGCGCGTCGGCTTACGGCGGCACGGGCACCTTGGGCGGTGCGGTCATCGGCGCCATCTTCATGGGCGTACTCAACAACGGTATGTCCATCCTGGGCGTAGACGCGAACTGGCAAAGAACGGTTAAGGGTCTTGTTCTGCTGGTTGCCGTGGTGTTTGACGTACTTTCGAAAAAGCAAAACGCAAAAAAAGTAAAGGCTTAAAACCGAATAACCGATACATAGCGACCGCCCCGCAGGGAGTTTTTCCCGACGGGGCGGATTGTTTTTAGAGGTTAGCAATGATAATCGATTGCGCATGACTTAATATGAGTAATGTGGTATAATTTAGATATACAAGCAAACAACTGCCACACAAAGAAATCAAAATGGGGTAACGATATGGCGTATTACACGGGCTTCATGGAACGAATTGTGTCTGTTTCGCAGCAGTGCGATAAGGTTGTTGCGGTAGCGGTAATCGGGTCTCAGGCGCGAAAGGACACCCCATCGGATGAGTATTCTGACCTTGATCTTCTGATGGTGGTAACCGACCCCGAATATTTCCTTGCCTCTGACGAGTGGTTTGGGCAGCTTGGCACGGTTCATGTCTCCTTTACGGAAGACACGATGGCAGGGATGAAAGAAAAAAGGGTTCTGTTCGATTCTGCGCAGGATGTGGATTTTGTGATTGCTTCGCAAAAAGACGCTGACGCTATTTTTCAAAGCGATCAAGCTTTGCAGGTTATGAATAAGGGCTGCAAGGTGCTTATTGACAAGCTTGGGCTTTTTAGTCCTGCCCCGCAACCTACTAGTGCCAACCAACCGTATTACCCGCCGAGCGAAGCGGAGTTTTTAAACCAAACGAGTGATTTTTGGTATCACACCGTCTGGGCGACAAAAAAACTGCTGCGGGGGGAGTTGTGGGCGGCAAAGTTCTGCATCGACTCTTATATGAAGTTCAAACTCCTGTGGGTTTTGGAGCATTACGAGCACCTAACGCACGGGGACGCGTATAACACATGGTATGGCGGACGCTTCCTTGACCGATGGGCGGATAAAGAGGTTACAGAGAAGCTGTCGGGGACCTTTGCGCACTATGACCGCAACGATATGATAACCGCGTTGATTGAAACGATGGAGCTGTATCGAATGCTATCCACCGAGGTGTCACGGTCACTAAATATTACATATCCGCAACGTGCGGATGAGTATACGTCGGCTTGGGTTTTAGAGAACATACGCAAGCAGCAATGATTCAGGGTAAGGCGATAGAGACGACGAGCAATCGGATTGTCGCCTTGCAAAGGGAAAGGACGGATTGGAATGGATAAGCTTAATGACCTGCCCAATGTGGGCAAGGTGCTGGAACAAAACCTAATTGCTGTGGGCATCCAAACGCCCCAGCAGCTGCGCGAAATTGGCAGCAAGGAGGCGTTTGTGCGCATTCGCCTGAACGCGGACCCCGGGGCGTGCCTGCATATGCTGTACGGCATAGAGGGCGCGGTGCGAGGCGTGCGCGACACCCTGCTTGACGCAGAAACAAAGCAGGAGCTTAAGGCGTTTTACAACGCGCTTTGAACCGAATAACCACCAAAAAAAGCGGCGTTCCCTTTGCCATGGCAAGGGGGACGCCGCTCTTATCGCAAATTAACTTTAGTAATGTCCGAACAAGATCAAGCCCTTACAATATCTTCTTAAGCAGTGGGATGCGCCGGAACAGAAAATGTGTGGCGGCAAAGCACAGCGGCAAGCAGATGGCGCACATTAGCGCGAACTTGAATATAGGCAGCCACTCAAGCGGGGCAAGCAGCTGTGCTGCCGCGATGATGATGGGTGCGTGGAACACATAGACAGCAAAGGCGTTGTCGGACAGTGTTTTGACGAGCTTACCCTGTGTGTTGCATTTCTCTCTGAATATCGCGAGTAGTCCCGCAGAGAAAGCCACGGCCGTGAAAGATTCCCACAGCGCGAATGCGGCGCTTTCCCAAGAAACACCGCCGTTGTAGCCTTCGCTGCCTTCCAGCGCGCCGGAAAACAGCATAATGGCCGCCCACACGAAAAAGCCCGGCACAATCGCCGCAAACAGCCAGCGTTTGCCCGCCCTCAGGCTGATTTTGGCAAACAGGTCGCTGCGGTACGCGATGATGCCCACGATAAACAGCACAATATATTGTGCAAAGTAGCAAAGCTGCATATTATAAACGCTCGTGCCGATTGGCTGGATAATGCGGATTAAAAACGCAAATACGGCAATCAGAAAAATCAGCGCGACCATGCTGCCGGTACGGGGCGAAACGGATTGCCAGAACTGGGTTCGCGGCTTTTTGACCAAACGAACAAGACCGTATACCGCCGAAAACAGGAACAGCGCGATGGCAAACCAAAGCGGTCCCGAGCCACCGAGCACGGAGGTGCTTGTGATATAGCTGCCATAGTACGCAAAGAAGCCGGGCTTGGGGCTAAGCCAATATACGTTGAGCTGAAAATACAGAATCAGCGGGTTAATCAGCAGCATATAAAACAATGCCGGTACCATGAGCCGGACAAAGCGGTCTTTTATGTATAAACCAAACCCCTTTTTGTCGTACGCACCCGGTATGAAATAGCCCGAAAGCAGAAAGAGGAAGCCCATGAAGTACGCTTGGGTAAAGGATTGATAGACCCCGAATACCGCTGTTGAAAGAAGACCCAAGGGACGACCGTCCATGTAATACCAGCTGCCCATGCCGCTGTATGTAACGGCAAGGTGTTGTACCACAACGAGCGCAATCACCAACAGACGCAGGTTGTCGATGAATAACAGCCGTTTTTTAGCCATAACAAAACCTCCAATTAGCTTAAATTGTCACATCACGTTTGGTCAGAAATCAGGTTTTGCGGAAAAAGGGTTGATTGCGCTGTTATGCTTTGTTCGCCTCGCAGCCACTGTCGAGATATTGCGCCACACGATAGCCCTGCGATTGAATCTGCTCGGTTAAATCCCGCTCGTTTGGCGGCTCTTGGGTGTATATGACTGCGAGGCGCTGCTTGTAGCTTACGGTGGCAAGCGTGTGCTCCTGCCCATTTAATGCATCCTCCAGCCGCCTTGCGCATGCCTTACCCTGCATCCCCTCTACGAGTATCCGCGTGCAGTAGGGATGCGACGGTCCCTCCTGCTGCGCTAGTGTTTTAATGCCAAACATGAAGTATAACAGATGAAGCAGCCACAGCACCGTTAGGATGATTCTGCCCATTGGCACGTTGTGCATCATCACAAAGCCAAACCCCATCGTCAGCGTAATCGCCACAATCGCGCGCAGCTTGGTTTTAACGGTCATGCCCCTGCCGCGTACAAACGACTCAAGATTGTCCTTGTACAGCCTAGTTTGTACAAACCAGGTGTGCAGCCGCTCGGAGCCTCTTGCAAACGAAAAGGCGGCAAGCACCAAAAACGGAAAGGCAGGCAGCATCGGCAGTACGGCGCCCAACGCGCCCAGCCCTAGGCCAAGGCACCCCAGCACAAGATACAGCGCCTTCTTCATGTGTATTTCTCCCATCTGTGCGTTCCTATTTGGGGGTCTCTATTCGCTACTAGGATAGTGACATGTTACTGCTTTCTTTTGCAGACCGTTTCGGCGAGAATAAGTATCACGATACTCGGCAGTATCAGAAACGCCACCCAAACATAGATAAGAATCGGATGGGGAAACTGGCACTCAAACAGTATCCCGATAAGGTATGCGACGGTTGTAACGGCAAGCCCTGTCCCCACGGTTTTGCACAGTCTCTTTTCGTCGTACCGTCTCTTTTTTTCGGTACTTGCCGTGTTGTAGCCTGCTATTAGCCCGCTGCCCCTGCCCGACAACAGCACCAGCGACATCACCGCCATGCCGCCCCCGATAAGCCACAGAAAGATCGTTAATCCAGTGTTCATATAAATCCTCCTCTTAACACGCTCAGCCGCAATGAAAGTGCGGGACTACTTGCTGCGCACCTGAATGTCGCAGTGGTGAAGAACCCCTTTTGACAATGCAAAGCAGCCCAGTGCCACCAAAAGCTCCCACACAGCCAAAACGCCAAAGCCTGCCGCCATGCCCAAAGTCTCACCGATTGCCATGCCCACAATTATTGCGCCGACCACTCCGGGTGCCATCAGCACGATTACGGCAACGATATAGATCATCATTAAGATGCCCGCGCTGATGTCGGTGCCCAGCCAACGCATGGACAGGTAGTTGACCCCCAGCAGCATCAGAGAAAACAGGGTGTAGACCACAATGCCGCCAACCACAAGCAGCGGCGAATCACCCGCTATCACCCCGGCGACGCCGAAGATCAGGATGCTTTCAAGCAGTATCTTTGCGACAGCCTCCATGTTACTCCACACGATCTTGCGAAAGGATGTCTCGGGTATCAGATAGATGTAATGGGTAAACAGCTCCTTCATGCCGCGCCCCGTGCCGATTAAAAACAGTTGAATCCACACCATAATCTGCAGGATGAGCATGGTTACGCCGCCCTCCCCGCGCATCAAGAAAGCCAGTACGCCCGCACCCACAATAAAGAACAGGCTGGGTACCGATAAAAGCCCCAACGCACTGGCGCGGGTACTTTCGCGCAGATGCTTATACAACAAGGCACTTGCGCCAAACCCGCCAACACCGGTTTTGGATACCCTTGTTTTGGTTGTAGACAACGCTTCGAGGTTTGCCTGCCCCTCAGCAACGGCGCGTTTCTTTTCAAACGCGGTCTCTGTGGCTACCAGTACGTCCTCGTAGTAATCCACCTTACCCAGCAGCAGGTACGTCACCAGCCCGCCGCCCGCTACCGCAATCACCCCGATAAATAGCAGTCCGGTAGCAAGCTTTCCGGCTACGAGTGACGTTGCAGCCTGGGCAGCCCAGCCCGAAACGGGGAACCACGAAAAGATAGGGGAACGCAGCAACGCTTCTAACGCCTGTAGCAGATTACCGCTTTGCAGGAACAGTACCCCCGCGTAGGCAAACAGCGGCACAAAGCAAGCCACGGTAATGACCCAAACCAGCCGCTTGCGCGCGGGGCGCCCGTTGGTCAGGTTATAGATGACCAGCGACAGAATGGACATCAGCACGGTGTTTAGGATAAAGCACAGGAATAAAATGAGTATGGCCTCAAAGCCCTTGCCGAACAGGTTGCCTACCGTGCTGCCCTGAAACAGCAGAAAAAAGCCCGCCCAGAACGCAGTCTTCGCCATCTGAACCAGCCCGTACAGCAAAATGGACTGGGGCTTAATCGGCGACACAAACAACAGGTTTACGTCCTCCATCTCAAACAGCGTGCTGCCGTTGGATAGCCCGTTTTTTATTGAGATGATAACGAACATGGTAAGCAGCACAAAAAAACCGCCCTTAAGCCAGATGAGGTCGGTCTGCGCTTGTTGGGATTGACTGCCGGTAAGAAACGGAAGCAGCATCAAGGCACCCATGCCAATGATGCAAACCGCGTACAGCACAAGCTTTAGGGGCTTATGCAGTAGCTCTCGCAGGCGGTTTTTGATGCTTGTTACGATGATGTAAAGCAGTGCGTTCATTGCTGCGCCTCCTCCCCACCCTCGGTGATGGCAAAGTACAGCTTTTCGAGGCTTTCGCCCTCAGCCATCTCATTGCGGCGGCACACATACGCCACCTTGCCCTGCGTCATGATGTAGGTGGCGTCCCAGTTTTCTTCCATGCTGTCGATCATATGGGTGCTTACCAGCATGGCGCAGCCGCTCTCTCTAAGCTGTGCCATTACCGTTTTCAGCTCGCGGATGCCGTGGGGGTCAAGCCCCACAAGCGGCTCGTCGAAGATTACCGCCTTGGGCTGCGGCAGCAGTGCGCAGCACACACTCACCTTTTGCTGCATGCCCTTGCTTAGCTCTTTACCAAGCTTGTTGCGCTTATCGTCCAGCTCAAAGCGGGTTAGCAGCTCGTCGGCGCGTTCCTTCCAATCGGTAAGGCGGTATGCCTTGGCAATAAACTCAAGATGCTCGTATACGGTAAGCATGGGGTACAGCGCGGGAAACTCGGGGATGTAGCCCAGCAGTCGCTTTGCCTCGGGGGTGTGGTTGTCGTGCCCGTCAATGGTCACAACGCCGTCAAACCGCAGCAGACCGCAGATGCATTTAATCAGCGTAGATTTTCCCGCTCCGTTTGGTCCGAGCAGCACAGCAAGCTCCCCCGGCGCAACATCGATGCAAACCTTATCGTTGGCAACCATCTTACGGTACTTCTTTGTAATATCCTGTGCATGAATCATAAGTCTTCTCCCTTATCGTTTTTCAATAAAACTGTTTTATGTCACTTAATCGTACCATAAACAAGCAAAAAAGTCGATGACAAGCGTCATCGGCTTCTGTGCATAATGAAAGGAACTGGTTACGATGTAACCGAGCAGCCATCGGGCAACAACCCCGATGCAAAAGCTGCTTTACCGCCGCAAACAAAGCATGAAAAATGCCTAGATCACCCTTGCGTACAGCCTCATATCCAGCACCTTGCCATTCTTTTCGGCGTTGCTTCTTAGCGTGCCCTCGTACACAAACCCCGCCTTTTCAAGGATGCGGCAGGACGCCGTATTGTAGGCAAACGGCTCGCCAAAGATGCGAATAATATCGGTGTTTGCAAACACAAAGTCGCAAGCTGTTTTAACGGCGAAGGTACCTATGCCTTTGCCCCAGTACTCCTCGGCAACATAGTAGCCCATCTCGGCGGTACGGCGGTGGATGTTGTCCTTGCGAAACACGCCGATGCTGCCCACCGCTTTATCGTCTACCGCAATCGCCCAGGCAAACACCTCGTCCTTGGGTGCGCCCAGCATGGCGGTGATATACCCTTGTGCGTCCGCTTCGGTATACGGGTAGGGTAGACCGTCCCGCAGATTATCGAGAATCTTTGTGTTGCTGAGCGCCGCCGCGAGATCGTGCGCATCGGAAAGCCGCCACGGGCGAAGGGTGATGTTCATGGTGGTATGCCCCCCTTAAATGTATCGTGTGTTTTCCTAAATATACCGCAATCTTCTCGCCCGCGCAAGCCACGATTTTGCCCGGATGTTGCACATTCTTGTCACGACGCATCGGTATCGTGGTGGCTTGTTTTTAAGCTGGCTAAAACAGCGGGGCAATGCGGTTTGTATCCGCACTGCCCCGCCGCGTAAATCATAGAAGTATCATCCGCCAAGGAGGGATAAAAGCAGCATCAAAAATAGCTTTCCCCCGCCTGTTTCGGGAATGGGCTGCATCGGTTTGGGCACTCCCATCTCGGTATCGGAGGATGCAGGATTGACCGAGCTCGAACTGGTTACCGATACTGGGATACTCAGCGTAACAAAGGCGTCCCCATCCCCAATCGTTGCACTAAAGGATAGTGTGTACTCGCCCATTTCGCGCGGTTGGATGGTGGCACTGCCCACGTCTACAGCGGTTGCGATTAGCTTGGTGGAGGTGCTAGCGGGGTCTAGTTCAAACGGATGATGGGCAGTGTTTACCGTTACGGTGCGCGCCTGTCCCCTGCGCATGGCAAATGCCTTGGGGGAGGTGGTAATCAGCGGGGAAGATGGGGTCTTGTAAAAGCCGCCAAACTGCTCTACGGGCACCGAGGTTGTGACCTCGCCGCCTGCAACAACAACACCGCAATCGGTTTGGATTACTCCGCCTGAAAACACGGCTGCACTGGTATCGCTTACCCATACCCCGCGAGAGCCCACGGCACCTATTGACTGAATAAGCCCGCCACTCATTAGAAAGCGTCCCCCGCCCGCCAAGTCGACCCCACTCATGTTGTCTCGCGTACTGGTAAGCGTCCCGCCGCTCATTGTGGCGGTGCCACCGCGGTTCTGTATTACACACCAATCCGCTGTAATGTCGCCGCCATTGATGGTGACCGAGCCGGTGCTTCTGACGTATATTGCAGCGTTGCCGCTTCTAATATCGGCGCCCTGCCCGACTGTAAGCGAGCCCTCGCAGATAGCGGATTGACCACCACTTGATACCTCCGAATACACGAAGGCAGCACCACCCACCTCAACACGGATTGCCGTTGTGGTTGTGGTGGTGCTGACTGTGGCATCGTCTGTAAGGGACAGCGTGCCGCCGTTTAAAACCGAAAGGATGGATGAGGTGCTGTTGCCTGTTATCGTGCCAGCCGAGCACACGACCGCAGACGCAATGCTCAGAACGAACATACGGCAATCGATTGTAACGTTCTTGTTGATCCGCAGGTCTTTGGTAAGGGTTATGTTATTATTAAGCACAATTGTGTCGCCTACCGACGCCCCAAAATAGGCAGCCCGAAACGCATCCTCACTTGATGCGGAGGTGTCCACAGCAAAAACCGAAGGCGGGCAGACAAGCGTTAACGAAAGAAGCAGAGCCAGTGAAACAGATAGCGACAAAAGCCTTTTGGCGTCCGTTATTTTCCATAACATCGTTGTTCTCCCCTTTTATTTTTGGTTCGTAATCGTGGCGTTTAAGAAAATACTACCATGTTTTATAGTTTATATCAATTATTTTTAGTAAAAATGTTGTTTTGACAAGGCGGTGGCACTGCGTCGCCAAGGTGTAATACAATTCTTAGAGAAAACTGCAGATGAAACTCAGCGCAATAACGGCGGGGATTGCGTAGGTCATACGCAATCCCCGCCGCAGGGTAACACGATGTGTTAAATGTCAAATAGGTATTGGAGCAGAAGAAACAATAGGTTCCCCGCGCCCGTCTCGGGAATGGTTGGCTTCGGTTGGGGCAGCTCTGCTTCGGTATCGGAGGAGGATGAATCCGAACTGCTTGAGCTCGAGCTCGGGTTTGTTACCGTTACCGGGATGTTTAGGGTGACGAACGCTTCCTCCTCGCCAATCATTGTGTGGAAGGATAGGATGTAGCTGCCTGCTTGCAAGGGGCGGATGGTGGCGCTGCGCAGTCCCGCATCCTCAGCGTTTAGCTCGGGGGAGGTGTTATAGAGATAGAGCGAAAACGAATTGTCTTCTTGGTTCAGGGTTACGGTGCGTGTCTGCCCCCGCTGCATGGTGATAGCGGCAGGAGAGGAAGTGATCATGGGATCACCCTGCATGTAATAGAAACCACTTAGCTGCTGCACGGGCACCGAGGTCGTGACCTCGCCTCCCCTTACAGTAACGCCGTATTCGGTCCCGATATTGCCGCCGGTAAAGACAGCGGTCCCGCCCGCTACAATAACGCCATAGCAGCTTGAGTTACCGGTTGAAATGATTGTACCGCCGCTCATTTCCAGCCCACCTGAAACGACATAGACCCCATAATTGGCTGTCGTAATCGTCCCACCCGAGAGGGCGACGGTTCCTCCACTTATGTTAATTACGCAAGAAGCCCCTGTGAGGGTACCCCTGCTCATGGTTAGTAAGGCACCGGAGGAAACTTCAATTGTGGCAGTATTACCGCCCGAGATGCTGGCATTCTGCTGTATGCGAAGCTCGCCACCATCATCAACATATATAACATAAGCGGCGTTTCCTGTTATACTGCCGGAAGATATGGTTGCTGTAGATTGGACAAAAAGAAAAAAGTCGTTACAGTCAATGTGGATGTTTTTGTTGAGAGTGATATCCTGTGTAAGGGTGATGCCTGATGAAAGAGTAATCGTGTCGCCCGCCGACGCGCTTTCATAGGCAGTGAGAAACTGTGCCTCATCATCCACGGTGTGTTCCACCGCAAACACCGCAGGCGCGCAGAGCAGCGTGAGCGAAAGGATTAACACCAGTGAAACAGTAAGTGAAAACAGCCTTTTTGCGCTGAATAGTCCTCTTAACATACTTGTTTTTTCATTCCTTTCGGTAAGCAATTATAATACCTAACATTTCATCAACATACTACCATAAATTGTGCGCGGTTGCAAGAATTTGTAATAACACAAACGGCGGGGGAATGCGGTTTGTACCCACATTCCCCCGCCGAAGCGATTGGGACTGTTATAAGCAAAGGACGAACAGGAGCAGCAAAAACAGGTTCCCCGCGCCCGTCTCGGGAATGGTTGGCTTCGGTTGGGGCAGCTCTGCTTCGGTATCGGAGGAGGATGAATCCGAACTGCTTGAGCCTGAGCTGGGGTTTGTTACCGTTACCGGGATGTTTAGATAGACAAAAGCTTCCCCCTCACCAATCATCGCTTGGAAGCATAGGGTATAGCTGCCTGCTTGCAAGGGGCGGATGGTGGCGCTGCGCTGTCCCGCATCCTGGGCGTTTAGCTCGGGTGAGGTGTTCATTTCATACAGCGCAAACAAATTGTCGGCTTCGTCCAAGGTTACGGTGCGCGTTTGCCCCCGCTGCATGGTGATAGCGGCAGGAGAGGATGTGACCATGGGGGTGCCATGCGCACTGTAAAAAATACCGCTCAGCTGCTGAGCGGGCACCGAGGCTGTGACCTCACCCCTCAAAACACAAACCCCGTTATCGCTGTAGATATTACCGCCCGTGAAAACCGCAGCCCCCGAGTATAAGGCTACACCAATGCAATGCGTGAATCCTGTTAACTGAATTGTACCGCCGCTCATCTGCAAAGAGCCATTATCAACCGCCACGCCAATACCATAATTATTCAAAACGGCAATCGTGCCGCCGGTGATGTTTGCTGTACCGCCATTTAAAGCAATTCCAGTATATTTCGACGTAATGCTACCGCCGCGCATAGACAAAGAGCCGCCTTCAACCGCTACCCCAACACCATCATTTGCTTGAACGGCAATCGTACCGCCGGTGATGCTGGCTGTACCGCCAGTTAAATCAATTCCAGTATGTTCCGACGTAATGCTGCCGCCGCTCATAATAAGCGAGCCGCCATTGCTAACTGCAATCGCGCACGATTCACCTCCGTAAATCGTTGCACCCGGTAATACCCGCAACTCGCCGCCGTTTTCAATATGAAACGGACAGGTGATTGCAGAGATGCTGCCCGCCGAGCAGGACACCGTGGCTCCGATAGTAATTGTATAAAAACCGCAGGCAATCTCAACATCCTTGTCGAGCAGCAGGTCTTGGGTAAGTGTGATGTCGGATGTCAGAGCAATCGTCTCGCCTGCCGCAGCCTCCGCATAAGCGGAACGAAACTCTGTCTCATCTCCGACGAAGTAGTACTCGTCCGCAAATACAGCGGGCGCACAGAACAGCGTGAGCGAAAGGATTAACACCAGTGAAACAGTAAGCGAAAGCAGCCTTTTGGCGCATAGGTTTTCCTTTATCATGGTATTCTCCTCAATCCGATATCGCTTTATAACTCATATATGGAAGTGCGAAAATATAATACCATAAAAAGGGTAATGTTTCAAGCAAAAGGTATGTGAAAAGAGGGCGAACTTCAGCCCTGCGTGTTTTGAAACCCGTTAAACCACGCCCGCTCTGCAAAGCCCTTTTTATCGGTGCGGGGCTTAACCTCCTGCGCCGCAGTTCCCACCGGCAAAAGGCATACCAGCTGATGTGTATCGGGCACATTTAACCTACTTGCGATTTTACCCGCGATATCGTCCTCGTCGGTGATATGCCCTTCGTACCAGCAGCTTTCATAGCCTAAGGCTTTAATTGCCAAAAGCATGTTCTGTATCGCCGCGGAGTAATCGTGAACGGAAAAGCATCTGTCTCGGTACGCAATAATCTTTTGCGTAAGCACACAGATGAACGCGGGGGCGGTTTGGCAGATGGGTGGATCGAGTAGCCCCTTTATCTCCCGCACCAATTCGGGGTCGTCTACAGCAATCAACGACGTGGTTTGCTTGTTGCAGCCGGACGGAGCGGCAAGACCTGCCTCCATGATGGTGATTAGATCACCGCGCGGCACGGGCGTGCTTTGATAGCTTCCCCTATAGCTTGAGCGTTGCTTAATGATGTCCAGTGCGTTTTTTATGGCTTCACTCATTTTTTAATCCTCCTAAGTTAAAAATGCCCTGAGTATCGATGCTCTAGCAACTTCACTACATCTTAAGCGGAAAAAACCCATGCCTTATGGTGCAGTATGGGCTTAATGTGTACAAGACAACTTTGGGTTTATACAAAGCACCATACCTTCTTGTGCTGGTACAAATCCACATTTCTCATATAACGGTCTACCCGCCTCAGTTGCATCAAGGCTTATCTCGGTAACCCCTTTTTGTGTCGCTTCTTCGATGAGCATCTTCATCATTTCAAAAGCAAGTCCCTGTCTGCGATGGCTATTTCGTATGTATACATTCATGATATGCGCCCTTTTCCCACTTGGATGGTCAACTGTGGGCATAACATAAATGTAGCAAATCGTTGCACAACCAATTGCCTCACCATTATCAATCGCCAGCACGGTGGTTTGATGTGCATTCTTAAAATACTCTCTGGTGGTATCAAAAAAAGCCTTGTCAAACACCGCATCTTCGGATAAGCAATTAACGACCTTTAGCATTTCCACGCGGATGGTTATAACCAACTCCAATTCCATATCGGTCGCTTTTATCATCTGTATCATCCAAATCGTCTCCCGCCATAAACCTTATTCGCACGCTCTTCACTTAACCGCAGTAGATACGCGAAAAAGCCTTTATGCGGTGTGATATGTGTTTGATGCACCAAGATTACGTAACAGCCTGAGCCATTTCCTTTGCCTGTGCGCATAAAAGCATTTCGCCCATAGCACCACAAACGGCGTTTTCCATCCTGCAAAGATCTCCACCTCATCCGTGTACCGCAAGCGGTTCTCATCGATTGGTTCGAGCAATATCAGGTGATTCCATATTGGCACATGGGGGTTGCTTTCCTTTGTATAAATACGGGTTGTTTCCTCGTCAAACTCGGTCACGTTAATCGTATGTGTGCCAAACGGGATAACACCAAACAGCTTAAAGCGAAACGAAAAGGTCTTGCCCGCTTTCCAAGTGAAAGTTTCGCTTACGTTTACGGGGGTAAAGGTCGCATATGGGGCGGCGATGTACTGCAATGTTTGGATGGCTTTGAGCTTTTCGAAAACCACCTCTGCGGACGCGGGAAATACCGAGGTTTTAATGACCGTTTTGCTTTTCAAAAGTCGATACCCTCCGTGTCTATTTTCTTAATATTTTCTCCATGGCTTTGCCCTTTGCGAGCTCATCTATTAGCTTATCTAGGTATCGGATTTTCCGCATCGTTTCGTCGGCTATCTCCTCCACACGATATCCGCAGATAACCCCTTTAATCAGTACAGCGTTGGGGTTGAAAAAGGGCGCATCCTCAAGGAACGTTTGCATATCCACGTTATTACTTATTTGCTGCTGCAATGCGTTTTCATCGTAGCCGGTAAGCCAGGCGATGATTTGATCCACCTCACCCTTCGATTTGCCTTTTCTCTCTGCCTTTTGCACGTAAAGAGGGTAGACCTTTGAAAAAGGCATTGAGAAGATACGTGGTTTTTCCATCTTAAAACACTCCTTTGATTACATAGTAAAGCGGTTGCGAACGAAAACAGGACGCCTATAGTCGGCACGCAATCTGCTCGATGTGCCTGCTATCGGTACCGCAACAGCCTCCGAATATCTTTATATCACTGATGTCACGCAATGTAAGCATGTCTGTTGCGAAGGCAACCGGCTCGGAACACTTTAGATCCGACGAGCCATCCAGTTCGGCGTAAGAGAGGGGCGATGTGTTAGCCTGAATACCTAAGAATCGCGTTCTCACGTTGGAATTCTGATTAAAGGGCTGCGATAACGCATTGTAAACAATGCTTGGGTGGACGCAGTTTGTCATATAGCAGACGGGGCTGACACAAACCGAGTGATCAATTTCAGCGATGGCTTGAGAAATCGTTGTACCATCCACCAGCTTGCCGTCCTTTTGAATCGTAAAGCTGATGATGTATGGCAGACCTGTTTGCGACATTGCCTGTGCCATGCCCTTTGCTTCCGACAGGGTTGGCATAATACCGGCAAATAAAAAATCGACACCCGCCTTGCAAAACAGGTCAGACTGCCATTTGTGAAACGATTTGGCTTCCGTTTCCGGCAACGCATCTTCGCCCGTATACGCATCACCCTTACAGCCCATCAGTCCGCCAACATACATCTCTATGCCGCTGTCTCGCTGCAATTCACGAAGGAACTTCACATTGTCTAGAATGAGCCCCACACCGCCGCCCGTCCATTCCACTCGCTCCCTGTTTGCACGGCGGGTTGGCGTGGTTGCCAAAAACGGCAGTTCGTATCGTTTGGCTATGCTTATATATTGTTGCCAAAGCTCTTTTAAAGCAGCGCGACCATTCTCGTTATATACAAGCCTTGCCCATGCGACGTAATCATCAGGGCATAAACCGTATTCTCGCTTTAAGCGTTCCCCTAAAGCGCCTTCCATTAAAACGGCACGCTTGTTTTTAATACAATTCACAAAATCCATATAATCACCTACCAAGTTAAACCTACAAACAAGAATGGCACTTGCCAACAAGAATACGACAACCACCAATTCGATTGCGTCTAAACATTAAAAAACTGAGCGCCTTGTGCATGGATAAACCATTTGCGTAAAAGCAATAAGCCAGCCAACAAATCCTAACATTCCACTCAATATCAAAGCCGATCCCAAAATAGTTTTTTACATGAAGCCTCCTGTTATATCTGATTCTACATTGGAACCAAGAACCTATTCATCAACTTTAGGTTGAGAAGTATATTCTATTGAAAATATCAAGTTTTTCAGTTCTATTGAATTTATCACTGTAGCATTGTAAAAAGCACCTAATTTAATGAAATGATCTTCTGGTATCTTTCTTGCCACTGCAAGTCGGTATTCTCTCTGGTACTCTAAATCTGAGTTCTTGTATAGGAAACGTTCTTTTGCTCTTTTGTTGAAGGCTTGCATTCTATCGAGTGTATTTTGATTGCAATATTTAACTTTATCGAAGATATATTCAAATCTAAAGTAATTACAATATGCCGCAATCCTCGCTTCTACCTCTCTGGCATCAAGTATAACGCAGTATTCACCAAAACGCTCAGTCATGGTTTTATATTCAATATCTGTAAAGGGGAAAATTAAATCAACATGTGTTTCATCTGCATTTATAATTTCCATGTCTCTAAGAGATGCTCCAACAAATGACACTATTGGTGTCAAATTATCTTCCGTAAATTGTACTCTAAATATACTCTTGGGAGCAGAGAACACCACATTTCCTGTTTCTTTATTTATTACCGCCATATTTTCAGCCTGAATAGATAACAGTAGCTCAAACTGGTCACCCTGCCCACGCTCGCCAGATTCAAGTTCTAATCTTCTAAAATACTCTGCCGTGTTTCCGTATAAATCGCCGTTGCAAATATCTTGTGCATACTTTTCGCATTTACAGAACTTTAAGTAAAAAAGAGGACGAGAACTTGTAAGGTTCTCTATTTGTTCAATTAAGAAATTTTTCTCTTCTTGCGAAATGCTCACGGCGCAACTCCTTTAAGTTAAGTCATATCCAATGCAAGAAATCGGCATCCCGCCGCCCTGTTCATCTTATTCCATTGCAGTAATATTATAGCATTATTTTAGGTACAAAAAAAGACATGCATTCCCACCTGCGGAAAGCATGTCTTTGTTTGGCGGAGCGGGTGGGATTCGAACCCACGGTACCGTGAGGTACAACTGATTTCGAGTCAGTCCCGTTATGACCACTTCGATACCGCTCCATATTCTTTTTTTGCGATGAACGCTTTCGTATTATAGCAAAACAGGCGCGCAAAGTCAATGCCCGCAGGGGTGGGGATTTTGCCAGTTTTTTGCTTGCCGCAGCAGGGTTTGTTGCCTTCCCTGCCCCGCAAAACAAGTCGACTACTACTCAGTTGGTCTTCGGTAAACAATCCACAATTTCGAAAGGTCGGTACTTATTTCTTAAAGAACCTGCACAAACGGTATGCTACAATAGTACTTGAAATAATATGTGCTTTTATGGATTTGTGCGTGAAAAACAAAGGAAGTGGCACGAATCGCGGAAAGGAATGAACAGACCAAACAATGGCGATGAAACTGACGGACTACATCGGGCAATACAAAAAGAACTTCTTCTTTGCGCCTGTACTCACAGTCGCAGAATCCTCGGCGGAGCTACTATTGCCCCTGTTGATGGGAATGGTAGTAGACGGGGGAATCAACAAGCAAAACAAAGGCTATATCATCTGGATTGGCGTTGCTATGGTGGTTATCTCGGGTCTTGGGCTACTTTGTGGTATCTTAAGCGCCAAATACTCCTCGCGTGCTGCGCAGGGCTACGGCGCAAACCTGCGCAATGCGCTGTTTGAAAAGATACAAACCTTCTCGTTTGCGGACGTCGACCGGTTTTCTACCGCGTCGCTCGTTACCCGCACAACCATTGACGTACGACAGATACAAGAAGTCGTGCTTCAGGTAGTACGCATGCTGGTGCGTGCCCCAACGCTGCTTATTATGTCTATGCTTATCTGCATGCGACTTAATATGCGGCTTTCTAGCGTCTACCTTATCGCAATCCCGCTGATGTGTGTAATTGTTATGATCATTATGCACTTTACCCGACCGCTGTTTGGCTTGATGCAAAAAAAGCTGGACACGCTCAACAGCTCGATACAGGAGAACATGATCGGCATTCGCGTGGTAAAAACCTTTGTGCGTGCCGTTTATGAAAAAACCAAGTTCAAACGGGCAAACGACGATGTGATGAACACCTCGATTAAAGCCGGAACTAGGATTTCGCTGATGATGCCTTGCAGTACCGCGGTATTTAACTTTGCGGCGATTGCGCTGTATTGGTTTGGCGGGTTGATGGTGGGTAACGAGACCATGCTCTCTGGCGAGCTGCTTACGTTTGTGGCGTACTTAAATAACATCATGTTCTCGGTAATGATGTTCACGATGGTGTTAACACGGCTTTCTCGCGCGCAGGTGTGTATCGATCGATGCCGTGAGGTGTTAAACCACCAAGTGGACGTCCAGTCAGGCGCAGACTCACGGCCTGAGGACAAGCTGCGCATCAAGGGCAAAATTTGTATGGAAAACGTGTCCTTTGGCTACCCGCAGTCTGAGAATACCGGCAAGGTACTGCAAAACATCAACCTTACGATAAACCCGGGCGAGTTTATCGCCATCATCGGTCGCACCGGCTGCGGCAAAACCAGCCTAATCAACCTGGTGCCGCGGTTTTATGATGCGACACAGGGGCGTGTGCTGATTGATGATGTGGATATCCGCGAGTACGATTTAATACAGCTGCGTAAGAACATCGGCATCGTGCTGCAAAACAACGTCTTGTTCTCCGGCACCATCCGCGAAAACCTGATGTGGGGCGCACCTGAGGCGACCGACCCAGAGCTTTTGCGTGCCGCAGAGGACGCACAGGCGATGGAGTTTATCTCCCGCTTCCCCGACGGGCTGGACACCTACATCGAACAGGGTGGCGTCAACGTCTCGGGTGGGCAGAAGCAGCGGCTTTGCATTGCACGAGCCCTGCTAAAAAACCCGGCAATCTTAATCTTAGACGACTCTACCTCCGCGGTGGATTCCGCAACCGAAACAAAGCTGCGTGAAACGTTTCGTACCCGTTATCAGGAGAGCACCATCCTACTGGTGGCGCAAAAGATCTCATCGGTACAAAACGCCGACCGCATTGTTGTGGTGGAAAACGGCTCGATTGAGGCCGTTGGCACCCATTCTGAACTGCTAAAAACAAACCCCGTGTATCAGGCAATCTATCACTCCCAACAGGAAGGAGTGGTTGTAAATGGCTAGTCCTTCACAGAGAATGGGCTTTGGCGGCGGTCGCGGTCGCGGCCCGGGTATGGGTCCTGGCGATTTCCGTAAGCCCAAAAACGTAAAAGGCACCGGTCTTAGGCTGCTCAAATATTTTGGTAGAAACAAGCTTACCCTCTTTTGGGTTTTAATCTTGATGGTCGTCGCCTCTTTAACCGGCGTTGGCGCCTCCTATCTGCTCAAACCGCTGGTGGACGATTGCATCATCCCCAATATCGGCGCGGTCAACAAGGACTGGAGCGGGCTGATTAACACCCTGCTGCTTCTTTCGGGTGTCTATCTGGTCAGCCTTCTTGCTGGCTACGCGCAATCGGTGCTCATGATGCGGCTTTCGAGCAAAACCATCAACATCATTCGCCGCGACGTATTTGATAAGCTGCAGGACATGCCGCTTTCCTTCTTTGATGGCACCGAAAACGGCGAGGTGATGTCCCGCTTTACCAACGACGCGGATACGGTGCAGATGGCACTGGAACAGACGGTGACCTCGTTCCTATCCTCCATCATTACCCTCGCTGCGGTAATCTCTATTATGCTTTCGCTGAGCGCATCCCTGTTTTTAATCACGGTGGTCTTTTTGGTACTTGCTGTGTTTATCAGCAAACACCTCGGCTCCAAAAGCCGTGTGCTGTTTAAAAAACAGCAGCGCGCCCTTGGCACCGTGAACGGCTTTATCGAAGAGATGATAGAGGGCATTAAGGCCGTTAAGGCGTTTACCTACGAAGAGCGCGCAAAGGCAAAGTTCCGTGTGCTCAACGAAGACTACCGCGAAGCGGCAACCGCTGCAAACTTCATCGGAACCTCGATGATGCCGATTATGGGACAGCTGCTGGGCATCTGCTACGCCGTTACCACGGTGGTGGGCGCCATGCTGGTGCTACAGGGCAACCTTTCGGGCACCGCCGCGTTTACCGTGGGTAGCCTTGGCGTATTCTTAACCTATACCAAACAGCTGCGCGGTCCCATCAACCAGGTATCCAACCAGGTGGTTACACTGATGTCCGCCCTTGCCGGCGCAGAGCGCATCTTTAACATCATGGACGGCGTTCCCGAATCGGATGAGGGAACGATTACGCTCGAAAGTAACATCTCAGACGGCAACGAGCAGTTCTTCTGGAATACGCAGGACGGGTCGGTTCCCCTGCACGGTCATATCCGGGTAGAGGACATCTCGTTTGCATACGAGCCGGGTAAGCCGGTTCTCCGCTCGGTCTCACTCGAGGCATTGCCCGGTCAGCGCATCGCACTCGTCGGTTCTACAGGCGCGGGCAAGACCACCATCACAAACCTAATTAACCGCTTTTACGATGTGCAAGAAGGTCGCATTACCTACGACGGCATCGACATTCGCGACATTGCAAAGAGCTCGTTGCGGCACAGCATGGCGGTTGTTTTGCAGGATACCCACCTGTTTACCGGCACCGTAATGGACAACATCCGCTATGGCTGCTTAGAGGCATCGGATGAGGACTGCATTGAGGCGGCAAAGACCGCCAACGCCTACGACTACATCATGACCCTTCCGCAGGGCTTTGCTACACGCATTACCGGCGACGGCGGCAGCCTAAGCCAGGGGCAAAGGCAGCTGCTTAACATCGCGCGTGCGGTGGTCGCAAAACGCCCCGTACTGATTCTGGACGAGGCGACCTCCTCCATCGACACGCGTACCGAGCAGATGATAGAAACGGGAATGCGCCAGCTGATGCAGGGCAAAACGGTGTTTATCATCGCACATCGCCTTTCTACCGTGCGCGGCGCGGATAAGATAGCGGTCATTGAAAGCGGACAGATTGTGGAGTTTGGCAGCCACAGGGAGCTTTTGGCTAAACAGGGAAAATACTATGAGTTTTATTCTGGTCAGGCAATGCTGGAATAATAAGACACAAAAGAATGCTTTAGCTACAAAAAAACCGCAGTTGAAGCAACGCCTTAACTGCGGAAAAACGTTGATAAATAAGGATATTCTAGCTTGTGAAGGATTGTGAGATGCCGCTTTAGGCATCTCTTTTCCTGTTCTGTTTTCAATCAGCAACATTTACAAATCGTATAAAAATGAGTATAATATATTTGTGCAAAATACGTGAACGGGATGGTTGAAAGGGGCGAAAGCAGGGATGAAACGCAAAAAGTCTTGGCGACTGATTATCTTTGGTCTGCTTATCGCAACCATTGTGCTGCTGATGGGTTTTTTAGTGTTCGTCAACCTGTATTTTTATCGGCAGGCGAGCGATACCGTGCGACAGTCAAACACCCATGCCCTTCGAATACGGGGGCAGGAGGTTGTCACGCGCTTAAGTGCGGTACGGGAGCATGTGCGCGAGATGCTGTGGATTGTCTACAACAACACCGAGCTTAAATCCGGCTCTCAGATGATGCAGCTGCAAGCAAGGGTGTCCTCCCTTACCAGCATGGAGAACAAGATAGCTGCCAGCAGCGATATTGACTATATGTTTATCCTTGACACCGACCAAAATTTTTTACTGCTTGCCGCGAGCGACCAGAGCTCCAGCCAGAACGCCGAGATTTCAAGGCACATAAAGGAGCAGCCGATTGCCGCCACCTCGATACAGGACGACAGCTGGTCGCTGGTTACAATAAACAATGAGACCTATTTTATCAAGGCATACCAGCTGGGCAAGTATGTCATCGGCGGGCTTTCGCGCGTAGAAGACTATGACAACACGCTGATTGGTGAGATTAGTGGCGCCGATACCGGCTACCTGCTTGTGAAGGACGGTGCAATTCAGTATTCGGGCGGGTATGACTGGAGCGACAGCCTTACATTTACCGAAGACGGGTATGCGCTTTCGCAAACCGGTGCGTCGATTTGCGCCTACGAGCTGAATATGGTGCAGACGCAGGTGATTTTGATTACGCGGGAGGATGCGCTGCAGAGCATCTTAACCTCATCCACCATCTCTCTTTCCATCATTTCCGCGCTGTTTTTGCTGCTGCTTGGGCTGCTTATGCTTGTGATGACGCGTCTTGTTTCGCGACCCACCCAGCAGATGCTTGTTGCCACCCAAAAAATCGAGGCGGGCGACCTGTACTACCGCTTGACTGATGAGCCGAGAAGCCGCGAGTTTGCCGTGCTGCACAACAGCTTTAACAAGATGGCGGACCAGATTGTTCATCTAAAGATCCTAGAATACGAACAGCAGCTAAACGAGAAGGAGAGCGAGCTAAAACAGCTGCGCTCGCAGATAAGACCGCACTTTTTTCTTAACGCCATTACCACGGTAATGAGCATGACCTACCACGGAAAGAACGAGGACATTCGCAAATACCTTACCTCCCTTTCGGGCTTTATGCGCTATATGCTTCAGATACGAAAGAAGACCGTGCAGGTTAAGGACGAGCTTGACAACGTAAGAAACTACCTAGATATGCAGAAGATTCGCTTCCCCGACAGCGTTGCCGCCTTTATCGGGTACGACCCGGGGGTAGAGGAGTTTGAAGTACCCTACCTGCTGCTGTTTACCGTGGTGGAAAACACCTTTAAACACGCCATGAGCCTGTATAACACTTTAAGCATCCTGATTCAATGCGAGCGGGTACAGACCGATGAGTTTACGGGTATGCGCATGATTATAGAGGACAACGGGGAGGGCTTTCCTGAAGCCGTAATTGCACAATACCGCACGGGCGAAGGCATACGGGAGCTTGACGGGCACATTGGGCTGAGCAACATCTATCGCACCCTGCAGCTATTATACGGCAGGGATGATCTTCTGCGCATCCGCAACGCCTCACCTCGAGGCGCACATGTCGAACTGTGGATCCCACATAAGGAGGACGAGCAAACATGAAGATGCTAATCGCTGACGACGATATCACCACGATTCAGATGATTGAAACCATTGTTGATTGGTCCACCCTAGGCATAGACGAGATCTTTCATGCCTACAACGGAATAGCCGCGCAGCAGATTATCTCGGAGCACCAGCCCGACATCGTGCTGTGCGATATCGGTATGCCCCAGTGTGACGGCATCGAGGTGCTCAAGTGGATCCACCAAAGCAAGGTTGAAACGGAGTTTATCTTTTTAACCTGTTATGCAAGCTTTGAGTACGCACGCGAGGCGGTGCGGTACGGCGCAAGCAACTACCTGACCAAGCCGTTTGCGCCAGACGACCTGTTTACCGTGGTAAAGGAAGCGGTCAATAACATTGCCCAACGCAGGGAGTCGGAGGCGGGCTCGGATCGCCATCGGTTTACCACCAACATGATCCTGCACACGGTACACAAGGGCGGCTACGGCACCGACCACAAAAGAATCGATGCGGCGCTTACCAAATGGAAATGCGGGTTTTCGGCAGACGATCTGTTCCGCGTCGTGGGCGTCACCACCGACCGCACCTCGGCAATGGAGCACGACTGGCCGCAGGAGCCGTTTCAATACGCGTTTCGCCAGCTTGCACTCGAGGCAATCGCCGACAAGCTGAAATTTGAGCTGGCACTCGACTCGTGGCTGGGGCCGTACTACACCGTTTTGCTGTTCATCCCCGAAGAGCAGTTTACCGAGCAGGAGCTTACCGTGCGTTGCAACGAATTTATTCGTTTATGCGTGCAGCATCTCAGCTCCAGCCCTGTTTGCGTCGTGGGGGAAACCACCCCGTTTTACCTGTTGCACCCCTATGCAAAGGAACTGGGCAAGATGATTCGCAAGACCCGTTTCTTAAAGGGCAAAACCCTGCTGTACCGCGAAGAGATAAACCAAAAGGCAGAGTTTGAATACGCACTGGATCGCGACCTGATTCTGCTTAAGCTGCAGCAAAACAACAAGGGCGCTTTGGTGGATTATATCGGCTCGTTTGTCAACGAGGCAATGCACCACGGGGGCGACAGCGACGCGATTATTCATCAGCTGCACCAAGACCTGCTGCAGATATTTTACGGCTACCTGCAGCAAAACAACATTCAGGCGCACTTCTTGTTCCGCGACGATGCGATGCGTGAGCTCAACGACCAAGCCCAGCGCTCGGCGTTTGACATGATGCGGTTTGTCAGCAGCATGTACGACAACGCCGTGGCGGTGGTACAAGAGGTACAGGCACCTACCGGCATCATCGCAAACGTCAAGCAGTATATCCGTGAGCATTTTCACGAGGACATCAATCGCGACGACATTGCGTCGTTTGTGTTTATCACCCCAAACTATCTATCCAAGCTGTTTCGCCGCGAAACGGGGCTTACGCTGCGCGAGTACATCAACGCGTGCCGGATTAAAGAAGCAAAACGCCTACTGACGACGACCGATCAGTCCATTAGCGAGATTGCGCTGGACACGGGGTTTGAGAACATGTCGTACTTCTCCACGGTGTTTAAAAAGGCGTGCGGCATCGGTCCGCTTGCGTGGCGCAATGGCGAACAAAACAATGTAACGGAGTAATAAAATGAATAACGAAAACACATTCATAAAGCGTGAGCTTGAAACCCTGCGCCGATTAAAGGGCAGGCAGCGCATGCATTATATCTGGGACTATTATAAGGTGCCCCTCTTTGTGCTTGCGATGGCGGCACTGCTGATAGCGGCAAGCGCGTTGTTTTGGTCAGGCAATAAGCAGACGGCATTATCGGTGGTGCTCGTAAACGCGTACCAAGAGACCGCAGGCACCGACCCTTTGTTTACCGAACTACTGGCGGCATCGGGCAAAGACCCTGAACAGGAACAAATAGAGGTAGATGCAAACTTTAAGCTGCGCTTTAACGGCGCAACCGAGGAGGACGGCTACACCATACAGGCACTGGCGGCGCTGTTTGGCATGGGCGGCATGGATGTGTTTGTAGCAAACAAAGAGGTGTTTGACCCCTATGTGGAGAAGGACGGGTTTGAAAATCTGGAGCTTTGGCTGCCGCCAGAGGTGCTAAAGCAAAACGAGCACCGCTTGTACCGCTGTACCGACACAAAGGGGGGCGAGATTGTAGCGGGCGTGTGGATGGATGAAAACTCCCCCTTGTTGCGCCGCGGCTACTACCCCGAGCCGGTGCTTTTGGGAATTGCCTCCCAAGCAGAGAACATTGAAATGGCGGTAACGATTACATCGTTGCTGCTGCAGGGTTAGACGCAAACGAGGATTCAATCTGCATAAGATTTGTCCTCGTTTTTTATTCAATACTGTGTATAATTTTTAAAATCCGCATTACATAAACGAATGAAATAGAGGCGTTTCATTGTTATGATAAAGGTGCTTCCAAGTGGCACGAGAATTTTACTAAACAGGAGGAAAAAAGATGAACCAAACATTCAAAAAGGTCTTAGCACTAGTTTTAGCTAGCATAATGGTGCTTGCCCTTGCAGCTTGTAACGCTGCACCCGCGAGCTCTTCCGCAGCACCGAGCACAGACCCCGGCAGCAGTGAACCTACCAGCGAAGAAATATACACTGTAAAACTGAAGTACACCGCAATGGTGAACATCCCCAACGAAGAGGGACAGAAAGCCATTGAGGACGCGATCAGCAAGCATATTCAAGACCTGGGTTACAACCTTGCGCTTGATATGGAGATCGTTCCGATCATGGACTATGCGACCACACTTCCTCTGCAGCTTTCGAGCGGCGAGAAGATGGACATCGTATTCGTTTCGAACATGACCGATTGGGTATCCAACGGCTACATGGTTCCCCTAGATGACTACCTTGACAACGATCTGAAGCCCACCGCAGAGCTGGTTGGCAACTGGATCGACGCAAGCGTTATCGGTGGTAAGACCTACGCTGTACCTGCCCATAAGGGCCTCGTGCTTACCTGGAAGTACATCTACGACGAGTCTTATGTCAACGCTATCAACTACGACATGAGCAAGGTAACCGACTTCTACTCGCTTGTTGACCTGTTTGCCGCACTCAAAAAGGCAAACCCCGACAAGATTATCGAAGCCGACACCAGCCGCTACCCCGCTCTGTTTAGAGAGATGAAGAACACCTCCCTCATCGGACCGTATGTGGCTACCGTTGGCGACGACACAAAGCTCAACAACTACTTTGAGACCGAGGCGTTCAAAGAGGCTGTTGAGTGGGCTTACAAGTTCCGTCAGGAAGGCTACACCAGCCCTGAAGGCTCCACCAGCACCGTAAATGCAGACTCCATGGTAAACTCCGGCGCAACAATCGGCGTAACCATGGCGCACGGCCAGAACGAAGAATCCATCGGCATTGCGCTTACTGCTTCGAACACCTACGGCGGTACCTTCAAGTCTGTTGAGATTGAAAAGGGCGACCTTGCAAATCCTGGCATTAACTGGGGTATTGCATACACCTCCGAGAACCCCAAGGCTGCAGCTCAGATGCTGAACCTGCTGTGGACCGACGAGTTTGTAATCAACACCATGATCTATGGTCTTGAGGGCTCTAGCTGGGTTTGGAACGAAGACAAGACCAGCATTAAGTACCCCGACGGCTTAGACGCATCCACTGTTCCCTACACCACAATCCTTACCTGCGGCGCATTCTCTGACCAGTTCAAGATGTACCCCTTCGAGGGCAACTCCACTCCGGAAGACCTCGTTTACATGCAGGAAAGCATCGACAAGGCATGGGCACCTCCCCTGTTCGGCTTCCTGCCTGACGGCGCAAAGGTTTCCACCCAGCTTGCCGCAATTGCCAACGTATACAACCAGTACTATAACGCACTGGCATACGGCGACGTTGACCCCGCTTCCTATGTTCCCGAGTTTGTCGCAGCACTTAAGGCAGCCGGCATTGATGAAGTTATAGCTGAATATCAGGCTCAGGCCGACGCTTGGCTTGCAAACAAGTAATCTACTAGAGACAAGACAGGCCGGTGTAACAACCGGCCTGTTTTAAAGAAATTTAGATTCCCCAATACTTATCTTTGTTATCGCTGCTTTAATACCTACAACCTTAACGAAGATTGGTACTCAATGTAGAATTCGTTTTATATCGGCATGACGTTGATTTTTGGGCATCATCGCCACACAAACACGAAACAATGAAACGAGGGTTAATCTTATGGCTACGGCAACACCCAAAAATACAGCGGTCGTGGAGGGCGCCTATAACGGACTGCTGGCAAAGAAGAAGAAAAACCGGCGCCTGTTTAGCTTTAAACAGTCTCTCCCACTATTTTTAATGATGATTCCGGGGCTTGTGTATCTGTTTTGCAACAACTACCTGCCCATGTTCGGTATCTTAATTGCGTTTAAAAAGGTTAATTTCTCTTTGGGCATTCTACAAAGCCCGTGGAATGGCTTTGACAACTTTAAGTTCTTGTTCGCCACAAAGGATGCGTGGACGATGGTGCGTAACACCTTGGCTTATAACCTGGTGTGGATTGTGCTTGGCATGATTATTGCCGTTACCATCGCGCTCTTGATGGCGGAGATTGCAAAACGAAAGATCGCGAAGGTGATTCAGCCCGTTATCTGCTTCCCCAGCATGATCTCGGCTGTTATCCTCTCCTATATCGTATACGCGTTCTTAAGCACCTCCAACGGGTTTTTAAACCGTGTTCTTCTGGGCGGCGAAGGCATCAACTGGTATGCCACCGCAAAGTATTGGCCCATTATTTTAACGATTGTACATTTCTGGCAGGTGGCAGGACAAAGCTCGATTATCTATATGGCAACCATTTCGGGCATCGACAAAAGCCTGTACGAGGCCGCACGTCTGGATAGGGCAACCAAATGGCAGCAGATTACCCATATCACCCTGCCGCTGATTCGCCCCACCATCATCCTGATGCTGCTGCTTTCCATCGGCAGAATCTTTAACTCTGACTTCGGAATGTTTTATCAGGTAACCCTGAACTCCGGCATGCTGTATTCCACCACCCAAACGATAGACACCTACGTTTATCGCGCGCTGATTGAGATGAATAACGTGGGAATGTCGAGTGCGGCCAGCGTATTCCAGGCGATTCTGGGATTCTTGCTTGTGCTTTTATCCAATGCGGCCGTAAGAAAAATAGACAGCGATAGCGTGCTGTTCTAAGGAGGCAGAGTATGAAAAACGAAAAAACCGCAGTTTCTAAGATACAGGATCAGCACCAGTTCCATATCATCGCAATGATTATTATGAGCCTGATTGCCATCTACTGCGTAGTCCCGTTCTTTTTGATGTTGAGCGTCTCGTTTTCTAGCGAGGCGTCGCTAACAAAGTTCGGCTACCAGTTCTTCCCCAGAGAGTTTAGCAGCGCCGCTTACGAGTACCTGTGGGCAAAGCGCTTTACCATCTTTCGCGCCTATGGTATGACCATTTTGGTCACCGTTGTGGGTACCATATCAAACCTCGCCATTACGTCGTTGTTTGCGTACCCGCTTAGCCGACGCGATTTTCGCCCAAGAAACTTCTTTGCGTTTTTAATCTTCTTTTCCATTATGTTTAACGGCGGTCTGACGTCCACCTATATTATCTGGACGCAGTTGTTTCACATAAAGAACACCATCTGGGCACTGCTGCTGCCGGGCGGACTGATGAGCGCGATGAACGTGCTTTTGGTGCGCAACTACTACAGCGCAAGCATCCCGTTTGAGATTGTGGAGGCGGCGCGCATCGACGGTGCGAACGAGTTTAAGATCTTCGCACGTATCATGCTTCCCCTCTCCAAGCCCGTTTTGGCGACCATCGGACTATTTGCCTCGATTGGTTATTGGAACAACTGGACCAACGGTCTGTACTACATCAGCGACGCAAAGCTGTATACCATTCAGGTGTTTCTCAAAAAGCTGATGGACAACATCGAATACCTCAAAACAAGCTCGGATATGCAGGAGGCGGCAGGTCTTGCTATGCAGTCGCTCCCATCAGAGGGCGCGCGAATGGCCATTGCAATCATCGCACTGCTCCCGATCTTGATGGTATACCCGCTTGTTCAAAAGCAGATGATCAAGGGTCTTGTCGTCGGTGGCGTAAAGGGCTAATGGTAAGCTGCCTTGCGCTGAACCGATAATACGCGTATCGCATTACAAATAAGACTATTTTTAACGCGATAAAAAGGAGCAATATGAAAACAATACAGGTAAACGGAACAACCCTTGCCTACAAGGAGTTTGGCTCGGGCGATAAATACCTTATCTCTACCCAGAACTTCTTTTTAACCGACTGCCATATGGAGCTGCTGGGTAAGCCCCCGTATGACTACCACGTGTTTTTGATCTACATGCGCGGCTACGGCGAGAGCGAGCACATCTACGACCCCACCCCCAAGGATTACGCAAAGATCTGGGGCGAGGACGTGATTGCGTTTGCCGACGCAATGGGCATCGAAACATTTTACTACTCGGGCGTATCCCACGGCAACTTTGCGGGCTGGTACATCAGCTTTAACCGCCCCGAGCTGCTGCGTGGCTTTGCGTGCTGCGACGGCATCGCACAGTTCCGCGACCCCTCGAGCAAACTAAACCTGCCCTCCCGCGCGCCGGTAGACCTTGACCTTCTTGTGGGTAACCGCGAGATTCTTAAGACAAAGGCGTGGATGGAGGAGTGGCCCACCCAAAACCCCGAGCGTCTTGCACGCCGTAAGCGCAACCACGAGGAGCATCTTGAGATCTTAATGGAGCGCAAAAAAGAGGAATACACTGTTGCCAACAACAACATGTCCGCTTCCGACGCAAAGACGGAGGAGGAGTTCTACGAGGCGCTTTCTAAGATTAACGTGCCGGTCATAATCATAAACGGCATGCTCGACCCCATAGCAAGAACGGACGACGCCTTAAAGGTAGCCAACACCATCCCGGGCGCGGTACTGCTTGCGTACCAGCATCTTGGTCACGGCGGACCGGACGAATGCCCCGAGATGATTGCCCGCGACTGCGATCGCTTCTTTAAGGATACCGAGGGACGTATCTTATAATAACCCAGTAACACAAAACACAAAAAGTCGCTTGGAACACAAAATGCCAGGCGGCTTGTTGTGCTTATACCGAGAATAATCCAAAATAATGTAAGTGGCAGGCTACGTGTTAATGCCTTGTATGCCCGCACGCATCCGTATTATGCCGAGTAAGGGAGAGCTACCTAATGGGAAACCTGTTTCATTACGACAACCCGCTTATCGTACTGCTGACTAAGGTGGGTAACATGATATTAGTCAGTGTATTCTGGCTTGTTTCATGCATCGCCATTGTTACGATAATCCCCGCAACCGCTGCGCTGTACCATACCACCGTTAAGGTGGTGCGGGGCAACGGCAACGGTGTTGCGCGTGATTTTTTCAGCACACTGCGGGATAATTTTAAGCAGGGCGCCATCCTGTCCCTGCTCAGCCTTGCGGCGGCGGCTATACTTGCCGTGACGGTGAACTTCGGCTTTCAGCTGAGCTACTCCGCCTTTGGCATTGTGTATCTGATGATCGGGCTTGCCCTAACCCTGACGGCGGTGGCTGTGGTGCTGTTCTTGCCGCCCACCCTGTCGCGCTTTGAGGGCTCTATCGTCATCCAGCTGCGGCTGGCATGGTACTTTGCGCTGAAAAACCCACTGCGCACACTGTATATGATGGTTCTGCTCATCGTGGTGGTGTTTGCCACATGGTTTTTTC
>JAEZVA010000048.1 GCA_023443315.1 Bacillota bacterium | reverse complement strand
TCGTTGTTCTCGGTGGGCAGGTCGGTGCGGCGTATCTGAATATCCAATACGCGGATGCCGTACTGCGCCATCATCACATTGAGCTCCTCCGTCTTCTCCACGAGCATGTCGGACACATACTCCTTGTCGGAGATCAGCGTCTGGGAGGTGGTTTGACCCACCTTTTCGTTCATTTTGGAGTACATTAAATCCTCCACGCGCTGGCTGGCGGCGGTGACGGTGTTCATCGTTATCTTAAACTGAACCGGGTCTATAATCCACCATTGGGCGTTGTTGTCGAGGATGATCTTCTTTTTGTCTGATGTAATGACTTCTCTGGGCAGGGTTTCGTAGGTGATGAGGCGGTTGTCGAGCTTTTCTATCTTCTCGATAAACGGAATCTTAAACCGCAGCCCCGCACCCTGGCGCAGATTGATTGTTTGGTACCGATCGCTGTTTTCCAGCGCGGAAAACTCCTCGGGGGTCAGGTTGTTGACGTCTACCTCAACAATCTCGCTAAAACGGTATTTAATCACGTGCTCGGTCTCATCCACCGTATAGAACATTTGAGAAATTACAATAAGCACAAACAGGATGATTGCGCCCAGTAGCACCAGCTTGCCTGTTTTGCGCAGTGCCTTATCAATATCCACCTGTCGGGGCTGCTGCGCGGAGAAGTCCGCGTTGTATACGTTATCCATAGTAGTAATCATTCCTTTCTAGGTGACCTTTTTGCCTTAAAAACGCCGTGTCAAAGCCTTTTCACCTAACTGTTCATGCTAAACAGCTTCATGCCGTTCTGATCATCCATGATGTAGATGTCCACACCCTTTAGGATCTCGGACATCGTTTCGAGGTACATTCTAGCGCGAGTTGTTCGGGTGCCTTCCGCGTACCGCTCGTACAGCTGCTCGTATGCGGTAACCTCCGCCTCGGCTGCCGCCACACGGTTTGCCGCATAGGCGTTTGCCGTGTTTACAAGCGTAGCCGCCTCGCCGCGCGCCTCGGGTATCACCTCGTTGCGGTAGGCGTTTGCCTCGTTGATGTATGCGTTCTTGTCCTCGATAGCGCCCGCCACGTCGCGGAATGCCGCTTCCACCTCGGCAGGCGGGTTAACGTCCTGCAGCTGTACATTTACAATCTTCAGTCCGCTTTCGTATTTGTCGCACAGCTGCTGTAGGTCGGCAAGAATCTCGCTCTGCACGCCCGACTTGTTTTCGGTCAGCGATTCATCCAGCGTATGGCTTGCCACCACGCGGCGGATTGCCGACTCTGCGATTACGCGCAGCGTGGATTCGATGCTATTGATTTTAAATAGATAGTTTTTGGAGTCCTTAATCTGATACTGCACGATGGTCTCGACCAGCGCGATGTTCTCATCGCCCGTAAGCATCTTCGCCGATTCGTAGTCCTCTACAAACTCGTTTGGGCGTACCGTTGTAAACCCAAACTCCATGCGATAGACACCGTTCACATCCACCACCGTTTTCTCGTCGATAAACGGAATCTTAAAGCTGATGCCCGGGCGGGTCACCGTTTCTATGTACCTGCCAAAACGCTGAATCACAACCTCCTGCCCTGTGTTAACCGTGTAAAAAGAGTTAACAAACAACACAATTACCGCTACGACAATCAACGCCGCAACAATCAGGCTGGTTGTGGTTTTCTTTTTGCTTAAATTGCTCATATATCCATCGTTCCTTTCCCTTATGCTTATTTCTTAACAGTGTAATACTCAACCGGTTTTAATCGCTCAAACGCAAAGCCCCACGCCCGCGTAAAACCTTGCCGCCGCGCGGGTTTAATGAGGGTTTATCCGTATCGCGCTGAGAGGCATTAAAACGAAATTAGTATATCACGTTGCAAACTAGGTTGCAAGTCGCATCTCCCTTGCGTCGGTGCTTTAGGCGTGTTACAATTGTCGTAACGCAGCCCAAATATTACTATCTTAGAGCGAGGTAAAACAGTATGAGCCATGACATCTACCTATATGGAATGATTATCTGGTCCCAGGGCTTTTTGCTAAACGGCGACTACCCCGCCGCCGACGGCTACGGTGAGATTAAAGAGATGCACACCTTTGCAGGTGGCGAAACGGGCGCTGCCGCAGCGGTGCTTGCAAGCCTTGGCTGTAGCGTAAAGATTGACGGCAACTTTTTAGGGCGTGGTACCGAAAAGCAGCTGCGCGGCTTTTTTACCGAGCGCGGCATCGATTGCTCCCGCCTTGTGTGTGACCCCGATTTTGAAGGGGTGAAGGACTATGTTCTCATCGACCGAAGCACCCGAACCTGCTTTGGTCAGTTCGGGCAGTTCTTTTCATCGCCTGTAAAGCGTTGGAACCAACCCGACCCCAGAGACATTCAAGACGCAAAAACCGTGGCCATCGACCCGTTTATTGAGGACGGTGCACTATTAGCCGCCCAGTGCTGCAAGCAGGCGCAGGTACCCTATGTGACGATAGACTGCAAATACGACAGCTTCCTTGCCAAAAACGCCGCGGTGTGCGCCATCTCGGGTGAATTTGTGCGCGGCACATACCCAAACGAAACCCGCGAAGCGTTACTGAAACGCTACACCGAACAGACCGACGGGCTTGTCATCTTTACAGGCGGGGGCGGCGAGATGCTGTATGCCCGAAAGGGTGGCCCGATAAACCGCATGCGCGCCTTCTCTGTAGACGCGGTAAGCACCCTTGGCGCGGGCGATACCTTTAAGGCGGGGTGCGTGTACGGACTGCACAACCGCATGCCCGACGATGCGCTGGTGCGGTTTGCCGCCGCCTGCGCAGGGGATGCCGTTACGCGGTTCCCCATTTCGGTTTACCCGCCGACGCTCGAGCGGATTGAGCGCCTGCTCAAAACACGGCAGGACGGCTAACCGCTTGCTTACTTTATAAGTTAGATACCCGAATACTGCTGCCCGACCGCGCCTTCACAGCTGGTCGGGCTTGTTTTATTCTTGAGCGGGTTGCAAACAAATTTGGTTTGAGTTTAGACGAAGAAATTATTGTAAAAATTGCAAACAGGGTCTTTACAACGTAACAATGTTATGTTACACTGTGTACAGGAGGATTGACCAATGGACAATATGACGCTGATATCCAAGAAGGAACTGTTGGAACTGACCGACATCTCTTACGGGCAGCTGTACCGCTGGAAGCGCAAAGGGCTGATACCCGACGACTGGTTCATCAAAAAATCAAGCTATACAGGGCAGGAGACGTTCTTTCCCAAAGACAAGGTGCTGTCTCGCATTCAAAAGATTGTTAGCATGAAGGAGGATGTTTCCCTCGACGAGCTTGCGGATATGTTCTCTCCCGCTCCAAACCTTGTGCAGCTACACCCCGACGAGCTAATAAAACGTAACATTGTTACAGAAAGTGCGCTTGCACTTTATCTGGACACACGCGGCAGCCGCCAACCTCTTTCGTTTGACGAAGCCCTTGCGGTGTTTATTCTCGACCGGTTGATTGTATCGGGCAACATCAGCGCGGACGAAGGGAGGCAGGCACTGGAGGTGCTAAAGGACGGCAGCGCGGCACTGCAAAGCACACAGAGCGACCTGTTATTGTTCCGAAAGCTCGGCGTGTTCTGCTGCTTAATGGCCTCGCCGCCCTGCCGGCTTTTTCCCGACAGGGGTGTGCGGGTAATTGAGCAGATAAGCCTATCCGCTGCGGCGGAAGAACTTAAGCTAAAGCTAATATAAGGAGGAGATTACGATGGGTGAGAATATAGACAAAACGGGCAACCAGGATGGTGCGGGCTCGCGCTCGGTGAAGATAAACGGTTCGGGCAAGATAATAGGCGGTGAGTTTGACCACGTGCGCATCTCGGGCTCGGGCAGTGTGACCGACGCGCAGGTCAAATCGATTGAGATTAACGGCTCGGGCAGGGTGGAGGGCATAGGCAATTCGGGCAGTGCGGGCGATATTACAGGTGCCCGCTCGGCTACCATCAACGGCTCGGGCGTGATTGTGGGCGGCA
>JAEZVA010000058.1 GCA_023443315.1 Bacillota bacterium | reverse complement strand
GGTTGTTTATTACGCACTATTTAGAGCTTTTTCTTCTGCCCGTATCCGTATGACAACGTGCATGCAGTATTACAGCCGAATAATCTCGCCTTCAACCATTCCTGCGCAACCTGCGGCGTTTGCCTCGTCGGTGTCGATGTGCATGGCAAGAGCAAACTTGTCGGACACGCGAACAACGACATCCTCGAACACAAGGCTTCTGTCGGCGGTCTTTACGCGTACACCCACAACTTCTTTATCCGATACGCCCAATGCCTTTGCATCTTCGGGGGTAGCGTGGATGTGACGCTTTGCCACAATAACACCCTCGCTGAGAACGACTTCTCCCTTGGGTCCAACAATTTTACAGGACGCACTGCCCTTGGTATCGCCCGACTCGCGGATGGGTGCTACAATGCCCAACGAACGTGCATCAGTAGCCGAAACCTCAACCTGTGTAACGGGACGTTCGGGTCCTAAGATAGACACGCCAGCGATGCTGCCCTTGGGACCGACAACGGTTACACGCTCCTCGCAGGCAAACTGCCCTGGCTGAGATAAATCCTTCTTCTTAGTTAGCGACGCACCCTCACCAAACAGTGTTTTTAGATCCTCTTTGCTGACGTGCGCGTGACGTGCGGATGTTTCTACAATAAACTTCATTGGAATACCCTTTCCTTCCTGACTTAAAAAATAAAAGATTAATCACCATCGATGGGTCGATGGTCGAGATTTCTTGGAATAATCCTGTTGCTAGGTTGTTGCGCGTTGTTGTTTTTATGAGACGCCAGACATTGCTTGCACACGTATTCGTGGCTACAATACCCAAGCCATGCATCACTCTTCCTCTTTATTGTACGACGAAACCACGGCTTTTTCAAGACTTCCCCCTGAAATAGATTGTATCTTTCTCCCGTTTTTTTGCGGGGCAAAACATAGCAGACAAACAGGGCTTGAAAAAACCACATCGATGTGCTATTGTTTAATTTAGCTACAACGTGCCGACTGAGAGAGTAACGGTAGCCCTGCCGTCCAAAGAGAATGCGCGCCACCGGCTGAAAGCGCGCAGACGGAAATTACCGCGAAGTTCACTCACGAGCGGCGGCGCTCAACGGCTGCATGCCAAGTAGGTGCCGACGGCTGGTCCCGTTACAGACCGCGAAAAGTGTTCGTTCCTTCGGGGGCGGAAATTTGGGTGGTACCACGGAGGTCTTTTATGGCTTTCGCCCCATGGGTAATCTCTATTACCTGGCGGGCGGGAGCTTTTTTTGTTGCCGTTTTGCTGGTTGCAGCCAAATAGTATTGTCAGGGAAAGGACTGGTATGAGTTATTATGAAGCAGGAGTTATTACAGATTAAGCAAATCGCCCTAACGGAGCTTGAGCGGATTACCTCGCTATCCGAGCTGGATGCACTACGCGTTAAGTATCTGGGCAAAAAAGGGGAGCTCACCGCCATCTTAAAGCAGATGGGCGCGCTCAGTGCAGAGGAACGCCCCGTAATCGGGCAGCTTGCAAACGAGGTGCGCACCCAGCTAGAGGAGGCCATAGACCGCTACCAGGCTTCTATCAAGGAAGCGGCGCGCGATAAGGCGCTTGCGGCTGAGGGGTTGGATGTTACCATGCCCGGCAAACGCAAAAAGCTTGGCAAAAAGCACCCCCTTGATGCCGTGCTTGACGAGGTAACCGAGATCTTCCTTGGCATGGGCTTTTCGGTCGCGGAGGGTCCTGAGGTGGAGACCTCGTATTATAACTTTGACGCACTGAACACCCCAGAGGATCACCCGGCGCGCGACCAGCAGGACACCTTTTATATCTCGGACAACATCGTGCTGCGAACCGCAACATCGCCGGTACAGGTTCGCACCATGGAGAATAAAAAGCCCCCCATCCGCATCATCGCACCCGGTAGGGTGTACCGCTCCGATGCGGTGGACGCCACCCATTCCCCGCTGTTTCATCAGATAGAGGGACTGGTGGTGGATAAGGATATCACCATGTCCGACCTGAAGGGCACGCTGGACGCGTTTGTAAAGGCGTTGTACGGCAAAGACGTACAGACGCGTTTTCGCCCGCACTTCTTCCCGTTTACCGAGCCTTCCGCCGAGGTGGATATGATGTGCTTTTCGTGCCAAGGCAAGGGCTGCCGCCTTTGTAAGGGCGAGGGTTGGATCGAGATCTTGGGCTGCGGCATGGTACACCCCAACGTACTCTCGATCTGCGGCATTGACCCCGAAGTGTACAGCGGCTTTGCGTTTGGCGTGGGTCTTGAGCGCATCGTCATGCGGCGCTATAACATTGATGACCTGCGCCACCTATACGACAATGACGTGCGGTTTTTGGCACAGTTCTAAAACAATAGCGCAAACGCGCTTATACAATGAGTTGTATCGCCGCAACGCGGCGGAATGGAGGGTAATATGAATCTATCGATGAGATGGTTGAGCGAATACGTTGATATAACAACATCGCCCCGTGAGTTTACCGAGAGCATGACGATGTCCGGCTCTAAGGTAGAGGGCTACGAGAACGAGGGCGAAGAGATACGAAATGTCGTGGTTGGCAGGGTGCTATCAGTCACACAGCACCCCGACGCCGATAAGCTGGTGGTATGCAGCGTTGATGTGGGCAGTGGCGAACCGGTACAGATTGTAACGGGTGCCACCAACGTAACACAAGGCGCCATAGTGCCGGTTGCGCTCGACGGCTCTACGCTACCGAGTGGCGTAAAGATTAAAAAGGGCAAGCTGCGCGGTGTGGAGTCCTGCGGAATGCTGTGCTCGCTGAGCGAACTTTCGCTTACCATCAACGACTTCCCCTACGCGATTGAGGACGGTATCTTTTTGCTTGAAGAGGACTGCACCGTAGGGCAGGATATCCGCGAAGCGATCGGGCTAAACGATGTGAAGGTGGAGTTTGAGATAACCTCCAACCGCCCCGACTGCCTGTCTGTTATCGGTCTTGCACGCGAAGCCGCTGTGACGTTTGGCAAGGAACTTCGGCTTCACACCCCTGCGGTTAGGCAATCGGGCGGCGACATCAATGCGCTGTTGACGGTTACTATCGAAAACACCGCCCTCTGCCCACGTTATAGCGCACGCGTGGTGAGGAATGTGCGCATTGCGCCATCCCCCCGCTGGATGCGCGAGCGGTTGCGGGCGAGCGGCGTGCGCCCCATCAACAATCTGGTGGACATTACAAACTATGTCATGCTTGAATACGGTCAGCCCATGCACGCGTTTGACCACCGATATGTAGCGGGCGGGCAGATTGTAGTGCGCAATGCAAAACCCGGCGAGACCATCACCACACTGGACGGGGTGGAGCGCACGCTATCCCCCGAGATGCTCGTGATAGCGGACAGTGAAAAGCCAGCGGCCGTTGCAGGTGTAATGGGCGGCGAGTACAGCGGCATTATGGACGACACCGACACCGTGGTGTTTGAGTCGGCGGTGTTCCACGGCGCTTCGGTACGCACCACCTCAAAAAAGCTTGGCATGCGAACAGAGGCTTCGGGACGATTTGAAAAGGGACTTGACCCTGCAAATACCCTGCCTGCATTGGAGCGCGCGTGCGAACTGGTGGAGCTGCTTGGGGTTGGCGACGTAGTAAGCGGGCTGATTGACGCGGATTATTCCGACAAAACGCCCCGCACCGTAACGCTTGAGCCCGAATGGATTAACCGCTTTATCGGCATAGACCTGCCCGAAACCGAAATGGTGCGCATCCTTACCTCCCTTGGGTTTGGGTGTGACGGCAGGACGATTACCATACCCAGCTTCCGCGCCGACGTGGGTCACAAGGCGGACATCGCCGAAGAGATTGCACGCATCTACGGCTACAACAACATCCCCGTCACCGCCCTGCGCGGCATAGCCGACGGCGCACTGACCCCCGAGCAGCAGTTTAACCGCACCATCAGCGAGGTGATGCGCGCCTGCGGCTGCGATCAGGTGCAAACCTATTCGTTCATCAGCCCCAAATACTACGATAAGATTCGTCTGCCCGCCGACAGCATCCTGCGCGACAGTGTAACCATTCGCAACCCGCTTGGCGAGGAAACCAGTGTGATGCGCACCACCATGCTGCCCTCTATTTTAGAGGTGCTTGCGCGCAACTACAACAACCGCAACCCCGAGGCAATGCTGTTTGAAACCGGCACCATCTACGTGAAAAACGCAGACCCCGAGAAACTGCCCCACGAAAGTGGGGTGCTGGGCATCGGGCTGTATGGTCCAGACGCCGATTACTATACCCTAAAGGGGATTGTCGAGGCACTGATGAACACCATCTGCGCCGAGGCGGATTACGCGGCGGTCACCGATGCACCCACCTTCCATCCGGGACGCTGTGCCGAGATTCTGTTGGGCGGTCTTCGCGCTGGTATGATGGGCGAGATCCACCCGCTGGTTGCAGAAAACTATGGCATCGGCACACGCTGCTATGTCGCGTCTGTGGATGTAGACGCGCTCTTTGCGGCGCGCACCGCGGAAAAGAGCTACAAACCGCTACCCAAATACCCCGCTGTCACCCGTGACATTGCGCTAATCTGCGATGAAGAGATGCCGGTGTTGACGCTGGAAAAGGCAATCCGAAACGCTGCAGGAAAACTGCTTGAGTCGGTCGCGTTATTTGACGTGTATCGCGGCAAGCAGCTCGGCGAGAACAAAAAGAGCCTTGCGTTTAGTCTAGTGCTGCGTTCTGCCGAAGGGACGCTGACCGACGAGCAGGCGGATGCCGCAATGAAGCGCATACTAAAAGCCGTCGAGGCGCTGGGCGCGCAGCGGCGCGCGTAACCACAATATACTACAAAAAGGGCGACCGTTTTTGTCGGTTGCCCTTTTTTTGTAATCGATTTCAAAGATTGTTCATAATTTTTGGGCAGTCGTAATATTGATATATTCTGCTAATTGGTGTATGCTATAGAAAAGGGTAAAACGAACAAACATTTTCGGCTACTACAGTTTTGCCCAGTCTAACCACTGTCATGCATGTGTGTTTGTAAAGGAGGCTTTTATTGTGAATGATCCGACCATTTCCTTTTCCATTCATGACGATAAACAGGTTGAGATGAAAAAGACGCTGACTACAATCTACGATGCGTTGCGCCAAAAGGGCTACAACCCAATTAATCAGATTGTCGGTTACATTCTTTCTGAAGACCCCACCTACATCACCACACACAACAACGCGCGCAGCCTGATTCGCCGCATAGACCGCGACGAACTTTTGCAGGCTCTGGTCAAGTCGTATCTCGACGACTAGCGCGCCCTTTGATGCGGTATCTTTTGTAAAGCGGTCTTCGAAAGAGAGATTCTGACGAGCCGCTTTTTTCTATTTTTCGGCTGATAACGTCATGCTGTGTGCGATATAATGGTTTAGAATCGGGTGTCTCCGCACATAATGGAAGCAGAAGCACGCGTATTATACTTTAATTCGCTATATGACCATTTTATATAGAATCGGGACGAGAAGGAGGACTTTACAATGTCTGAAAAGAAACCTGCCCCTCAGAAGGGCAAGACCCTTACGTACCACGGCAAGCCGCTTGTTCGCTGCGGCAACACCATCTATTACGGCCTTGCC